>CAYGBN010000005.1:0-5934 GCA_964348155.1 uncultured Methanomassiliicoccales archaeon
GCCCGAGTCGGATCAAGAGCCATTTTGGGACTGAACCCCCAGAAGCATTGTAGGGCTAACGCTACAAATGGGCTGTTCAAGAGAGCATGGCAATGCTCTCGACGGCGAGGGGTCTAGGTGACTTTGAGCTAACACAAGGAATCGAGTCCAGATGGTAGGCGCGAGGCTGTGCAATCCGTCTATGTTAACCTCCAGCCCTTCAGGGGTGTAGGACGGCAAAGGACAAATAAAGGCCCTGCAATCACGCCGCGGGGGAGCCAGATATGGCACAACAGATTCTGCAGCTGAATTTCGACCTCGGTGTCCCGAGCGAGGAATGGGAGAAGGCCGCCGAGGACCTGGCCGGCACCTTTGCCGCCGTCCCGGGCCTCAAGTGGAAGGTGTGGATCCTGGATGAGAACCGGAAGCAGGCCGGCGGGATCTATATGTTCGAGAGCGAGGAAGCGCTTGACGGTTTCCTGAACAGCGAGCTCGCGGGGGCAGTGAAGGCCCACCCCGCGGTCAAGAACATGGACGCGCGACCGTTCGACGTGTTGCTCACCCCGTCTCAGGCGACGCGCGGTCCCCTCTAGCCGGATACACTCGCACCTCGGAAGTACCTGACCCTGCACACGCGCTGCACCACATCCAGCGGCTATGCCGCGCCCCGGCCCGCGATGGCCTGGAGCACATCGATCAAGGGAAAGATACGCTCCAGGTCCTTGCCGCGGCCTCTTCGCCGATGAGGGGAGGGGTTACCCGACGGCCCGCCTCTGATCTTCCCCGAACCGTCAGCGTTTGGGGGGAGTCGGTTTGAAATGCGAGCACCCGAGGACGGTCGTAGGGCATAGCCTGAAGTAAGGAGAGCGTCCTCAGCCGGGGGAGGTACTTCCATGGCGGAGGACGACAACCTGAAAGTGATTGAGGCGGTGGAAAACGCGATTCGGGCGAAGGACTGGGATGCCTTTCGAGACCTCCATGCGGAGGACGTGGCTCTGCACGCACCTGACAGCCCCGAGCCGCGGAAGGGGCACGACTCCGTGATCGAGTGGTACTCGGGTTTCTTCGACGGCTTCCCGGACATGGACGTGAAGACGCTGCGGACCTTCGTCCACGGCGACTGGGTCTGCGGGGAGTACGTGGTTGCAGGCACCCACACGGGCTCGCTGCCGGGGCCCGAGGGCGAACCCATCCCGCCTACGAACAAGCGGGTCAGCGTGCCGAGCTGCACAGTCTACCGGGTACAGGGCGGGAAGGTGGCGGAGGTCCACGAGTACTTCGACCAGCTCGGCTTCCTGGCTCAACTGGGCCTCGTGCCTGGCAACGAGTAACCCCACTCGAGGAGGGGGAGGATGATTCGAGGTCTCCACGGCCTCTTCTACTCCTCCGATCCGGAGGCGACGCGGGCGTTCCTGCGGGACAAGCTGCAGCTCCCATACACGGACACAGGGGACGGCTGGCTGATCTTCGGCCTTCCGGAGGGGGACCTCGGCGTCCACCCCCTCGACGAGGAGGGCGAGCCTCCGGCTGGCACCCACGACGTGTCGTTCTACTGCGACGACGTCCATGGGACGGTGGCGGAGCTCCGCGGGCGCGGGGTGGCTTTCGACCAGGAGGTCGAGGATCGGGGCTTTGGCCTCGTGACCTACCTCACCATGCCGGGTGGGGTAAGGGTGCTGCTCTACGAGCCGAAGTACGAAAGGCGGCCCCCGAAGCCGTGACCGGCCCGGTCCCCCCCCCGCGGAGGAGAGGGGTGGCCGCGTGGCATCTTTATGTGGGACGACCGCCGTCCGCTACGGGGGACCCCATGCAAGCGGAGTACGCCGCCGTGGCCCAGCGCATCGTTCGCGACTCCCTACGGATTACTGAAGAGGACGCCCTGCGCGTCCACGCCGGCGAGCACACGCTGCCCCTGGCCAAGGAGATCGTCCGGGAGGCGAGGCGCGCCGGGGCCGACACCATGCTCACGCTGGACGCGGACGACACCTGGTACGACGCCATGCTTCACCTCCCCTTGGAGTGGCTCCGCGGCCCGTCGAACTTGGTCCGGGCCCTCCACGGAACCGTCACCGTCATGGTCTACGCCGGGGGCATCGTCGATCCGGCACCCATGAAGGAGATCACGGGCGAGCGTTGGCGGGCCAACGCCGAGGGGTCCAGAAGCACGAACGAGCCCTGGGACGACGATCCCATTCCCTACCTCTACGTCGCCCTGGGAAACGTTACGGAGCCGCGGGCCGCCCACTATGGCTTCGACCGTCGTGCCTGGCACGACTCGGTCCTGGCCGCCATGGCCGTGGCACCAGACAAGCTGGAGGAGCGCGGAACGCGCGTTTCCCGGCGCCTCCGGGGAGCTGAGAAGGGCCGGCTCTCGGCGCCGGGCGGGACGGACCTGGAGTTCGAGTTCCACGGGACGGAACCCACGGTGTGGACGGGACGGCTGGACCCCGTGAAGGGCCGACGGTCGACCTACTACCAGTCCCTCCCTGAGGGCTCCGTGGGCGTCGCTCTGCGGCAGGGGAGCGGCGAAGGAAAGGCGACCTCGACCACCCCCATCCCCCAGGCGGGGGACCTCATCCACGGGTTGACCTGGCATTTCGAGGGAGGTCACGTCGTGGAGGCCACGGCGAAGGAGAACCTCAACCTCTTCACGATGCGATGGGACGAGAAGCGCGCCGGCGGGGCGGACCAGCTGGGCGCGCTGTCCATCGGGCTGAACCCCGAGGCGAAGTACGGGTTTCTCAACGACGACATCGTCGAGGGTGCCGTGACGCTCATCCTGGGGGACAACGAGGACTTCGACGGGACGAACGGGAGCGGCTTCAGCTTCCCCATGACCTTCCACGAAGCCACCCTGGAGGTCGACGGGGAACCCCTCGTGGTCGACGGGACGCTCCGTGCGTAGCGGCCGTGGGGCGTTGGCACGGTCCATGGGCGCGGGAGGAGGGCCCCCTGCGCGCTCGGGCACCCGGACCGTGAAGGTTATATGCGGCTCCTCGCTTCCCGGACCGGGGATTTCATGGAGGAACCAACTCGGAATATGCAGCTGGCCCTCGCCTCGTTGGCGGGGTTGGTCGTGGGAACCCTAATAGCCATCTACCTCGTGGGTTCCGGGACGGCACAGGTGGGGGGACCGCTCGCCGCCACGCTAATGAGCGCACTCTTCGTGGCTTTCGCCTTCATCGCGGTGCCGCTGATGTGGTGGCGCCACTCCTACGGGTACGTGATCGGACTCGTGGCGGGGATCGTGTTCCTGGTGCTCATGGGACTCAACCTGGCGGGCATGGCCGCCGGGGATGCCGGGTGGGAGTGGCTGATCATCGTCATCCCGGGCATCTTCTTCGCCCTGGTGTTTCTCGGCGCGACCTACCTCGCGTGGCGGGAGTAGGAGGCAAGGCGGAGCGCGCACGTCGCCGTCGGACGGCCTGAAGGACCCCAACTTCGACGGGACGGACGGGAGCGGGTTCGGCTCCTTCAAGACGCCAGCCCTCGGTCGACGGGGGAGCCTCGAAGAGACCCGACGCTTCACCGCAACCAAGCATCCAGGACGCGGTCCACGGCGGCGTCGAGGAAGCTGCCCCGATACGCGATCAGCACCCGGGCCGTCCTCTCCGGATCCGCCAGGCGGTAGAGGTGCCTCCCCTCCACCCTGCGCACGTCGACCAGGCCCGCCGCCGTCAGCTTTCCCAGGTGGAAGCTCAGGGTGGAACGGCTGAGGCCCACGGCCTCCCGGAGGTCCTCCGAGCCGGCCTCGTGGTGGGCAAGGAGGTGGAGAACGATTCGTCGGGGGCTTCGCTGGCGCAGGAGCGCCAGGAGGTCCCGGTCCAAGACGGAGACGTCCCGGACGGAGAAGTAGGCCTTCCGGTAGCCGTCGCTCTTGCTGGAGATCAGCCCCTCCCTCTCCAGGTAGTCCACGTGGTACCGCAGGTCCCCCAGGGAGATGGGGAGGCGCCTCTCCAGCTCCCGCAGGTGGAGACCCGGATGGGACCGGATGAACTGGAAGACCACGCGACGTCGCTCGAGGCCCTGGACTCCCTCGTCCGCCGCGCTCCCTTCAGGCGCCCTTGACAGTTCCCGCATAGAGGAGGAGGAGCACGACGAAGTCCACGACGATCATCTCGGTGCTGGCAAGGAAGGTCTGGCGGAAGGCCGTCAGGAACAGTCCGAGGGTCAGGAGCGCCCCCTTGACGGAGAAGGCCAGGAAGCCCAGGGTCACCAGGAGGAGCTTCGTGCTTCGCACGCGGTAGGCGGAGATGCCCACCAGCACGGTCAGGATGAGGGCGAAGCCCATCAGGGCGACCCGGAAGAACGGCTCCACTTGGCTTGGCAGAACCATGGAATCGCGCCAGCATCCCGCCAGGCGCTGTATCAAGGTTTCGTTCTCGTTCTCAGGAACAGGAATCGCACGTTCGACGCCTGTGCTACGGCGTTCGACGCTTGTGCCAAACAGCATATAAGCCCCGAGCTCGAAGCGCTCGCAAGGAGGTGAAACGGATGAGGCACCGAACAAGGACAGCAACGATTGCGATGGCCTCCCTGGTGGGCATGGCGCTCCTCTTGGGAGCCCTTGTCTCCGCGCAGCCCGAGCCCCCGGTGGATCTCCCCTCGGTCCCCTTCGATGTCGAGACCGCCATCGGCCTCGCCACGGACGCGGGCGGAACGGGCGTCGCCACCTTCCTCTTCGCGGAGGACGTGGAGCCCTGGGCGGCCCTCGTCGTGCACGCGGGATCCCCCGACGGGATTGACCGGGTCACCGTGACCCTTTCCCAGGAGGATCGAACTGTCACGATCGAGGCCGTCGACGCGGACCACACGAACGTCGTGACCATCCTGGTCAACAAGGCGTTCGTCGACGCCTACATCGCCAGCTCGGAGAACGACCTCTCCCTCGAGGTCTCCGACGCGGTGAACTACCAGGGCGTCGTGGCGTCCGCGGACGCCGGAGGCGTGGAGGTTTACGTCTTTGTCGTCACGCACTTCTCCGTGCAGTCGATCACGCTGTCCGCCCAGACGTCCGCCTTGGGCACCCTCTTGGGACCCGGGGGCCTGACGGCCATGGGTTGGACCGTGGTGGGCGCGGCCCTCGCAGCCATCCTGGTGGCTGGACTGGTGGCCCTTCGCAGGCGACGGTAGTCCCGCGGCCTGCTCCCCCCTTTTTTCTTCTTTTTCTCTCCATCGTCTCCCCTGCTCCTTCCCCGCGACCTTCGACGCTTGTGCCACGCGATTCGACGCTTGTGCCAAAGAGGCTATATGCTCGCAAGGGCGAGGTCCCTCCATGACTCCCAGGACCGCTTGGGTCTTCCCCTACGCCCTGTTGATGTCATCCCTCCTCATGGCCCTCGCGGCGGGCAGCGGGGTCGCGGCCCCGGCCCCCCCCGTGGACCTCCCCCCGATTCCCGGGAAGGACGTCGAGGCCGCCATCGGCATGGCGGAGAACGCGGGAGGCCTCGGTGCCGCCACCTTCCTCTTCGCGGAGGAGGACAGCCCATGGGCGGCCCTGGTGGTGAACGCCGGAACCCCGGAGGGCGTGGATCGGGTCTCGGTGACCTACACCTCGGAGACGAGGAGCCTTCTTCTCGAGGTTGAAGACGACCTTCCGACCAACGTTGTCACCATCTTGGTCAGCGGGGCCTTCGTGGAGGATTTCGTCGCCGACGCGGACGGCAGCCTGTCCATCGAGGTTCCCGACGCCGTCAACTACGAGGGTCTCGTGGCCTCCGAGGAGGCGGGCGGAGAGGAGGTCTATGTCTTCGTCGTCACGCACTTCTCGGTTCACACGATCCTCCTCACGCCTCTAGCTGGGGGATTCCCGTCGATCGGAGAGGTGGGGCTGAACGCGACGGGTTGGGTCCTGGTTGGGACGGCCGTCGCTCTGGTGGTTGGAGCCGCGGGGCTGGCCCTGCGCAGGAGGGAGTGACGGTGACGCCGGGCCCCCGAGGCGGCCGTGTCCTCACC
>CAYGBN010000005.1:5944-21918 GCA_964348155.1 uncultured Methanomassiliicoccales archaeon
CGTGAACGCCACGGAGACGGCCAAGCCCCTCCCGGGCGGCGGGAGTACCCTCACGTACTTCGACACGACCCTGGACTTCAACGACGCGAACGTGAGCGTGCGGGTCGAGGGCCCCCAGAGGGTGCTCAAGTGGTACCTCTCCCCCGCCTTGGCCGGGGACTTTGCCGTCGAGGGATTCACCCTCCGGATGTGGGCCAACTCTTCCACGTCGGCAAGCAGCAACGCCCAGGTCACCGTGGGGCTCTACGAGGAGAACGCCACGGGCACCACCCTGGTCGCCGAGAGCAACTTCGGCAGCCAGAGCTTCCCCCTCACCGTCACCCTCAAGGAGTGGAACCACAGCTTCCCCTCCCAAACCTTCCCGGCGGGCGCCTCCATCGAGCTTCGTCTGACGGTCAATCCGGGCGCGCTCCAGGGGGTCTGGCTCCACTACGACACCCCCCAGGTCAACAGCCGGCTGGTCCTGCGCGGCCCCGACTCCGCGGACGTGGTTGCGGTGTCGACCCTCGACGACTCCGGGAACGCGACCCTCAACCTGGACCCGGGGAAGGCGAACAAGAACGTGACCTTCCGGGCCAACGTGACCGATCCCCTGGGGGCCTTCGACGTCCGGTGGGTCAACCTGACCCTCACATCCCCCTTCAACACCACGCTCCTCGACAACGTTTCCATGACTCGCCCAGGAGGCACCCCCATCGACTTCGAGAGCCTCTACGAGTTGGAGTGGAACTACAGCGACCAGCCCAACGGGCCGTACACGGTGGAGGTCTGGGCCTTGGACAACAACGGACACAACCACTACCACTTCTTCCAGCAGTTCACATACGGACCCTACCCCGACGTGGGCAACGAAACCTTCACCATCGGCGGGCTGCCGTTCAACGTCAACGTGAGGACGGAGGACGCCGCCGGCGGAGTCCTCGCCGGGGCCAGGGTGGTCCTGATGAGTGCGGGATTCCCGGTGGCCCAGAACATCACAGACGCCGCCGGCCTGGCGAACCTGAGCATGTCCGAGGACACCTACGAATTCCGGGTCTTCTGGCAGGACATCCTCGTGGGGAGCCAGGTCGAGACGGTGGACGCCAACGTGTCGGCCACGATGCCCCTCGTGCTGACGACGCAGGTCTACTCGCCCGTCCTCCAAGCCCAGACAGCCGACGGAAGCCCGTTGCCGGGAGCCACCTTGCTCCTGGTCCACCCCAACGGCGCGAAGCTCGATCCTCGGAGGAGCGACGCCGACGGCCGCGTCCTCTTGACCCAGGTTCCCGTGGGCAACTACACCCTGGAGGTGGCCTGGCGGGGCGTCTCCGTCTTCTCCGGGACCCTGACGGTGGAGAACGACGAGACGCTCCCGGTGCCCACAGCCGTCTACGAGCTGGAGGTCACGGCGACCTCCGGTCGAGGGGACCTCCTGCCCGGGGTATTCGTCCAGGTTACGGACGAGACGGGCCTCGTCTTTGACGCCGGTGTCACAGACGCCAACGGGACCCTCGTCCTCCTCCTGCCCCAGGGGAGCTACACCGTCCAGGCGCGGTACGTGACGACGCGTCTGGGTACCCTCTACGACTCGGGCATCAGGACGACGTCCGTGGTGCTTACGGACTCCCAGTCCACGACCCTCGCCTTCGAGGACTTCCCAATCCCCCTCACGAGCACGGCCTTCTTCCTGCTCGGCCTGATCTACGTGGGGACGGCGGGCGCCCTCCTCTTCCTCCTTCTACGCCCTCGTCTCATGCGGGGGTCCGACGAGTCCCAGGAGCCACCCTCCGAGCCCTAGGCCTTCAAGCGGCTCACGAACACTTGGGATGGTTCGGGTTCCCGGGGGGACAGGCGCCTCCACCGCCGCCTCCACCGTCGTCGTCTCCGCCCTCATCGCCGTAAAGCGCGCCGAAGCCACCGATGTCTCCGGTGGCGAGGGTCCTGCCCTTGGCCCCGATGTAGTAGGGGTACATGGTCAGGTAGACCGAGTTGGAGTTGTGGTCGAGGCCCACGGCATGGCCGATTTCATGCACCGCGACGGCCCCCACGTCGAAGGGAGGCACTCCGGTCGCACAGTCGAGAGGTAGGTCATCCCAATCCTCGCCAGAGTCGAGGACGATCTCGGCCCTCGTAATCTCCTTGTTCCTGCCCAGGGTGAACCACACCGTCGTCCGCCCCAGGACGCTCCCCTCTCCATCGATGGAATCGAAGGTGAAGGAGACGTCCTCGTCGGAGGAGACCTCGTCAAAGAAGTCCGTCACGGGGTGGTCCTGATCATCCCAGACCTGGAAAGAGGCTCGGATGCTGGCGCCGAAATCGCCGCCGTCGAGGATCCGGTACTTGACGGGGAAGGCCGCCCACTTGACTCCGCCCCGGATGGTGTTGTATCCCGTGCCATCGCCGCAGTTCTCGAAGTCAACGTCGTCCACAGCGTGGGTGAAGTGCACCGCGACCCCCACCGTGGGAACGGCGACGAAAGCGGGGACGGCCCATGTGAGGACCAGTCCCAGGGCCAACAGGACTGCCGTCGCGCGTGCCATGTGACGGCGGGGATGTCATTCCCACTATTAGTCTTCTCCCTCTGAGCCTTCCCCCAGAATCCAGGTGGCCTTCGTGCCCCACGTCCACCAGCCAGAACACCGAAAGGATGGGGTGCGCCCTCTGGGGTCCTGCTCAACCTATAAGCGATAGCTCGCGATGACGGCTCCGGGCTCGTAGGGTAGCGGACTATCCTTCCGGCCTTCGGAGCCGGGGACCTGGGTTCAAATCCCAGCGGGCCCGTCCCTCCATCGGGAATCGCGTCAAGGGCCGGCAAGGGCGTTGCCGGGAATCCCCCTTGTCTTTAAGTGAAAGGTCCGCCTTGGGGTCGGTTACCATGTCCCAGCTGGAGTTGGTGCTTTCCCTGGTTGTCGGCTCTATCGCCGGCGGCATGGCCGCCTACATGTTCTCGAGGTACGCTCGCTCTTCGAAGCTCCACCACCTGCTGTGGGGTCTGGGCCTCGCCCTCTGGTCCATCTCCTCCTTCGGACAGGCCTCCTCCTTGTACCTCGGCGGCTGGGTCGGGATCGTCCCCGTGTACCGGCTGTACTACTTCGCCGCCATCGGCCTGGTGGGGTTCCTTGGGGCCGGCACGCTGGGGCTGATCTGGCCCAAGAGCCGGCTCTTTCCCGCCTTCAACGTGTACATCGTGTACTTCACGACCGTGTTGGCCGTCGCGGTGGCCCTGGGGCCGGTGAATCTGGCCGCCCTGAGGACCCCCGTCGTGGGGGGCGAGGGGCTCGCGTTCAACACCCTGCCCTTCACCCTTCCGATCAACGTCCCGGGTGGGATCTTCTTCATCGGTGGCGCGGCGGTCAGCATCGTCAAGACCCGGAAGCTCTTCGCCGTCCTCATCACGCTGGGCGCCATCATGCCGGCCGTGGGCGGCATCATCGCTCGCTTGGGCTTGCCGGCCTTCCTCCCCTTCACGGACTTCGTCGGCATCAGCTTCCTGTCGGCGGGCGTGTATCTGTCCGTCCGGGTCGCGCGACCCACCTCTCAGCTTGAGACCTCGGCCACGTAGTCCGCCTCCTGCTCTCCCGATCGACCGCGCTCGAGGACGGACACGATCGGGCGCATTGGACTCCCCCGGCAAGGTTCAAGTAAAGTCGGTTCCTACGCCACTCGAAGGTGACCTCCTTGCCCGTCCCGCTCCTCGTCGCGGCCGCTCGTACGCCCGTGGGCAAGTATGGCCGGGCCTTGCGGGACGTCCCGGCCGTCAATCTGGGAGCCCTTGCGATTCGCGAGGTTCTCGCCCGCTCTGGCGTGCGGCCCGAGGACGTGGAGGAGGTCATCATGGGGAACGTGGTCCAGGCGGGCCTGGGCCAGGCCCCCGCCCGACAGGCGGCCCTCTACGCGGACCTCCCGGAGAAGGTGGGGGCCCTCACCGTCAACAAAGTGTGCGCCTCCGGGCTGAAGGCCGTGACCCTGGCGGCGGACTCCATCCGCACCGGGGACCAGCATCTCGTCGTCGCCGGCGGGATGGAGAGCATGAGCCGTGCGCCCTACCTCCTGACGAATGCCCGATGGGGCTATCGCCACGGCCACGGGCAGGTGGTGGACGCCCTGGTCCACGACGGCCTCTGGGATGTCTACAACGAGTTCCACATGGGCATCACGGGGGAGGTCGTGGCGGAGAAGCACGGGGTGACGCGGGAGGAGCAGGACGCCTTCGCCTACGACAGCCACATGAAGGCCCTGCAGGCCATCAAGTCCGGGCGCTTTGAGGAGGAGATCGTCCCCGTGCCCGTGGAGGGGCCGGACGGGGAGGCCCTCTTCCGGGTGGACGAGGGCGTCCGGCCGGACACCTCCCTGGAGAAGCTCGCCCGCCTGCCGCCCGTGTTCCAGGAAGGCGGGACGGTGACGGCCGGCAACGCCTCCCAGCTCAGCGACGGCGGGGCGGCCCTGGTGGTCGCCTCGGAAGACGCGGCGGAGAAGATGGGGCTGAACCCCATGGCCCGCATCCTGGGCTACGCCACCGGCGGCGTGGCCCCGAAGTACGTCATGGAGGCGCCCATCCCCACGGTGCACGCGCTTCTGAAGAAGCTGGACCTGACGATCCAGGACTTCGACCTCTTCGAGCACAACGAGGCCTACGCCGCCGCCAGCATCGTTGTGGCCGGCCAGCTGGAAATCCCCACGGACAGGTTCAACGTCCGGGGCGGGGCGGTGGCACTGGGTCACCCCCTGGGCTGCACCGGGGCCCGGATCCTGACGACCCTCCTGTACGCCATGAAGGAGCGTGGCGCCAGGAGGGGCCTCGTTACCCTCTGCCTGGGGGGCGGGAACGCCGTGGCCGTGGCCGTGGAGGCCATGTAGCCGCCGATCGATCCCGCGCAAAAGCCTTTTACCCCCGGTACCCATAGCTCAAGGTTTCACAGGGTGCCCAGATGATTCAGTCCGTGGAGAAGCAGCACTCCAAGGCCGAGGTCCTGGACCTCATGGAGGACCTGGTTCGGCGGTGGTTCGACGGGAAGTTCGACGACCTGACGGAGCCCCAGGCGTACGCCGTCCCCCTCATCCACGCCGGCGAGAGCGTCATCGTCTCCTCCCCCACGGGCTCCGGCAAGACCCTCACCGCCTTCCTCTCCATCATCAACGAGCTGTACGCCCTGCAGCGGCGGGGCGAGCTGGAGGACAGGATCTACTGCCTCTACGTCTCCCCCCTGAAGGCCCTGGCGAACGACATCAACAAGAACCTGGAGGAGCCCCTGGCGGAGATGGAGGCGCTGGCCCGGGAGGAGGGGCTGGAGCCGCCGGCCATCCGCGTGGGCGTCCGCTCGGGGGATACGTCCACCCGTGAGCGACAGCAGCAGACCCGCAACCCGCCCCACATCTTCATCACCACGCCGGAGTCCCTCTCCATCGTCCTCACCGCCCCCGTCTTCCGCAAGAAGTTCCGGGACGTCCAGTGGGTCATCGTGGACGAAATCCACGAGGTGTGCTCCAACAAGCGGGGCGTCCACCTCTCGCTGAGCCTGGAGCGCCTCCGGGAGTCCGTGGGACGGGAGTTCACCCGCGTCGGCCTCTCGGCCACCATCGCCCCCATGGAGGAGGTGGCCGCGTTCCTGGCGGGCTACGAGGACGGCGCGCCCCGGCCCATGCACGTGGTGGAGGTGGAGACTCGGAAGCGGCTGGACATGGCCGTCCTCTGCCCCGTGCGGGACCTCACCGCCCTGCCCTACGAGGTGGCCAACGCCCGGATGTACGACCTCCTGCGGGGAATGATCGACGACCACCGTACGACGCTGGTCTTCACGAACACCCGCAGCGGGACGGAGCACGTCTCCTTCAAGCTGAAGGAGCGGGGCGTGGAGCACCTAGAGGCCCACCACGGCAGTCTATCCAAGGAGGTCCGGCTGGACGTGGAGGAC
Organism: uncultured Methanomassiliicoccales archaeon; assembly: GCA_964348155.1. Lineage (GTDB taxonomy): Archaea > Thermoplasmatota > Thermoplasmata > RBG-16-68-12 > JAJISG01 > JAJISG01. Next base: position 11,836 of record CAYGBN010000005.1, read on the forward strand.
CGGCTGAAGGAGGGGAGGCTGAAGGCCGTTATCTGCTCCACCTCCCTGGAGCTGGGCATCGACATCGGCTACATCGACCTGGTGTGCCAGATCGGGAGCCCCAAGTCCATCGCCAAGGGCCTTCAGCGCATCGGTCGGGCGGGCCACGCCTACGGCGGGCTCAGCGTCGGCCGGCTCATCGTCTTCGACAACGACGACCTCTTGGAGTGCGCCGCCCTGGTGAAGGGGGCCTACGAGAACCGCATCGACCGGGTGGACATCCCCCGCAACAGCCTGGACGTCCTGGCCCAGCAGCTCGTGGGCATGTCCCTGGAGCGGCGGTGGGAGATCGAGGACGCGTACCGCCTGGTGCGGTCCGCCTACTGCTACCGCGACCTCCCCCGGGAGGACTTCCTCTCCGTCCTGCGCTACCTCTCCAGCCGCAATCCGGACGTCAGCGTGTACGCCAAGATCTGGCTCGACGAGGACGAGGGGCGCTTCGGCCGGAAGCGTGGCAGCCGGGTCATCTACTTCACCAACGTGGGGACCATCCCAGAGGAGGGGTCCTACCGGGTCTTCACCCAGCGCGGCGTGCCCATCGGCCAGCTGTCGGAGAAGTTCGTGGAGTACCTCTCCCGGGGGGACATCTTCGTCTTGGGCGGCCGGACGTACCAGTACGAGCGCGTGCGTGGGATGAAGGTCTACGTGAAGGACGCCTCCGGCCGGCGGCCTACGGTCCCCTCGTGGACGGGGGAGATGCTGCCCCGGAGCTTCGACCTGGCGGTGCAGGTGGGGGCCCTGCGGCGGGAGGTCCTGCGGCGGGTGGACGCGGATGGAGAAGAGGCGGCCCAAGCCTGGCTCGTGGAGGTGGCCCGGCTGGACGAGGGCGCCGCCCGGAGCGCCGTGAATTACCTCCTGGAGCAGCGGGCCCTCATCCCCGACGTCCCCACGGACGAGACCCTCCTCATCGAGGGGTACCTGGACGCCAAGGGCAACCGCAACCTCGTCTTCCACTTCTCCTTCGGCCGCCGGACCAACGACGCCCTGGCCCGGGCCTACGCCTTCGCCCTCTCGAACCACCTGGCGTGCAACGCCCGCATCTCCGTGACGGACGACAACTTCATGGTGACCCTCCCCAAGAAGGTGGACCTGGAGGAGGTCGCCGGCCTGGTGCGGAGCGACGCGCTGGACGACCTCCTGCGGCGGGCCGTCCGGAACACGGAGCTCTTCAAGCAGCGCTTCCGCCACTGCGCGACGCGGGCCTTCATGGTGCTCCGGAGCTACCGGGGGCACGATGTCTCCGTGGGCCGGCAGCAGCTCCGCTCCCAGAAGGTCCTGGACTGGCTCCACGAGCTGCCAGACTTCCCCGTCCTCCAGGAGGCCTACAACGAGATCCTCCACGACGTCCTGGACATCCGCCACGCCCGGGAGGTCCTCCAGTCCATCGAGGAGGGCCGGCTGCGGGTCCGCACCTCCGCGTGGTCCCACGTCCCCTCCCCCCTGGCCCACAACGTCGTCCTGGCGGGCATCAGCGACATCGTCCTCATGGAGGACCGCTCCGCCCTCCTGCGGGAGCTCCACCGGCAGGTCCTGAAGCGGGTGGTGCCGGAGGAGCAGCTCCGGGAGGTCCAGTTCGCGGAGGAGCAGGTGGCGGAGCACTTCCGGCGAAAGGCGCCGCCGGTGGCGTCCAAGGACGACGTCCTCCTGCTCCTGGATCGGGCGGGGGCCCTGAACCTGCGGCAGCAGAAGGGTCGCAACCCCTACGATCACGCCGCCGCGCCCGCGGAGACGGTCCGCGGGTGGAGCCAGGAGCTGGTGGAGGAGGGCGCCGTGGTCTCCGTCTGGACGCCCAAGGGGGTCCTTTGGGCCCTGGCGGAGGAGGAGCCCGCCTACGCCGCCGTCTACGCGCGGCCCGCCCGGCTGCGGAGCCTGGACAGGCAGGTGCTGGCCCTCCTGGAGGAGGAGCCCCGCACGGCCAAGGCCCTTGCGGCGGAGCTGAAGGTCCCCCGGGTGGAGCTCAACGACGCCCTGCGGCGCCTGGAGCGCGCCTACCGGGTGGCCCGCACGGGGCTGGAGGAGCCCGCCTACCGCCCCCGGGCGGTGGAGGGGGAGGACGTGGAGCATGCCGTGGACCGGTTGGCCCTGCGGCTGCTGGGCTTCCTGGGCCCCCTGACGGCGGAGGAGCTGGGCCTGGAGCTGGACCTGAAGGAGGAGCTGGTGGGGCAGGTGTTGCGGGGACTGGAGAACGAGGCCCAGGTGGTCTCGGGCCACTTCATCGTGGACGAGGCGTACCAGTACATGCTCCCCCGGGACCTTCGGGCCCTGGAGGCGCCGGAGGAGGAGCGGCCCGCCTTCGAGGAGGCCGCCGTGCGGGAGTTCCTCCGGCGGAAGCAGTTCGCCCCCCTGGCGTCCATCGAGGCGTACTTCGCGAAGTTCCAGGAGGCCGGCATGCTCTTCGACCTCTACCAGCGGGTGGAGGGCTTTCGGATGGAGGAGTGGTATCGCCTCCGGGAGGAGGGACGCATCCTGGAGGGTCGCTTCCTGGCGGGGCGCGTGCGCTACGTCCTCCAGGAGGACGCCCCCCGCTTCGCCTCTGCCTACCCCCGCCCCGAGCCGCAGGGCCTGGAGGCCCGGGTCCTGGCGTGGATCCGCGAGCACGACGGCGTGGACCGGGCGTCCATCTTCGCCGCCTTTGAGGAGGAGGAACGGTTCCGGGTGAAGGAGGCGGTCAAGTGGCTGGACCGCCACCTGCACGTGGTCCGGGCGTTCACGGGGGAGGACGGCTGGCGATCCAAGAACGTCTTCGTGGCGTACGACCCCGGTCCGCCGGTGCCGAAGGCGGAGGAGGAGCTGGTGACCCGGTTCCTGCGGGCCTACGGCCCCGTGCCCTTCGCCGGCGTCCGGGGCCACACGGGCTTCCGCTACGACAGGGTGGAGCGGATCCTGGATCGCCTGGAGGAGGAGGGGACGGTGACGCGCATCCTGGTCCGGGGACCGGGGGAGGTGGAGATGTACCTCCTGTCGGAGGAGCTCGAGGCGCTGGAGGCCACCCCGGAGGGCGGGGAGGACCCCCTCCGCATCCTCTCCCTCTACGACCCCTGGGTGCAGCCCCTCTGGGCGGAGGTGGCCAGCCGCTACGGGGAGGGGTGGTTCTTCCCCGTGGTGAAGGACGGGCGGCTCGTGGGCATGGTGGAGAAGTGGCAGATGAGCGGATGCCTGGAGGTCCGGGAGGTCCACCTGGAGGACGCCGCCCTCGTGCCGGAGCTGCTGGTCGCCGTCCAGGAGATGATGGGCTTCTACCGGCAGCGGGGGTACGAGATCGTCCGCATCACGGGGGCGTTCGGGAAGCCCGCGTCGCAGCTTGAGGACCTGGCGCCGTTCCGCGAGGCGGGGTACCACGTCCTCTCTGACTTCCTGGCCTGGGGCGACCTGGTGGCCGACCAGGTGACGTGGGAGGAGCTCCTGGGCGCCGTCTTCCGGCACCAGGGCCTCCACCCGGAGACGCGGTTCCGGGACCCCCTGGAGGCGGTGGACGCCCTGGGCTGCCTGCGGTCCGACTTCGAGGCCCGCATCCGGGTGGAGCGCATGGCCTCCCTGGAGGAGCTCGCCCGGCAGGGCGTCCTGGTGAAGGGGATGCTCATCCCCGACTACTGGGCCTACACGACGGAGGAGTACCTGGAGGAGTACCAGGCCGCCAAGGCCATGCCCCTGGACGAGGAGATGGAGGAGGTCTTGGAGGTGGTGCGGGAGCACGAGCCCGTCTCCCGCTCCCGGGTCCTGGCCCTCTCCCCCCTCCCCCGCGACGCCACGGCCAAGGCCCTGCGCAACCTGTACAAGGCGGTCCGGGTCACCCGGAACGCGCGGGGGCGCTACCGCACTGTGGGGGACCCGGGCCTGGACGCGCGGGAGGCCCGGAAGCGGGTCCTCCGCCGCCTGTTCCGGGCGTACGGCGTCTTCAGCGCGGAGAACCTGAGCAGCTTCGTTCGTTGGGTCCTCAACATGGCGGAGGTCCGCTCCCTCCTGCGGGAGCTGGAGGAAGAGGGGCTGCTGATGAAGGGCTTCCTGGTGCGGGGGGACCCCACCCTGTACTGGGCCCTGAAGGACCTCCCCCTGGAGGAGCCCTTCGAGGAGCGCTTCCTCCTCTCGCCCCGGGACAACCTGAACGTCTACCTCCGGCCCTACCTCACCCAGAAGTGGGGCATGGGCGGCTACGTCTTTGCCGCCTTCGACGGGCCCCGGGACATCGCGGTTTTCAAGGCCCGCATCCGCGGCGACAGCCTCACCATCACCGACTTCCAGGGGGACACCCAGGCCCGGGAGCTCGTCCGCTCCTTCTCCCTGCGGAACGACGTGCGGGTGGAGGAGGACAGCGACGTCCCCGACGACTGGGAGCTCATCCAGTGGTACGAACGGATGTACGGCGGCACGGGCTCCTAGCCCTCCAGAACCGCCGTCGCCTCCACCTCCACCATCATGTCGGGGTGGATGAGGCGGGGCACCTCCACCATGCTGGTGGCCGGCCGCGCGTCGCGGAACACCTCGGCGTGGGCCCGCCCGACCTCCTCCCACCGCGCGATGTCCGTGACGAAGAGGCGCGTCCGGACCACGTCCTCCGGCCCGGCCCCCGCCCGGCCCAGGGCCCACAGCAGGTTCCGTAGCGCCTGGACGGTCTGCCGGTAGGGATCCCCCGGCCCCACGACGTTCCCCTCCTCGTCCGTGGCCGTGGTCCCGGAGACCTCCACCAGGTTCCCCGCCACCACGGCCCGGGAGTAGCCCACCGCGTCTTCCCACGGCGCGCCGCTGGCGATCCGCTTCCGCGTCATGGGGCGGAGAGGCCGCCCCCGCATATAACGGGCGTGACGAATCTGATATAGGCGGGTCGACATGGGACGGCCGTGGCTACCCAGCTTGATTTCTTTGCGGCGGGGGCTGTGGGCATCGGCCCCGCCCTCCTCCTGGTGTACTACGCCCTCCGGCGGTACGAGTACCCCTACGTGGAGGAGGCCCTCTTCCGAAACGACCGCCTCTTCCTCAGCTTCGCCGTGGGGATGGTGGTGGGCGTCATCGCCGCCCTCCTCTTCAACGCCTTCGAGGTCGTGGTGGTGGAGGCCGCCCTCCTGGTCCTCCTGGGCGTCGCCCTCTTCGAGGAGTCCTTCAAGCTGGCGTACCTGAACCTGCGGTGGTTCCAGCGGACGTTCGACGTCGTCTTCTACGGGGCCTCCCTGGGGGCAGGGACGGCCGCCACCTTCACCATGGCCGTGGCCTTCCAGACCTTCTCCGGGGGCGAGGCCCCCTACTCCCCCGGGAACGTGGCGGCGCTGCTGGCCCTTGCCGTGGGCCTCAACGGCCTCCACTTCTACACCGGCAGTCTGCAGGGCGCTGGGGCGACGAGCGGGCGCCCCTGGCGGACCTACCTCCAGTCCCTGGGAGCCCGCGCCCTCTTCGCCCTCCTCTTCGCCCCCTTCCTGGCCGCCTTCCAGGTGCGCAGCCCGGCCGTCATCGTAACCTTCTTCCTCGCGGCCGTGGCCGTTGCCCTCCTCCTCTTCCGGGAGGGGTACGTGAACGTCATCCCCGAGTCCCTTCCCCGAGAGGTGCGGCGGAGGCTGCGTCGTACGGCCGGGCGGACCGGCTGAGGGCCGGCCCAAGCTCTACACGAGCCGAAAGCGGCCCGACCCGACCTCGTAGAGGAGGTTCTCCTCTCGCAGGGCCTCCAGGACCGCGTCCGCGGCAAAGCCCGCCGCCCCCAGCGCCCGTTCCGCCTCCTTGAGGTCGAATCCCTGGTCCCCTTCCTCCAGAGCCTGTAGGACCTGCAGGGCGGCCTCTCGCATCCCGGGCCCCCGCGTGCGCCCACCCCCCCTGCCGGGAGGTTCCGAAGAGCTGCGTCCCGCCTCGACGGCGTCCTGGAACTCCTGCCCACGTCCCGCCAGCTCGGCCCGGATCCGGCCCAGGGCCTCCGGCAGCTCCCGGGGGTTGTCCGTGGAGAAGAGGGGCTTCATCTGGGGAACGGGGATGCGCTTCCCGCATGTGCACGTGGCCGTCTTGGCGGCCAGGCGCACCCCACGGGGCCGCCCGCAGGCGGGGCAGGTCACGACCCCGTAGGCCTCCGGACCGCCGATGGACTAGCCCCCTCCATCCAGGGGTTTGCCCATGGAGAACGCGTCCTCCCCCCAGGAGTAGTACCCCTCCAGCCGGTTGTCGACGTCGTAGCCCCGCCGCCGGTAGAAGGCGATGGCCCCCTCGTTGTGGACGCTGACCTCCAGCCTGATCTCTCTGCAGCCCTCGGCCTCCATCACATCCTCCGCCAGGGCCATGAGCTCCGTCCCCACGCCGCGACGGCGGCAGTCGGGGAGCACGGCGATGGAGACGACTCGGGCCACGTCCCCCTCCCGCTTCAGGATGATGGCGCCCACGTCCCGGCCGTTCTCTGCGTAGAGGTGGGTCTGGGCGAAGGGGACCTTCAGGAGCCAGACCAGGTGCGACTTGGAGAAGCTCCGCCGCCCGAAGCACCTCTTCTCGATGCGGTAGAGGGTGGACAAGTCCGCCTGGGAGGCCCGCCGGATCACGGAGGGATCAATCGCTGGGTCCTATTTCACGCTTGTCCGTGGCCACCTACAAATAAGAGGCGGTGGATGCGTGGGGAGGCGTGGCCATGGCCGAGCGGGTGCCCATCGGCGAGATCCTCCGGGGCCGCCTCACCGGGCGGGAGGTGGAGGTCCGGGGCTGGGTGTACCGGGCCCGGAGCAGCGGCGGCCTCGCCTTCGTGGTGGTCCGGGACGCCACGGGGGTGGTCCAGGCCACCTTCGACAAGGAGGAGGTGGGTGAGGAGGCCTTCCAGACCATCGAAGGGACGGGCCTGGAGGCGGCCGTCGTGGTGCGGGGCGTTGCGGCGGAGGATGAGCGGGCCCCCGGCGGGTACGAGGTGCGCGGCCAGGCGATGGAGGTGGTGGGCCCCTCCCACGACTTCCCCATCGGCCGGGACCTGAGCGAGGAGTTCCTCCTGGACGTCCGTCACCTCTGGATCCGCTCCCAGAAGATGACCTCCGTCTTCAAGGTCCGCTCCACCGTCTTCGGGGCCATCCACGCCTACTTCCGGGGGGAGGGCTTCACCGAGGTGCACCCTCCCATCATCACCCCGGCGGGCAGCGAGGGCGGGGCCACCCTCTTCGAGGTGGACTACTTCGGGAAGAAGCTCCACCTCACGCAGAGCTGGCAGCTCTACGCGGAGGCCCTGGTGTCCGCGCTGGAGCGCATCTACACCGTCGCCCCCTCCTTCCGGGCGGAGAAGTCCCGGACCACCCGCCACCTGACGGAGTTCTGGCACGCGGAGATGGAGATGGCATGGGAGGGGATGGAGACGGTTCTGTCGCACGGGGAGGCCCTCATCGCCCACGTCTGCCAGGCGGTGGCGGAGCAGAACGCGGCGGAGCTGGAGGGGCTGAAGCGGGACCCGACCTACCTCGCCGGCATCCAACCGCCCTTCCCCCGCATCACCTACGACGAGGCGCTGAAGCGGCTGCAGGAGGCGGGGGTGGAGGTGGAGTGGGGGAAGGACATCCGAACGCTGGAGGAGAAGGCCCTAGCCCAGATGTTCGACAAGCCCATTATCGTCACCCGCTACCCGAAGGAGACCCAGGCCTTCTACAAGCGGGCGGACCCGGAGGACCCGGACCTGGTCTTGGCCTTCGACTTCATCGCCCCCGAGATCGGGGGGGAGCTCATCGGCGGCTCGGAGCGGGAGCCGGACCTGGAGACGCTGAAGGCGAACCTGCTCCGGCAGGGGGAGGACCTCCAGGCGTACGAGTGGTACCTGGACACCCGCCGCTACGGCTCCGTCCAGCACGCGGGCTTCGGAATGGGGGTGGACCGCCTCGTGCAGTGGATCTGCCGGCTGGACCATATACGGGACACCATCCCGTTCCCTCGAACCCTGACGCGCTACGCCCCGTAGCCACGCGTAACGGAAGGGGCTTACCGCCAGCGCAAAGGTTTTTTGGCGAATCAGGTTAGGGGAAGGGGGGAGTTCCTTGAGGTCGCGCGAAATGGCTTGGCGGGGCATCGCCTCGATGGTCATCTTCTTGGGCTGGGTCGTGTTCATCGTCCTCTTCGCCCTGTGGTGGGCCCCGAGCTTGGACCTCTTCCAGAACATCGTCATCTTCATCGCCTCCATCGTGGGCGCCGTTCTGATTGTGGGGATGATCTGGATGTCGTTTGGCATGCGATACGGATGGGAAGCGCCCCGCGAGAAGTGGATGGAGCGCGTCGGTGCCGCCGTGGAAGCATCCCTTGAGGGGAAGATCAAGGAGTGGTTCGAGGAGGGAGAGACCGACCGCGAGTAGCGCTGCGAAGCACCTCCCGCTCGTGCCTCTGGGCGTCTCGGCCCTGATCCAGTGGCCTATTTCCTCCGGCGACTGAAGCGCATCAACCCAAGGACGCAATCCGATCTGTCCAACTTTGCGTCATGGGGAACTCGTCAGGCACGGACTCCCCCACGGTGATGAGGGGGGAGAGGCTGCCGTACACCCCGAAGTCGGCCAGGCTGGGTTCACCCAGGATCCAAGGGCGGTCGGCAAGCATCGCCTCGACCCGTCGGAATTCCTCGAGCACCTCCTCCCAGAACTCCTCCCGCCGTGCCTCCAGCACGTGCCAGGGTCCCTGAGACCGCACCTGCATCTCCTCGAACACCCACCGCTCGTGGTCGTCCCGGAGGACGGGAGGCACCTTCGTGACCACGTACCGCCACACCTTGGGCTCCAGGACAGCGTGCCCCCACCGCTCCAGAGTCGTGGCCACACCCCGCCACCCATCCGGGTAGAGGGCGGGCTCCGGTCGCTTGTCCTCGAGGAAGTCGGGGATGTCATACCACATCACAGGCTGGCCGTCCCAGACCAGGGTGGGGACGTAGTCCTGGCCCGTGGCCTCCAGGAGCTCCCGCTTGTCGTGGTACGGGACATAGGTGCGGTCGAACGGCACGTCCTTGAAGGCGAGCATGCGCTCGGCGCTCACGCACCAATGGCTGATGTCCATGGAGTAGAGGCGGACGCGTCCAGTCATGCCGGGAGCAGGGCCCCCCGCGCTATAGACTTGCCGTCGCTGAGGGCTGGTGCGGCGTCCTGCGGAGGTTCAAGCCTGGGCGATCTGAATCAGGTTCCCGCAGGTGTCGTCGAACACGGCGAGCGTGGCCGACCCTGTCCTCGTGGGGGGCATGGTGAATGCCACCCCCAGGTTCCTGAGCCGCTCGTACTCCCTCTCCACATCCTCCACGGCAAACGAGGCCGCGGGGATGCCCTGCTCGCGGATGGACCGCTGAAAGGCCTTGGCGGCGGGGTTGTCGTTGGGCTCGAGCAGCAGTTCGTGCCCGTCGGGTTCCTCGGGGGATACGACCGTGAGAAACCGGAACCTCCCGGCCGGTAGGTCAGTCTTCTTCAGGAAGCCCAGGATCTGCGTGTAAAACGCCAGGGCCTCCTCCTGGTCGTTGACGAAGACGCTGCTGAGGGCGATTTTCACGATTGCCCCCCGGCGTCCTCGCCGGCCGTCGCTCCCGCAAGCTGCTGGCGGAAGCCCACCTGGTCGTAGTACTCCCACACCTCCACGATTCTCCCTTCAGCGAGGCGGAGGAGCACGATCCCTTCCGTCTCGACGAGCCTCCCGGTTGGAGGGTTCCCCGCGAACTCCCCGGCGTGGGTGCCCTTCCACGTCCACCGTACGGCCACCCGGTCGCCCTCGGCCACCTCATCCACGATGGTGACGGTCTCATCGGGGAAGGCCCGCAGGTACGCCTCCTCTGCCTCCCGAACGGCCCCCCGCCCCCGCACCTCGCCGGCCGCCTGGTGGTGCACCACGTCCTCGGCGAAGACCTCGTCGATGACGTCCAGCTCCTTGCGGTTGACCACCGACTCGATGAAGCGGCGGACCACGGCCACGTTCTCCTCTGCCGACACGGTTCTCACGCCTGGGCCTTCCGAAGCTCCCCCAGGACCTCCCGGGCAATGATGAGCTTCTGGATCTCGTTGGTCCCTTCGTACAGGCCGAGGATCTTGGAGTCCCGGAAGTGCCGTTCCACCGGGTAGTCGCCGGAGAAGCCGTAGCCTCCGTGGATCTGGACCG
>CAYGBN010000005.1:21928-59357 GCA_964348155.1 uncultured Methanomassiliicoccales archaeon
CGGTCGGCGCACCGCACGGCCATCTGGGCCCCGAAGAGCTTGGCGATGCTGATGGCCAGGGTGTTGTCCACCTCCTGGTCCCGCAGCCAGGCGGCCTTCAGGTACAGCAGACGAGCCGCCTCCACGTCCACCCGCATCTCGGCAATCATCTCCTGCACCAGCTGGAAGGCGCCGATGGGGCGATTGAAGGCGTGGCGCTCCTTCGCGTGCTGGACGCTGGCCTCCAGGCACGCCTGGCCGATGCCCGCGGCCCCGGCGGCCACCCCCAGCCGCCCGTGGTTCAGGACGTGCATGGCGATCTCCCACCCCTGGCCCTCCGCCCCGATGAGGTGGTCCGCGGGGATGCGGCAGTCGTCGAAGGCCAGGTCCGCCGTGGGCGACGCCCGCAGGCCCAGCTTCGTGTTCGTCTCCACGTGGGGCACCGTGAACCCCGGCGTCCCCTTCTCCACCAGGAAGGCGCAGATTCCCTCGTGCCGCGTCGTCCCCGGCAGCCGGCCAAAGACGACCACGTAGTCCGCCACGTTGCCGTTGCTGATGAAGCGTTTGGACCCGTTGAGGACCCATGCGTCGCCGTCCCGCTCGGCGGTCGTCCTCTGGTTGGCGGCGTCGGACCCCGCGTCGGGCTCCGTCAGGGCCCAGGCCCCCAGCTTCTCCCCCTTGGCCAGGGGGGTGAGGTACGTCTCCTTCTGGGCCTCGCTGCCAAAGCCGTTCAGGGTCGTCCCCGCCAGAGAGGTCTGGACGGAGATCGTGGTGCGGAGGGAGTTGCACCCCCGGGCGATCTCCTCCACCACCAGGGCGAAGCTGACGTAGTCCAGCCCGGCGCCGCCGAACGCCTCGGGGAAGGGGATGCCGAAAAAGCCCAGCTTCGCCATGGTGTCCGTGACGCGGCGGGGGATCTCCCCCGCCTCCTCCCACCCGTTCACCGCGGGGATGACTTCCTTGTCCACGAAGTCCCGGGCCGTCTGCCGGAGGAGCCGCTGCTCCTCGGAAAGCGCGAAGTCCACGGTTGCACCCGACGCTGGCTAGCCAGGGCGCTCGCTTAAACCTTCCCTCGCGGACGCAACCCTTAACCCCGCCCCCTCGCTCCCGGGGCGGGGGAGGCCCTGCAGCTCTCGGACCGGGACATCACGGCGGCCATGGCGGCGGGCCGACTTCGCATCCAGGGGTTTCGGGAGGAGCACCTGACCCCCAACGGCTACGACCTCACGGTGGGGGAGGTCCTCCTGCGGGCCACGGACCGCACCGTCCGGGAGGGGGTCGCGTGCATCCCCTCCCACGCGTCCTTCCTGGTGAGCACGGCGGAGGTCGTGGCCCTGGGACCCGACCTGGCGGGCGACCTCTGGATCCGTTCTACGTGGGCGCGCCGGGGCTTCCTGGCCTCCTTCGGCAAGGTGGACGCCGGCTTCGAGGGGACCCTCACCCTGGGCGCCTTCAACGCGGCGGAGGAGGCGGTGGAGCTCCCCATCGGGGAGAGCTTCGCCCAGATCACCTTCCACGAGCTGGTGTCGCGCTCCGAAAGCCCCTACGAGGAGCGGTCCGGGGCCTACCAGGGGCAGCGGGGCGTCACCCTCCCCCGATCTGGAGGTCCAGGGCGTAGTGACCCTGGGTCGGGGAGTAGCCGCGGACCTCCCTGACCTGGAGGACCTCCAGGTCCCGCACGTCCGGGATGGCGGCTTGCAGGTCCTCCACCCGGTCGTCCAGGACCGCCCGCTCCAAGATCTCGTAGTAGTGGAGGACGCCGCCGTCCCGCAGCGCCCCGGCGGCCGGGGGCACGAAGGGGAGGGGGCCCTGGGGGAAGTCCAGGATGAGGCGGTCCGCGAGGGGCAGGCCGGGGAGCACCTGGGCCACGTCCCCTGGGTGGAGGACCACGTTCTCCACGAGGTTCCTGCGGAGGTTCTCCTCCAGGAAGGCCAGGGCCTGGGGGTTCGCCTCCACTGCATGGACCTCCCGCGCGCCCGCCCTGGCCACGTGGAGGGCGAAGGGCCCGACCCCGCTGAAGGCGTCCACCACGACCTCCCCCGGGCGAACCTGTGCGGCGACCCGCCGCCGCTCCGTGGCCATGCGGGGGGAGAAGTGGACCTCCGCCGGGTCCAACGCCAGGAGCAGGCCGTACTCCCGGTGGACGGTTCGCGTGGTTCCACGCCCGGCCACCACCCGCAGGCGTTGCCGCCGTCGCTGCCCCACCACCCCTTCATCCACCGCCACGGTCCGGGCGTGGGGATGGACCTTCAGCAGGGCGCTGCCGATGGCCTTCTCGTGGGCGGTCAGCCCCTCTGGTAGCTTGAGCACAACCACGTCCCCCACCACGTCGTAGGCGCGGGGCAGCAACCCCCGGAGGTCCGGCGGCACGTCCACGAGGTCCCGGTAGGTGGCCGGCCGGACCCGCCGCGCCCCGAACTCGTGAGGCTCGAGGGGGAACTCCCAGGGGACCTCTTCCTTCACGGGCAGGTAGAGGAGGTTCCCCACCTGAGCGATGCGCAGGTCCTCCCGCAGCAGCCCCTCCCGCCGCAGGCGTCGCCGCACCGCCTCCCCCTCCGCCTTGGGGACGACTAGGGCCAGGGACTCCATGCCAGGGGAAGCGGGCCCCGGGCCAAAGCGTTACCGCCCTGAGAAAGGGCCTTATACCGCCCCTCGGCTAGCCCTGGTGGTGCGCCCTCGGTGGCGAGACTCCTCTCCCGGCGTTGGAGGACCCGATTGGGAAAGGCCTTCCGCCGCTATTTCGTGAACACCGTCTTCGACTCCACCTTCGTGGTCATGGGGATCGTCGTCGGGTCCGCCCTGGCCCCCGACGCCGCCGTCCGCACCGTGGTGAGCACCATGTTCGCCGCCAGCCTGGCCCTGGGCATCTCCACGGGCACCAGCGTCTACGAGGCGGAGAAGGTGGAGTCTGACATTCGCCTGCGGGACCTGGAGGCGGCCATGCTGCGGGAGCTGACGGACACGGAGGCCGAGCGCCGCCTGGAGGTGTCCCGCTACCTGGTCGTTGCCGTGAACGTCCTGGCGCCCCTGGCGGTCTTCGCCGCCACGGCGACCCCTTTCTTCCTGGGCGGCGCCCTGGAGGCCGTCCTCCCGGCGGCCTACGTCTCCATCGCCATCGCCCTCACCATCCTTTTCATCGTGGGCGCGCATCTGGGGAGGCTGTCCGGGAGCCACGTCCTCCTCAAGGGCCTCCGCATGGCCCTCATCGGCCTGGCGACCTTCGGGGCCATCTGGTACCTGGGGACCCTCTTCTAGCAGGGATGCCCATGGGGGAGCTCGTCTTCATCGGGCTGGGGCTGCACGACGAGCGGGACGTCACGCGGCGCGGCCTAGAAGAGGCGCAGGCCTGCGACGCGCTTTTCGCGGAGTTCTTCACCTCCAGGCTGCAGGGCGCGACCCCCGAGGCGCTGGCGGCCCTCTACGGCCGGGAGGTCCACGTGCTGGCGCGGGAAGAGGTGGAGGGGAGCGACCGCGTCGTGGAGGCCGCTCGAGAGGGGCGGGTGGGCTTCCTGGTGGCAGGGGACCCCATGGCCGCCACGACCCATGTGGAGCTGCGGCTGCGGGCCCATCGGGCAGGCGTGCGAACCCGCGTGGTGGCGGGGGTCTCTGCCCTCACGGCGGCCGCGGGCGCTCTCGGGCTCCAGATCTACAAGTTCGGCCGGACCGCGTCCCTTCCCCTGCCCCGAAGGGGCTTCGCCCCCCTGAGCCCCTACGAGGTTGTCGCGGCCAACCGGGCGGCGGGCCTCCACACCCTGCTCCTCCTGGACCTGCAGGAGGAGCGGTACCTGACGCCGGCGGAGGGGTTGGCGTATCTCCTGGAGGCGGAGGAGCGGGCGGGCGACGGCGCGGTGCGCGCGGAGACCCTTGCATGCGTCGTCGGGAGGCTAGGGTCGGCGGAGCCCCACGTCCGGGCGGACCGGATGGAGACACTCCTGAAGGAGGACCACGGCCCGCCCCTGCACGTCCTGGCGGTCCCCGGGAGGCTGCACTTCATGGAGGTCGCGTGCCTGGAGGCCTTTGCGGGCCTGCCAGCGGACCTGGCCGAGGCCCTCACGCGGTGAGGGTGTCCACGTCCCACCGGAGGAGCTCGACGCGCTTCTCCGAAGCGTACTCCTCCTCGGCAAACGTCTCCCGAACGGCCCGCACGGCCTTGTCGTGGACCTCCGCCGGAAGCTCCCACTGGCCGGAGTAGATCCGCTCCTCTAGCCGTTGGATGGTTTCGGCCATGCGGCGGGTCTCGGGGAAGGTGCCGATGGGCGTGCGCTCCGTCGGCGGCCGCTCGTCGGAGAGTCGCCGCTCGAAGAGGCCGGGGAGCCGTCGCTCGTACCCCGCCCTCTCGACGGTCTCCCAGTACACCTTGAAGGGCGTTCTCCTCCTCCCCTCCTCCCAGTAGGTCGCCACGGTGAAGTAGGCGTGTTTCGTCACCCGGGCCACCTCCTCCAGGGCCCGGCGCCAGTCCGCCACCAGGTGGAGAACGTGGATGCTGTAGGCGGCGTCGAAGGCCTTCTCTCGGAAGGGGAGGTGCAGGGCGTCGGCCAGCATCGTGTTCCGGACCCCCTTCTCCCGCCCCCGCCTCATCATGCGGGGGGAGATGTCCACGCCCAGGACGGGGACCCCCCGCTGCTGGAGCGGCAAGGCGACGCGGCCCGTGCCCACGCCCACCTCCAGGACCCGGGCGTACCCCCGCAACGCCCCCGCGAAGACGTCGGCGATGATCGTCATCTGCGCCTCGGGAAGGCTCCGGGTCGCGTCGTACAGGTGGGCGATCCGGTCGAAGCTGATGCTGCGAGGGCGCGGCACGGCCCTCCATCCGCCATCCCCCCTTTTCCCTTTGCCCTGGGAGTACTTTCACCGACCCCCGAGGTGAATACCCTTATAACGACACCCGATGTTGCGAACCATGCCCGCGGAGATCGTCATGGAGACCAAGAGCGTCGAGGAGCTGCCTGGCGTGGGTCCCGCCACGGCCGACAAGCTGAAGGAGGCGGGCTTCACGGACCTCATGGCCATCGCCGTCGCCTCCCCCCAGACGCTGGCGGACGTGGCCGAGCTGGGGACCACGGTGGCCCAGAAGATCATCCTGGCCGCCCGGGAGGCCGTGGACATCGGCGGCTTCGAGACGGGGGACACGATCCTCGAGCGGCGGAAGTCCGTGGCGAAGCTCACCACGAGCTCCAAGGCCCTGGACTCCCTGCTGGGCGGTGGCGTGGAGACGCAGGCCATCACCGAGACCTTCGGTGAGTTCGGGTCAGGAAAGACGCAGATCGCCCACCAGCTGGCCGTGAACGTGACGCGGCCCGTGGACGCCGGCGGTATGGACGGGGAGACCGTTTGGATTGACACAGAGTCCACCTTCCGCCCGGAGCGCATCGTCCAGATGGCGGTGGGCCTCGAGCTCGACCCGGAAGAGGTCCTTGAGAAGATCCACGTGGCGCGGGCGTTCAACTCCCACCACCAGATGCTCCTGGTGGACAAGGCCAACGAGATGGCCAAGATGCATCCCGTTCGCCTATTCGTCGTGGACTCCCTGACCTCCCACTTTCGGGCGGAGTACGTGGGACGGGGCGTCCTGGCGGAGCGACAACAGCTCCTCAACCGCCACGTCCACGACCTCATGCGCTTCGGGGACGTGAACAACGCCACCATCTTCGTCACCAACCAAGTCCAGGCGAAGCCAGACGCCTTCTTTGGCGACCCCACGCGCCCCATCGGAGGGCACGTGGTGGCCCACACCTCCACGTTCCGGGTGTACCTGCGGAAGAGCAAGGGGGAGCGGCGCATCGCCCGGCTCATCGACTCGCCAAACCTGCCCGAGGCCGAGGCGATCTTCACGATTTCGGAGGACGGCATCCGGGACTAGCCGAACGGCTAAATAGCGGCGCCGAGTGGTTTCTGCGTGGACGTCCACCGGGTCGTCGACCCCTCCTTCGACGTAAACCTCTACCTGGCGGTCTCGGAGGGAGAGGCACTCTTGGTAGACACGGGAACGGGGGCGCGGACGGGGGAGCTCCTCCTCCGGCTGCGCTCGACCCTTGGCGACTCGTCCCTGGAGGCCGTCCTCCTCACGCACCGCCACGTGGACCACGTGGGCGGGGCAGGGGAGATCGCCCGTGCCTTCGGACTCGCGCCGCGCATCTCCCCAGACGACGCGTCGCCCCTCCGAGAGGGGAACGGTCGTTCCACAGGCGCAACCCTCTTCGGGCTCCCCATGGAGTCCATCGAAGTGGAGACCATGGCGTACGACTCCGCAATCCGGGTGGGTACCGTCACCCTCAAGGTTCTCCACACGCCGGGACACACCGTCGGCAGCATCTGCCTTCTGGGGGACGACGGGTCCCTCTTCACGGGGGACACCGTCTTTGCCTACGGGAGCATCGGTCGTTGGGACCTGGAGACGGGGAGCCACCGGGACCTCTTGGTCTCCCTGAAGGCCCTGGAGGCGCGGGGAGCGGAGGATCTCTACCCGGGCCATGGGCCCCCCGTGCCGGGGGAGGCCGCACAGCACCTCGCCCTGGCGGTGGAGATGGCGGAGGCGATGGGCCCGTGAACCCTCGCCGACGTCTCCGCGCCCACGGGGCGGCCGGCCATTGGGGGCTCCGGGAGGAGGACCTGGTGGAGGTCGTGGAGGTGCTGAAGGCGGGGGGGCTCGTGGTCTACCCCACGGACACCCTCTACGGATTGGGGGCAGACCCCTACGACGAGGCAGCCATGGATCGCCTGTATCGCGTGAAGGGACGTCCCCACGGTGAGCCGGTGGCCTTGGTCGTGGCGGGCCTGGAGGAGGCGCGGCAACTGGCGCACCTGACCCGGGCGGCCCATCGCCTCTGGGACGCCTTTCTGCCCGGGCCCCTCACCCTTATTGTGCATGCGACACCGGAGGCCCCCCGGCGAGTCGTGACGCGGGAGGGCGGCCTGGGCCTCCGCATGCCTGACCACGGGGTTCCCCTGGCCATGGCCCGGGAGTTCGGGCCCCTGACCACCACCAGCGCGAACCGCCACGGCAGACCCCCTCCCCGGACGGTAGAGGAGGCCGAGGCCCAGCTGGGGGACGCCGTGGACCTATACGTCGACGCGGGACCCTGCCCCGTGGGAGAGGGCTCCACCGTCGTGGACCTGACGGGGGAGCGGGCAACGGTTAAGAGGGAGGGGGCGGTGTCCCGGGAAGAGCTGGAGCGACATGGATGAGGAGGAGCGGGAGAAGCTCCGCCAGGCGGGCCGCATCGCCAGGCGGGCGCTGGAGGACGGCCTGACTCTCATCCGCGAGGACGCGCGGCTCCTGGACGTGGCGGAGGCGGTGGAGCGGCGGATCCTGGACGAGGGCGCCCTCCCCGGCTTCCCCTGCAACATCTCCATCGACACCCAGGCCGCCCACTTCACCCCCCGCCACAACGACGGGAAGCTGACCTTCGCCCGAGGCAACCTGGTGAAGCTGGACGTGGGCGTCCACGTGGACGGGTACCTGGCGGACAACGCCCGGACGGTGGAGGTGGGCACCCGGAACTGGACGCGCATGATCCAGGCGGCACGCGAGGCCGTGGGCGTGGCGGTGGAGGTCATCCGCCCCGGAACCTCTATGGAGATGGTGGGGGCGGCCATCGAGCGGACCATCCGCTCCCACGGATTCAAGCCGGTGGAGAACCTCACGGGCCACAGCCTCCGCCCCTACGTCCTCCACGCGGACAAGAGCGTCCCCAACGTGGCGCAGATGCGGGGCCAGCGGGAGCCGCAGACGGTGGAGGCGGGGGACGCCTACGCCATCGAGCCCTTCGCCACCAACGGGGTAGGACGCGTGGAGGGGGGTCGGCCCAGCAACATCTACCGCATCGTGAAGCGGAAGAAGAGCGGGGCGGATGCGGCGGACGCCCTCTTGGAGAAGGTGTACACGGACTTCCAGACCCTGCCGTTCTCCGAGCGCTGGTGCCACCGCCTGGACAGCCGCGCCCCCGTCCACCTGCGAAGCCTCGTGCGGAAGGGCATCCTCATGGGCTATCCCATCCTCCAGGAGGCGGGGAAGGGCATGGTGGCCCAGAGCGAGGACACCGTCATCGTGACGTCGGGGGGCGCCGTCGCCACCACGGTGCCGTAGTCGCTGGTCGCGCCGCGAGCCACGTCACAAAGTTTATCTAGGGCCTTCCCCCATCGATATCCACCCCTGGAAGGGAGGGGAGCTTGAGCCAAATCAAACGACTGGTTCTAGATGTGCTGAAGCCGCACAACCCGTCCATCGTGGAGCTGTCGAGGCGCCTGAGCATCGTGGATGGGGTGTCGGGGGTCAACTGCACCCTGGATGAGGTGGACCAGGAGACGGAGAGCGTCAAGATCACCATTGAGGGCGCGGACATCGACTTCGACTTGGTGGAGTCCATCATCCGGGAGAGCGGCGCCGCGGTTCACTCCGTGGACAGCGTGTCCACGGGGTCCAAGATCGTGGAAGAGGTGCGGACGCCTCAGGACCTCTGAGTCTTCATCTCCCGGGCCACGGCGTGCAGGATCTCCGTCTTCTTCCCCCCGCCGACGATGAGGATGCGCCCTTCCCGCTTCCACGGGCGCGAGGAGTGGGCGCCCCCCTCCTCCGTCTCCACGCGGTAGCCCGCCCGACGGGCCGCCTCCCGGAGCTCCTCCAGCGTAGGGGAGGCGACGGCGAGCTTCCGTTCCACGCGCCGGCCCTGGGCGCGGCTGCATGAGGAATCGAAGTAGGTCGGGTACAGGACGACGATCTGGTCGCCGCGGGAGACCACGGGGCTCCAAGGGAGGGTGCCGTAAAAAGGCTGCCGGGGGGAGGTTCATATCGGCATGTCGGCTCTCTCCCCCATGGACGAGTACCTGCGGGCGAACCAGCGGTACTGGGACTCCCTCGTTCCCTTCCACGCGGCGTCGGCGTTCTACGACGTGGAGGGCTACAAGGCGGGCCGCATCACCCTGTTGCCCCTGGAGAGGGAGGAGGTCGGTGGGGTGGAGGGGAAGACGCTCCTCCACCTCCAGTGCCACTTCGGGCTGGACACCCTCTCGTGGGCCCGCCTGGGGGCCCAGGTCACCGGCGTCGATTTCTCCGCGCCGGCCATCGCCCTGGCCCGTGAGATCCAGGAGGAGGTGGGTCTGGAGGCCACCTTCCTGTGCGATGACATCCATAGGCTCCCGCAGGTCCTGCAGGGGCAGTTCGACGTCGTCTTCACCTCGTACGGCGTCCTCTTCTGGCTCCCCGACGTGCCCCGCTGGGCGGAGGTCGTGGCCCACTTCGTGAAACCCGGCGGCTTCTTCTACCTGGTGGAGGACCACCCGGTGGCCCTGATGTTCGAGAACGAGGCCGATACCGAGGAGCTGGAGATTGCCCATTCGTACTTTCCCTCCCGGGCGCCCCTTCGCTTCGAGTATCCAGGGAGCTACGCCGCGCCCCAGGCCGAGTCCTCGACCCCCAGCTACGAGTGGCACCACAGCCTGGGGGAGGTGGTGACCTCCCTCATCCAGGCCGGCCTTCGGCTGGAGTTTCTCCACGAGTTCCCCTTTGCCGCCTGGCAGCGCTTCCCCAGCATGGAGCGGGACGAGGCGGGGTGGTGGCGGCTCAAGGGGGCGGAGCAGGACTTCCCGCTGACCTTCTCCGTGCGCGCGCGAAAGCCGGCCTCCGGCTAGGTGGCCCACGCCTCCACGGCTACTCCTTCACCAGAACGGCGTTGACGGCCCCCGTCTGTCCGGGACGGGAGGTCACCCGGGCAAGACCCTTCTCCGTCTGGACGGTGGCGCCCTTGGTGATGATGTTGCGGGTCACGTAGTTGGGGTTGGCGGGGTTGCTTTCCACGGTGAGAATCTTCACCCGCTCCGTCTTCCCCGTCTCCGGGTCCAGGACGTTGGCCCACGCAGCGCGCAGGAGGCGGACCTTGCGGTTGTCCCCGAGCACCCGCAGCCTCTTCGCCCTCTCCTCCCCCAGGGTGGCGAACTCCTGCTCCCGGCCCAGCTCGTAGCGGCGCTCCTTGTGAAGGGGGCGCAACATCCCGCCGCTGGGCTTCCGCTTGGACCGTGCCTGCCAAAGGGCCATGCCAGGCCCCTTACGCGGGGGACCGGATAAAGGTTTACGGGAGGAGGGTGACCTCCACGCCCTCCTCCACGTCCACCAGGGCCCCGTACCCCCGGAAGGCGGGCCCCGGGTTGATGCAGACGGGCCCCTCGCCCTCCACCCCTCGCCCCTCGTGGATGTGGCCGCAGAGCACGGCCTTCGGGCCAAACTCCTCCACCAGCCGGCGGACGGCCCGGCTCCCCGCGTGGCCCCCGCCGGGGACCACGTCCACGGATCCGTGGGGCGGCGCGTGGGTGGCCAGGATGGCCTCCGGGACCATGAGGGGGCGGAGGGAGGCCTCCAACTCCTCCTCCGAGAGCTCGAAGGGGGTGTGGAAGGGGGTGGGGGAGGAGGCTCCGAGGCCCACCAGCGTCTCCCCCGCCACCTCCTCCCGTCGACCGTGGAGGCTCACGCCCAGCTCCTCCAGCAAGGGCACGGCCTCCCGGGGGTCGCAGTTCCCGGGCAGGGCCAGGGTCCGGCACGGGAACCCCTCCAGCAACCGCCGCGCGTACTCCGGGGGCCCGAAGTTGGTGATGTCCCCCGTCACCAGAAACAGGTCGGGCGCGTACGCCTTCGCCCAGGCTCGGCTCTCTTCCAGGCACCGATCCGCGCCGTGCAGGTCTGTCATCTGGAGGATGCGCATGCCACCGCCTAGATCACGATGCCGAAGGTCAGGTCCCGGTAGAGGACGAGGTAGGCGAGGAGGTAGGCCAGGATGGCCCCGCCGTTCAGGAGCGGCAGGCCCGCCTGGGGACGCCCCGTCAAGACGAAGCGCATGAGAAGGGCGAAGCCCACCAGGGTGCCCAGGAGCGTGAGGAGGGCCACCAGCACGTTCGCCCCGATCCCCCCGTACGCCACGGCGTCGGGGAGGTTCGCGAAGGCGGAGACCACCAGGATGCCAGGGATGATGACGTCCCCCAGTCCCATGAACATGGCCGCCCGTTCCTCTCCCCCGTCCAGCTGCTCCCGGAGCGGGGGCTGCTGCCGGAACGAGTAGGGGAGTCGCTTGGGGACGACCAGGAGGATGGGGAGCCGCAGGCCCGTGACGGCGTCCGCCAGCGTGAGCATGTGGCGGGTCTTGTACACGGCCACCGCGTCGTAGATCGCCAGGGCCCCCAGGAAGACGAGGGCCGGCAGCACGCCGAAGGAGATGCCGATGATGGCCGAGACCCCCGCGGCCACGGTGAGGCCCGTGGCGTCGACCACATACCACTCCGGCCGACGGAGGAGGACGACCACGAGGCCCACGGCGACGGTCGCGGTGGCCGCCAGGCTCACCACGTCCCGCCACGGGGCGGGGAGGAAGAAGAAGGCGTAGAACAGGGGGATCGTGAAGACGAAGACGAGGGTGAGGGCGATGGCGCCCAGGATGATGTACCGGAGGACGGCCTCCCGGCGCAGGCGGATGAGGAAGAGGACCGCCACGGTGAAGGCGATGATGAGGACGATGTAGAGGACGGCGTTGGACACGGCGTTGGGGTCCTCGAAGGCTTGGGCGCCCGAGGCCCGCAGAGGGATCGCCAGGAGGAGGGCCACGGCGTGGGCCGTGACGAGGAGGGCTCCCATGGCCAGGACGGCCGGCAGCTCCCTGGCCATGCTACTCCGTCGCCACCTTCGCGAAGGCCACGGTCCCCACCACCTTCTCGATGCGGACCTTCACGATGGAGCCCTTGGCGGTGCCCGGCACGTAGATGACGTACTTATCCCGCTTGGCCACGCCGTCGCCCTTCTTCCCGACGTCTTGGATCATGACCTCGTAGACCTGCCCGGCCTGGAGGCCCTCCTCCTCCACCTTCGGGGCCTTCTTGACGACCCGCAGCGACCGGCGGGCGCCGCAGGCGTCGCACTCCAGCATGGGGATGCGGTCCTCCTTGACGATGCGGGTGTCGGGCCGACGACACTCGCCGCACAGGACGTACTCCTCCACGTAGCTGCTGATCCGCTCGTCCGCCTCGTCCGCCGAGAGGCGACCCTTGAAGACGGCCCTGCGGTTGTCGTCCAGGCTCCCCGCCGTGCCAATCTCCCGGAGGAGGTAGGCGAAGACCTGCTGGGGGTCCCGGTTGATGACGTCGCAGATCTCGGCGAAGTTCCGGAGGACGGTGGAGGCACCCTCCTGGAGGACCTCCGCCCGGGGGACCTGAAAGCGCTCGCCCCCCTCCGTGGTGTGGGGCAACCCCTCCTTCGCCCGCTTCAAGAGTTCCTGGTAGCTGGGCACGAGGCGACCTATGCTGGCCAGGCCTAATAGTGTTTCGCTACCCCCGGTACGCCTTGGCGGCCTCCACCAGGCCGTAGTGGATGGGGGAGGGCCGCAGGGGCCGCGACTTGAACTCCGGGTGGAACTGGGAGGCGACGAAGTAGGGGTGGCCCTCCAGCTCCAACACGTCCATCCGCCGGCCGTCCTCCGACTTGCCGTAGTAGCGAAGGCCCCCGGCCTCCAGCTTCGGGATGTAGGCGGGATTGATCTCGTAGCGGTGGCGGTGGCGCTCGTAGATGTGGCCGGCCCCGTAGAGCTCCCGGGTTCGGGACCCCTCCTCCAGGACCACCTCGTGGGCCCCCAGCCGCATGGTGGCGCCCTTGGCCTCCACCCCCCGCTGCTTCGGCAGCAGGTCCACCACCGGGTGGGGCGTCTTGGGGTCGAACTCCGTGCTGTTGGCCCCTTCCAGGCCCAGGACGTGGCGGGCGAACTCCACCGTGGCCATCTGGAACCCAAGGCAGACCCCTTGGAAGGGGATGTCGTTCTCTCGGGCGAATTGGATGGCCGTGATCTTGCCCTCCGTCCCCCGGGAGCCGAACCCCCCGGGCACCAGGACCCCGTGGACGCCCTCCAGGACGGAGGCCCCCTTCTGCCTGATGTCCACGCTCTCGATCCAGCGGATGTTGACCTTCACGTCCGCCCGGGCCCCCGCGTGGGCGAAGGCCTCCACGTGGCTGATGTAGGAGTCCTGGAGGTGGGTGTACTTCCCCACCAGGGCAATCTCCACCTCCGCGCTGGGCTCCCTGAGCCGCTTCACGAAGGCGCGCCACTCCTCCAGGTCCTTTCCCCCGCCCTTCAGCGCCAGCCGGCGCAGGAGGTACTCCGGCAGGCCCTGGTCGTTCAGCAGGAGGGGGACCTCGTAGATGGAGCCGGCGTCCGGCGCGCTGACGACCCCCTCCAGGGGGACGTCCCCGAAGAGGGAGATCTTCTTCCGGGTGGCCTCGTCCAGGGGCTGGGGCGCCCGGGCCACGATGGCGTCGGGGCGGACCCCCACGGCCCGCAGCTCCCGCACGCTGTGCTGCGTGGGCTTCGTCTTGGGCTCGCCCACCACCGGGAGGATGGGGACCAGGGTCGTGTGGACGAAGACGCAGTTCTCGCGTCCCACGTCAAAGGAGAGCTGGCGGACGGCCTCCAGGAAGGGCATGGACTCGATGTCGCCCACGGTCCCGCCAATCTCCACCAGGGTCACGTCCACCCCTGCCGCCTCCGCCGCATAGACGATCATGCGCTTGATCTCGTCCACCACGTGAGGGATGATTTGCACCGTGTCCCCCAGGTAGTCGCCCTTCCGCTCCTTCTCGATGACGGAGAGGTAGGCCTTCCCCGTGGTGATGTTGTGGTCCCGGGTGAGCTCCACGTCCAGGAAGCGCTCGTAGTTGCCCAGGTCCAGGTCCACCTCCCCCCCGTCCTCCATGACGTAGACCTCCCCGTGCTGGTAAGGGTTCATCGTCCCCGCGTCCACGTTGAGGTACGGGTCGATCTTGATGGCGGTGACGTCCAGCCCTCGCGCCTTCAGGTTGAGGCCGATGCTGGAGGTCGTGATGCCCTTTCCCAGGCCTGACAAAACCCCGCCGGTCACGATGACGTACTTCATGCGCCCAACGGGCGAAAGACATAGGCCGGACGCGATATAAGGGTTGTGCGGCCGGCCTTAGGGCCGGGACGCCAGCCGCAACCGCTCCCCGATGTGGCGGAGGACGCCCGCCAGGTTGTCCCCCTTATCGTAGGACGTGAGGGCCTCCTCCTGGGCCGCCGGGTCGTTGCGGAGCTCCTTGGCGAAGCGGACCATGGCCGAGAGGGCGCGCGTCACCTCGTCCACCACGGCCACCGTGGCCGCCTGGCTCGTGCGGGAGAGCGGGTTGAGGTCCACGGCCAGGACGGCCTTGCCCATCGCCACCAGGGCCTCCGCCCGATCCCCGTCCTCCAGGGGGACCAGGACCGTCCCCGCCTCGAAGATGCCGTCCTCGGCGCACAGAGCCCGGTCCGACGCCAGCCCGGGGATCCGGGCGGTCGCCTGGAGGCCCAGGACGTCCGGGATCCCGGCCGCCTGGAGGAGGTCCACGACCTTCGCCACTCGCTCTTCCGTCCGGTGGAACAGGTTGACCTCCACCCGGGCCCCGGTGGCCGCCGCCAGCTCTCCCACCTCCGCGGGGGCCAGGACGGCCACGTTGCCGTTGACGGAGATGACGGCACGCTCTGCCCGCAGCAGGTGGGCGGCCGTCGCCCGCGACGCCTCCGCCGCCTCCGGGACCGTGTGCTCGCCTAGCAGGTAGTCGAAGGCCTCCCCACGCCCGTGGGCCAGGAGTCCCTCCCACGCGACGATCCCCTCCTTCGCCCCCTGGACCAGCTTCTCCCGCGTCACCAGGGAGGCGTAGCGGGGGTGGCTGCGGGGGATGCGGCCGGGCACGCGGGGCAGAACGCCGGCCTCCTAATGAGGTTTCTCCGGCCTTCCTTCGCCCCCCCCACCATTAACTATAACTGACGCCCAACGATGAATTCGCCGGCATGCTCGTCGGGGTGGTGGGGAAGCCGAACGCGGGGAAGAGCACTTTCTTCGCCGCCGCCACGCTGGCCCCGGCGGAGATCGCCGCCTACCCCTTCACCACCATCAAGCCCAACCGGGGCATCGCCTACGTCACCCACCCCTGCCCGCACCCGGAGGTCGGCACCGCCTGCACCCCGAGCAACGCGCCGTGCTCTGACGGCACCCGACTCGTCCCGGTGGACCTCCTGGACGTGGCCGGCCTGGTCCCAGAGGCCCACAAGGGGAAGGGACTGGGCAACCAGTTCCTGGACGACCTCCGCCAGGCCTCCGCCTTCCTCCACGTCGTCGACGCCAGCGGGGCCACGGACCTGGAGGGCAACGTCCATGAGCTCGGCGACCACGACCCCCGGGAGGACGTCCGCTTCCTGGACGAGGAGCTCGCCCACTGGATGGCGGGGATCCTGGGACGGAACTGGGACAAGACGGCCCGCCGCGCAGAGGTGGAGGGCGAGAGCCTGGAGAGGCTCCTGGCCGAGCGGCTGGCGGGGCTGGGCCTTCGGGAGGCGCAGATCCACGCGGCTCTCCGCGCCGCCGCCCTGGACGATCGGCCGCGGGGCTGGTCGGAGGAGGACCTCCTCCACCTCGCCCGGGAGCTCCGCCGGGCGGGGAAGCCCCTGGTCCTCGCGGCGAACAAGGCGGACGTGGCGCCGCCGGAGGTCCTGCAAGGACTCCTTCACCTGGAGGGGTACCCGGCCGTGGCCACCTGCGCGGAGTGCGAACTCGCCCTGCGGCGGGCGGCCAAGGCGGGGCTGGTGGACTACGTCCCGGGCGCCGCATCCTTCCGGGCGCGGGAGGGGGCCTCCCTGTCGGAGGCGCAGGAGCATGCCCTGCACCGCATCGAGGAGCACCTGGACGCCTTCGGCTCCACGGGGGTGCAGGCGTGCCTGGAACGCCTCATCTTCGACGTCCTGGGCATGATCGTCGCCTACCCCGTGGAGGACGAGATCCACTGGACTGACAAGGAGGGGAACGTCCTGCCGGACGCTTACCTCCTGCCCCAGGGAAGCGTCGCAAGGGACTTAGCCTACAAGGTCCATTCCGACCTGGGCGAGGGCTTCATCCGCGCCGTCAACGCCCGGACGAAGCGGGTCGTGGGCCAGGACTACGAGGTGCAGGACGGGGACGTCATCAAGATTGTCGCGAGGACGTAGCATGGCCACCCACGATGTGCGGCTCCTGGCCGCCTCCTACCGTCGGGAGGGCGAGGAGGAGCTGCCCGTCATCCAGCTCTTCGGCCGGACCCGGGAGGGCCGCTCCATCACGGTGGAGTACCGGGGCTTTCGCCCCTACTTCTACGCCGTGGAGCCACCCCAGTCCCTCCGGGGCGCGCTGGAGCGGGACAACGAGGTGGTGGAGCTCCGGGACGTCTCCCTGGAGGTCTCCCCTCTGGAGAAGAAGCCGTGCGCCCAGGTCGTGATGAAGCACCCGTGGCGCACGCCGGAGTTCCGGAACAAGGCCCAGCAGTACGACGCCGGCATCCTGGCGGCGGACATCCCCTTCGTCCACCGCTTCATCTACGACATGGACCTGGGCTCCTGCTTCCGGGTCCATGGGGAGGAGGCCGAGGGGCCCTACACGACGGAGATCCTCCTCCGGGCCGAGCGCTTCGAGGCGTGCGACCCCTTCAACCCCCGCCTGAAGGTCCTCAGCTTCGACATCGAGAACTCCATGGAGGACGGCCGCCTCCTGGTCCTGGGCGTGGCCCTGCGGGACGGCGAGGAGATCCAGCACCACGCCTTCCGCGGGGGGGAGCGGGAGATCCTGCGGGACTTCGTGAGCCTGGTGCAGCGGGAGGACCCGGACATCCTCACGGGCTACAACATCGGCGGCTACGACATCCCCGTCCTCCAGGAGCGCGCCCAGAGGGCGGGGGTGCGCGAGCTCCCCGTGGGCCGGGACCGGGAGACGTGGCGGAGCTTCTCCGATCGGCTGTGGCGCCTCCACGGCCGGGTGGTGGCCGACGCCTGGTGGAGCGTGAAGAGCGAGCTGAAGCCCAAGCAGGAGACCCTGGACTACGTGGCCCAGCAGCTGCTGGGCGAGGGGAAGAAGGACGTGGACCGGCGCCGCATCGACGAGGAGTGGGAGCGGGACGCCGACGAGGTCGTGGCGTACTGCGTGAAGGACGCGGAGCTCTCCCTCCGCATCTTGGAGAAGCTTGCCAGCCTGGAGAAGGCCATGGACCTGGCCGTCGTCTCGAAGCTCCCCCTGGACGACGTGGTGAACGGCCGCACCTCCAACCTCATCGACTCCATCCTCATCCGGGCGGCGGACCGGGAGGGCTTCGGGGTCCCCATGATGAAGCGGCGCGGCGACACGGAGTCCATCACCGGCGGGTACGTGCACAGCATCGACCCCGGCCTGTACGAGTGGGTGGTGGGCATGGACTTCCGAGCCATGTACCCCAGCCTCATCATCGAGAACAACGTCTGTTTCACGACCCTCCACCCCTCCGGCGAGGTGGAGAGCCCCACGGGAGTGCACTTCCTGGGTCGGGAGGATCGGGCGGGGCTCCTCCCCCGAATCCTGAAGGACCTCATGGCCCAGCGCCAGGAGATCCGCCGCCACCTGGACGCGGCCTCCTCGGAGGAGGAGGCGGGCTACCATCGCCGGTTGGAGGACGCGGTGAAGGTCCTGATGAACGCCTTCTACGGCGTCCTGGCCTCCTCGTTTTACCGCTTCACGAACCCCAAGATTGGCGGGAGCATCACCGCCTTCGCCCGGGAGAACATCCAGGGCGTCATCCAGCGGCTGGAGGCCAAGGAGAACCGGGTGATCTACGGGGACACGGACAGCGTCTTCTTCTCCCCCCCGGAGGAGGACCTGGAGGGGTGCATCGCCACGGGCCGCGCCCTGGCGGAGGAGCTCTCCGGCAACGGAATGCGGCTGGAGTTCGAGAAAGTCTTCCGCACCTTCTTCTCCCACGGCCGCAAGAAGCGGTACGCGGGCCGTGTCGTCTGGCCGAAGGAGGACCTGGTGGTCCGGGGCTACGAGATCCGCCGTACGGACGCCTTCGACCTGCAGAGCGAGGCCCAGACGGAGGTCCTAGAGCGCGTCCTGGACAACGACATCGAGGGGGCCGTGCGGTTTGCCCGGGACACCATTGTCCAGGTTCAATCCGGAGAGGTGGAGGTGGAGAAGCTCGTCATCTCCCGGACCGTGAAGGACGAGGCCCGGTACGTGAACCCGGACTCCATGCCCAACGTCCAGGCGGCCCGCAAGCTCACCCAGCTGGGGTACGAGTTCGTTCCCGGGATGAAGGTCTCCTGGGTCGTGACCAACGCCCGGTCCACCCCCCAAGAGGTGGAGCCGTACGTCAGCGGGCGGGCCTTCACGGCGGAGCCCGACTGGGCCTACTACGCCCGGCGGTTGGCCCAGACCCTGGGGTACATCGGGGAGGTCTTCGGGTGGGACGAGAAGAGCCTCCTGGCGGGGAGCCAGCAGGCCACCCTCTTCAAGGAGGACTTCGACCCCTCCCCTCCGGAGGCGCAGCCTCGGACGACGGATCGGTCCCTCACCCTCGAGGACTTCATGTAGCCGGGCGCAAAGGCCTATATAGCCTGCAGAGGTAGGAGCCCTCCCCCCGGAGTCCCGAGCCCATGGCCGAAGAGGAGGAGACGGAGGAGGCCGCGCGTCGGCCCCGCAGCCTGTACGGCTACGTGCGGCAGGCGTGGGCCCGCCCCCAGGAGAGCGGCGTGGCGGACCTCCGCCGGACGCGCATGGTCCAGTGGAGGCGCGATGCAGCCGTCCATCGGCTGGAGCGCCCCACGCGCATCGACCGCGCGCGGGCCCTGGGGTACAAGGCCAAGCAGGGCTTCGTCGTCGCCCGGGCCCGGGTCCGCCGAGGCGGGCTCCGGAAGCCCACCATCCGAGGCGGACGGCGCCCCAAGCGCAAGGGCGTCAAGAAGATCACCATGGGCAAGTCCATCCAACGCATCGCGGAGGAACGGACCGCCCGGAAGTACCCCAACCTGGAGGTCCTGAACTCCTACTGGGTGGGGGAGGACGGCCGCCACAAGTACTACGAGGTCATCCTGGTGGATCCCCATCACCCCGCCGTCGCCGCGGACAGGGACGTGCAGTGGCTCCTGCGTCCCGCCAGCCGCGGTCGCGTCTTCCGGGGAAAGACCTCCGCCGGGAAGCGGGGCCGGGGCCTCCGGAAGAAGGGCAGGGGCGCCGAGAAGGTCCGCCCCTCCGCCCGGGCCGCGGGGAGGGGGAAGCAGCCCTAGGCGGGCCCCGCCGGTGCCAGCACGCGCCTCCGCAGGGCCTCCCGCTCCTCCCGTTGCATCCCCAGCAGCGGGTAGAAGGCGGGACGCAGGTCCGTCGGACGTATCGCCTCCACCCCCCAAGGGTACACGTAGCCGAGGGCGTTCTCCCGTTCCGCCAGGCGCCCCATCTCCTCCAGCGCCCCGATGGCGTGCCCGGCCAGATCCGGGTTCCAGGGCAGGAGGGCCTCCGCCCACGCCGCATCCTCCCGGAAGGCGGGAACCACCCAGCACCCGCGTTTCATCATGAGCCACGCCGCCAGGGCCCCCTCCGGCGCCTCCACCAGGGCCACCACCCGCCCCTGCGAACCCAGGGGGAGCCCGCCGGGTCCCTCGTGGACGTCCGTGTAGAGGTACGCCCTCTCCCGGCGGATGTCCAGGTGGACCTCCCACGCGGGGCGGTCCAGGTCCACCTTCAACCCGGGGAACGCGGCGAGGACCGCCGCCCCCAGGCGTCGGGCGACGTCCATGCTGGTGTAGGGGTGCTCCCCCACGCGCCGCGCCCGGATTGCGAAGGTGTCCCCCCGCTCCCGCTGGGAGGCGGCGAGCTCCAGCGCCCGCGCCTCCATGCCCTCCGGCTCCGAGGGAACGGTCGCGACGGGGCTGAAGGACACGAGGCCGAAGACCCGTGCCAGGAGGTCGGGGGCCTCCGGCAGCGCCGTCTCCACGAAGAGCCGCCCCTCCTCCTCCTTGAAGGAGCCCTCCCCGCGGGCCGCCTTCAGCATCCGCGCCGTGTTGGCCACCATGCGGTCCACCATGGCGCGGCGCACGTGCCGCCCCTTCAGCCCGATCTCCCCGTACCGCAGGAGGTACCGCACGACGCCGCCTAGGGGGAGCCGGCCTAAAGCCCTTGCCACGCCTCGGGCGTACCTTTTTCCACGGAACCCGCATGCTCGCCCCGTGGACCCGCTGATCCTGGCCCTGGTGGCGGTCCTGGTCTTCGGCGTGGCCTTCATCTACTCCAACCTGGGCATGGGGGGCGGCGGGCTGTACGTCCCCATCCTCCTCACCTTCGTCACCACTCTGGAGGACGTGGCGGTGCCCATGTCCCTCTCCTTCACCGTGGCCACGGCCCTCTCTGCGGCCTACAACCACGCCCGAAAGGGGCTGGTGAACGGCCGCCTGGCCGCCCTCCTGGTGACGGGCGCCCTGGTGGGGGCGGTGGGGGGCGCCCTCTTCACCCTTGCCACGTCGAAGGGCCTCTTCCTGGCCTTCTTCTCCGCCGTCCTGGTCTTGGTGGGGGCGAAGATGCTGCGGGACTGGCTTCGGCGGGTGGAGGTCATCGAGCACGACGACGACCGCCGGTTGTCGCGCCCCCGCCTGGCGGCGGCCTCCTCGGCCACCCTCTCCTCCGGCTTCCTCTCCGGGAGCCTGGGCATCGGCGGCGGGGTGGCCAGCGTCCCCATCCTGGTCTACATCCTCGGCCGCCGGACGCGCTTGGCCATCGGCACGTCCACGCTAATGATCATCCCCATCTCCACCGTGGGCATCCTCACGTTCCTCCTCTTCGGGGACCCCCTGGGCGCGGAGACCCTCCTCACCCTGGCCATCCTGTGGCCCCTGGTCTTGGTGGGCTCCTTCCTGGGATCCCACTGGGGCCTTCGGAAGCTGAAGGCCCGCTCCGTCGCCCTGGTGTTCATCCTCGTCCTCTTCGTGGCCGCGGGGAAGCTGCTCCTGGACCTGATTCTGGGCTAACCGCCAGGATACCTTTATGCGAAGGCCGGAGGATGGTGGAGGTCGGTGCAGCCCAGCGCGGGGGAGACGGAGGACGACGACGCCCTCCGGGCGGCGGGGGAGCGGCTGGCCGAGGCGTACTTCTTGGCCCAGGAGTATCGAGGGGTGGACTGGCTCAGCCTGGCCAAGAAGGCCCTTTACGCGTTCCTGGGAATCTTCGCTTTCGTTTTGGGCATTCAGCTGATGAAGGCCTCCGCTGCGGGGCTGGCGCCGGCCTTGGCGCCCCTCTTCGGCACCCTCTTCACCTCCTCCGCCAGCGCCCTGGGCTTCGGCTGGAGCGTCACGTACCTCGTCCTCAGCGGGTCCCCCGTGGCGGCCGTGGCGCTGGGGTTCCTGGATGCGGGCATCATCAACCTCTCCACGGCCTTCCTCATGATCATGGGCTCTCGCCTGGGGGCCTCCTTCATCGTCATCGTCATCGGGTTGGTGGCCATCGTCCGGGGCGGGGGCCGGGAGGAGAGCCTCTCCATGGGCGTGCTCTCCTTCCTGGTGACCTACTCCGTCTACATCCCCGCCGTCTTCCTGGGGATGTACCTCCTCTCCGCGGGCAGCCTGGCGGGAGTGACCCTGGAGACGCCCCCCGCCCTCCTGAACGTCATGGACCGGGTGTTCGGCCCCATCCTCACGCCCACGGTGGCCCTCTTTCCCCTGGGCCTCGTCTTCGCCCTCTCCTTCGTCTCCCTCTACGGGGGGTTCAGCCTCTTCGACCGCGCCTTCCACCGCCGGGAGGTGGAGGAGGTGGAGGTCTCCGCCATCCATCGGCTCCTGGAGATTCCCCTCTTCTCCTTTCTCCTGGGGGCGGCCATCACCCTCCTCTCCACCAGCGTCTCCCTCTCCCTGGGCATGCTCGTCCCCCTGTACTTGAAGGGATACCTCCGGCGGCGGGACGTGATCCCCTACATCATGGGGGCCAACATCACGACCTTCGTGGACACGCTCCTGGTGGCCTTCCTCCTGGCCCACCCTCCCGCCGTCAACCTCGTGGTGGTGTCCATGGCCAGCGTGGGGGCCGTCTCTCTCCTGGCCCTCCTCCTCTACCGGTGGTACAGCCGCGGCCTCCTCTGGCTCTTCCACTGGACGTTTCACAGCAACCGCGCCCTGATCGGCTTCGTCGTGGTCATGGTCGCGGCTCCCCTGGTGCTCCTGGTGATGTGATGGGTAGGCATTTGTATGAGCGGACACAGTACGGCGTTGCAGAAGGGTGAGGGATGCCCGTAACGAAGCTGCAGAGGGCGGGCGGCGTCCTCCTGGTGACCGACAGGCAGGTGGACGAAGGCGCCCTCGGCTTCGCTGCCCGTGTGGCGCGGGCGCTGGACGCGCCCATGGCGTACTGGATCATCGTGGAGACGCTGGACGAGATGCGCGCCGCCCTCCCCCTGCTTCGGAAGGAGACGGCCCTTCTCCAGGAGACCGCGCCGGAGGTGAAGGCCGGGTTGAAGCGGGGTCTGGCGGCGGAGATCCTGTCGGGCATTGGGGCGGACGACTACGAGCTGGTCATCCTCTCGTTCCGCGGACGGCGCGGGCTGAAGAAGGTCTTCCCCCGCGCCGAAATCCTCTCCATCCTCCACCACGGCAAGGTGAACTTCCTGGTGCTGTGGGGTCGACGGATGGAGGTGCGGAAGGTCCTCTTCTGCACGGGGGGCTCCCCCTACGGCCAGCAGGCCGTGGAGTACGGAGCGCGCTTGGCGGCGGCCCTGGAGGCCCCGGCCACCCTCCTCTACGTGACAGAGACCGAGCCCGGCCTCTTCTTAGGGCGACGGGCGAAGGCCCCGGAAATGGAGGAGGAGACGAAGGAGGCATTGGAGAAGGCCGTAGAGACCCTCGAGGACGCCGGGATCCAGTCCACTCTCAAGGTGCGCCACGGCAAGGTGGCGAACGAGATCCTCACGGAGGCGGCCACGGGACGGCACGACCTGATTGTCCTGGGGTCCCACGGCATGGGGGGCATCCGCCAGGTATTCCTCGGGGCGGTGTCAGAGGAGGTCGTTCGCCGGGCCCGCGTCCCCGTCCTCGTCGTCCGGGCGCGGGAGAGGAGGACCTTCTGGCAGCGCCTCCTCCACCTGCGAAGCTAAGCTTGTCGGGAAAGCCTTAAGCGGGCCATTCCGGTCCCTGGCCCATGTCCCTCCCGGCACCGACTCCCGCTCGGCGCGGACACCCGTTTCTGACCCACGACATGATCCACGAGATCCCCGAGGCGTTGCGGGCCGGCCTTCGGCGGGCGGAGGCGGAGGTGCCGAAGGTGGCCTCTCGGGCGCGCGGGAAGGGGATGGTCTACTTCACGGGGTGCGGCACGGCCTTCTTCGCGGCCATGCTGGGGGGCGGCCCCCTCCGCGCCGGGGACGCGCCCCGCTCCCTCACGCTGCCCGCCTTTGAGCTCTGGAGGTACAGCTACCCCCTAGCCGACGCCTGCCTCGTCGTCGGCGTCTCCCACAGCGGGGTGACGCAACCCACGGTCCGGGCGCTGCAGCGGGCCCGGGATGCGGGGGCCCATGCCGTGGGCATCACCCACTTCGCCGACCGCCCCATCGCCTCGGCCGCGGAGGACGTCCTCCTGGCGGGGAACGGACCCGACCTCTCCAAGTGCCACACGAAGTGCTACGTGGCGGAGGCGGCGACGTGCACCTGGCTCGTGGCGGAGCTGATGGCGGGTGGCCCCGGAGGAAACCCGTCGGACTCCCTGCGGGAGGGCCTGGCGGACCTCCCCGCCCTCGCCGCCCGGGTCCTGCGGGACGTGGAGGGTCAGTGTCGCGAGCTGGCCGAGGCGCATCTGGCCCGGACCCGCCACTGCTACGTGGGATGGGGCCCGAACCACGCCACGGCCCTGGAGGCCGCCCTCAAGGTCCAAGAGACGAGCTTCCTGCCGGCGGAGGGCTTTCCGGGGGAGGAGGTCTTCCACGGGCCGTGGGTATCCCTGCACAAGGACAGCCTGCTGGTCGTCCTGGCGCCGACGGGGCCCGGCCACGAACGGGCGCTGGACCTGGTGCGCACGGGGGCCGCGGTGGGTGCGTCCACGGTGGCCCTGGTGCCGGAGGGGGAGGAGGCCCTCTCCCGCCACGCCGGCCACGTCGTGGAGATGCCCGACCTGGACGAGGCGCTCTCCCCCTTCCTGTACGTCCTCCCGCTGTACCTGCTCGCCTACCACTCCAGCGTCCTGCGGGGGGTCAACCCCGACGAACTGCGGTACCTGGAGGCCCCCTACTGGGAGGCGCGTCAGATCGTCTTTCCGCCTGGAACGCACTAGGTCGGCTACTTCCAGTGGCGGGCGGCCCGCCGCTGCAGCATGGCCCGGAACTGCTCCGTGGTCCGCGCGAAGACCTCGTGGGTGTTGCGGTCCACGATGACGCCGTATCGTCGGTAGAGGTCCAGCTCGTCGACCTCCCCCGCCTCGAACTTCTTCACCACGGACCGGGGGTCCTCCTTCAGCCACCCCTTCCGCGCCTTCCGGATCCGTTCCCGCTCCTTCGCCGTAGCGACCTCGTCGATCTCGTAGACGGAGAGGTCCCGGTCCACCTCGCGGATGACGACGCCGTAGTCCTTCCGCGCCCGCTCCAGGGAGACGTACTCGTCGACGACGTCCTCCAGGACGGCCTTGGGGTCCCGCTCCAGCGGGTCGCCGTACCCGCCGCCGCCGGCAGAGGGCCGCGTGAAGGCGTCCCCGGACCGGACGGGGACGTTGGAGAACACCACCCCCAGGTGCTGCTCCTCCGGCGTCCCGGGGTTGAGAACCACGCCCTGCGGGATGGAGGGCAGGCCGCCGTGGATGCCCCAGGTGATGGAGCGCTCCCGGTCGGCGCAGTAGGACATGACGGGCCGCTCGGCCTCCCTCAGGAGGGCCCCCTTGGCGACGCCGCACCCGCCCCGCCACTTCCCGGGGCCGCCGGAGTCCGTGAGAATGCGGTGCTCCGTGGTGAGGACGGGGGCGCCCCGCTCCTGCCCCTCCAGGGGCTGCACGGCCAGGCCCGCACCGAAGACGGGGGCCGTGGCGTTGGAGCCGTCCTTCCCCACCCGGCCACCCCAACCGCCGGCCATCCAGTCGTACCACATGAACTCCTTGCCGCCGTACCCCGGACGCTGGTCCTTCCCCCCAACCAGGAGATACTCCAGGTTGAAGGAACACGCCATGGCCCGGTCCGGCAGGACCTGAGACCACAGTTCGAAGATGGCGTTCATGATCTTCTCGTAGGAGCCGGAGCAGAAGCCGGTGCACGCGATGGGGGCGGGCGCGTTCACCACCGTCCCGACGGGGAGCGTGGCCCGGATGACCCGGTACATCCCGGAGTTCAACGGCACGTCCGGGAAGAAGGTCTTCGTCCCGGCGATGACGGCGGAGAAGGAGGAGCCGAAGCCGCCGTTGAGGAAGCTCCCCGTGTAGGGGTCCGACTCCGACAGGTCGTAGTGGACCTCGTCGCCGTCGATGGTCATCTTCACGTGGACCTTCACCATCCCCTCCTCGGCCATGGGGTCGGCGTCGATGTAGTCCTCCGTCTCCCAGGTGCCGTCCGGCAGCTCCGCGATGCGGCGCCGCATGATGCGCTCCACGTAGTTCTGGGACTCCTCAAAGGCCGTGACCACCGTCTCCACGCCGTACTTGTCGATGAGCTCGAAGATCCGCTCCTCCCCTACGCGCGTGGCCTCCGCCTGGGCCCGCATGTCCCCCAGGGTGTCCTCCGGCACGCGCATGTTGGAGACGATCAGGTTGGCCACGTCCTTCCGGTACGTCCCCCGATCCCAGATCTTCGTGGGGGGCATGCGCAGCCCCTCGGAGTAGAACTCCTGGGCCCGGATGTTGAAGGAGCCCGGCACGGGCCCCCCCACGTCGGCCCAGTGCCCGTTCGTCTGGGTGATGGCGATGAGTTCGTCGTCGTAGAAGACGGGCCGCATGATGCGGACGTCGTTGAAGTGAGTCCCCCCTAGGTAGGGGTCGTTTGTGATCAGCACGTCCCCCGGATGGAGGTCGTCGCCGAAGAAGTCCAGGACCGCCTTCGCTGTGTAGTGGAGGGTCCCCACGTGGACGGCGATGTCCTGGGTCCCCTGCATGACGGTGTCGCCCCGGGCGTCGTTCAGGCAGCAGCTGAAGTCCCGGTTGTAGATGACGAAGGAGTAGCACGTTCGGATGATCTGTTCGGACATCCGGTCCACGAGGTTCACGTACGCGTTGCGCAGGACCTCGAAGGTGACCGGATCCAGCTCCATCTCCAGGCCGCCCTTCTCCATGGTGTTACCTCTCGACAGTGAGGATGATGTTGCCCATCCCGTCCACCTCCGCGGCGTCCCCCGGCGGGATGGCGACGGTGGAGTCCAGTTGCTCCACTATGGCGGGGCCCTCCAGGGCCGCCCCCGCCCCCAGCCTGTCGCGCCGGTAGACCTTGGTGGGAACGAACCCCTTCTCCTCCCGGAAGTAGGCGGCCCGTTCGCCACGCTGGGCCCCGGCGGCGTCGCCCTTGGGGACCCGGGGGAAGGTGGGCTTCTGCACGAGCCCCTTCCCCGTGACGCGGAGGCCGTAGATCTGCACGTCCTTCTCCGGGTCGGAGTAGGCGTGGAACCGCTGGTGCTCACGGTGGAACTCCTCCACCACCCCCTGCAGCGACTTGCCCAGGGGCCGCCCTGCCGGGATGGCGAGGTGACGCCACTGGCCCGTGTAGCGCATGTTCAGGCTGCGGTCGATGCGCATGCGGTCCTCCGCAATCCCCTCCTTCGCCAGCCGCGCGTGCATCTGCTCCTCCATCGCCCGGAACTCGGCCTCAAGGTCGCCCACCACGCCGTCCTCCGCCGGCGTCATGAAAGTCCTGGACAGGTCGTGCTCGATGTCCACCAAGAGGCAGCCCAGGGCGCTGTTGATGCCGGGCCACGGCGGGACGATGACCCGCGGGATGTTCATGGTCTTGGCCACGCTGGCCGCGTGGAGGGGCCCCGCGCCCCCGAAGGCCACCAGGGCGAAGTCGCGGGGGTCGAACCCCTTGGCCGTGGACACGAGGCCCACGGCGTTGGACATGCTGGCGATGGCAATCTCCTCGACGGCCACGGCGGCGTCCACCAGCTCCATGCCAAACGGGTCCGCGACCCGCTTCTGGACGGCCTGCGTGCTGAGGGAGGCGTCGATCTTCATGTCCCCGCCCAGGAACTTCTCCGGGTCCAGCCAGTTCAACAGGAGGTTGGCGTCCGTGATGGTGGGTTGATCGCCCCCCTTCCGGTAGCACGCGGGCCCGGGATCCGCGCCCATGGAGCGGGGCCCCACGCGGAGGGCGCCACCCTCGTCGATCCACGCCACGCTGCCGCCGCCCGCGCCAATGGTCTTGATGTCGGCCGAGGGGAACATGATGGGGTAGCCGTACTCCACGTACCACTCGTCGGTGGTCTGGACGTCCCCCTTGTACGTGAGGGAGACGTCGGTGCTCGTGCCCCCCATGTCCAGGCCGATGGCGTTCTCGAACCCGCACTGCTGGGCGATGAAGGCGCCGGCGATGGCCCCTGCCGTAGGCCCCGAGTTGGCGATCCGGGAGGCGTAGAAGGACATGGCCTCCACCGTCATGACGCCGCCCCCGGAGTGCATGGCGAGTACGTCCCCTGCGTATCCCTTGCCGGCCAGCCGTCGGGAGAGGTCCGTCAGGTACTTCATGACCACGGGCGCCAGGGCCGCGTTGATGACCGTGGTGGAGGTCCGCTCGTGCTCGAACATCTCCGGGAGGATTTCGTGGGAGCAGCAGACGAAGGCGTCGGGGTGCTCCTTCGCCACGATCTCCCGCATGCGGGCCTCGTGGGCCCCGTTCATGTAGGCGTTGACGAAGGAGATGGCGATGGACTGGATGTCCCGCTTGCGGAGGACGCGTACGGCCTCCCGAGCCTGCGCCTCGTCCAGGGGCGTGACGACATCCCCCGCGTAGTCGATGCGCTCCCTCACCTCCAGCCGGTCCCGCCGCTGGACGTAGGGGGGCGCTACGTCCTTGTAGGCGTCCCAGACATCCTCCTTCGTGGAGCGGCGAATCTCCAGGACGTCCCGAAAGCCTGGAGTCGTGATGAGGCCGGTGCGGGGCAGCTCCCGGGTGATCAGGGCGTTGGTGCCAACGGTGGAGCCGTGGGAGAACAGGCCGAGGCTCGGGAAGTCCGTGCCCGCCTTCTCCAGCCCGTCCAGGATCCCCTCGGCGGGGTTCTTGGGCGTGGAGGGCGTCTTCGTGGTCCGGATCTCGCCGGTGTCCTCGTCAAAGATAATGACATCGGTAAACGTCCCCCCCACGTCGACGCCAGCCCGAATCATGGCCCCCGGGGCAACGGGGAGTTCGGTACTTAAAGGTCTCGCGAGGGCGTCTGGGTGGCGACAAAGGAAGGGATGGGAGGGAGGCCTCCCCCCTCGACTCAGGCCGTGCGGTATGGTGCAGGTTCGGTGCGGCCGTGGGCGACCTACTGAAGGAGCCGCCGGGAGTATACGATCTTGCTGTCGCTCGGGGCCGTCAGGACGAACTTCGCCGGGTCGGGCCGTCGGCGTCCGGACGCCGTTCGGACAGCCGCCACCGGGGCATCTGCCCGCGACGGGCGAACCCACGCCAGGAACCGCCCGAGGAAGCCCTCAACAAGCTCGTTTGACCGAACCTATCCATGCTTTCCTTCTACACAGACCATTCTTGCACCACCCAAATGCTTGTTTGTGTAATGCATGTCTACCTTATAAAACCTTCGTTTCAATAAGGATAACGGTTATATAGCGACTCAACCATGCATGTTAATGGGGTAAACCGATGCGTGCGTTCAAGGTGATTCGAGATCCGGAAGCCCTGAAGTTGATGGGGGACGAGACGCGGAGGAGGGTCATCTTCCTGCTCCGGGCGAAGGAGATGACGGTCAGCCAGATCGCCGAGGAGCTGGGCAAGACGCCGCAGGCCATCTACCACCACATCCGGAAGCTGCGGGAGACGGGGATGGTGGAGGTGGCCAGGGAGGAGCGCATCGACCACTTCATCGAGACCTACTACCAGGCCACGGCCGAGGTCTTCGAGTTCCAGTACGGCGAGGGGCCCGGGGGCATGGAGTACGCCGAGAGGGAGGCGGACGAGGCCCTTCGCAACCTCCACAAGCTGGGCCTGGGCGTGCAGTTCGAGAAGGGCGACGTGTCGCGCCTGGTGAAGATCCAGTCGCAAATGAAGAAGATGGGGGCGCGCCCCGACTTGGAGGAGCGGGCTGCGGAGCTGGAGGGTGTCGGATTCATGACAAAGCAGACGATGCACTACTTCGCCCAACTCCTCTCGATGAGCGACAAGGAGTTCGAGGACTACCTCCGAAAGCAGAGGGAGTTCCGGGACCTCCTGCGATCCAAGCTTGTGGCGTCCGTCGAGGCCCCTGCATCCTGACGCGTCGCTTCCGGCCGCGAGGGGAGGTCAGACCCCCTTCCCCGAGCCACACGCCTTCCTCACGATGGGGCGATTCTCCTTTCGCCGAAGGACCTCCTCGAACCCCGCCTCGTGAAAGGTGGAGAGAAACCCGGTCCAGGCGGCCTCCGCGGGATAGCGGGGCCGCATGGGGTCCAGCGGGTACCCCTCCACGACCTCCGCCCCCTGCCGGCCCGCGTACTCCACCGCAGCGTCCAAGAGGCGGGACGTCAGCCCCCTCCCCCGGTGGCTGCGCGCCACGTAGAAGCAGACGACGGACCACACGGGGACCTCATCCACCTGCTTCAGGATGGGGGAGCGCTGGAGGCGGCCGAACTCCTCCCGCGGCGCGACCGAGCACCAGCCCACGGGCGTCGCGTCGGCGTAGGCCAGGATCCCCGGCGTCCTGCCCTCATCCACGAGATTCCTCAACGCATCGCGATTGGGGTCCCCCGCCAGGCTTGAGAACTCCGAGGCGGAGAGCCGCCACCACATGCACCAGCAACCTCCCCATGCGCCGTTCCTCCCAAACAGCGTCTCGAGGTCGTCCCAACGGTCAGGGGTCAGGGGATGGAATTCCAGGTCCGGGAGGGGCGTGCCCACTTTGGAGGCGGGCATGGGGTTCCGTAGACGCCCTCTCCGCCCTTGAGCTTTGCGCCAGCGGGAGACGGTCCCCCTAGGTGTCCGGCCCGGCCAGGGCGGGCGGCTCGGAGCCCAGGTAGGCCTGGGCGGCCATGGAGAGAAGACGATGGGCGGCGGGCACGGCCTCGGGCAGCCGGTCCGGATGGGGCACGCGGACGTCGATGGAGAGGAAGATCCCCTCGAAACGCGCGTCCAGACGCACCTCCCCGTCGACGGTGGTCCACGAGAGGGTCGCGCCGGCCGCGTCCTGGGACTGGCCGTACCATCGGAGGTTGCTGAACCATCGCTGGCGCAGGGCCTCCGTCGCGCGGCGGGCCGCTTCACGCCCCGGCAGCACCGTCCGCAAGAGGGGGAGGGCCGCGACAGCCCCGGGCGGTTCCTCCCGGGGCGCGAGGGCCAGGCCCTGGGTGCGGATCCGGTAGCCTTCCTCCGTCCGGACGATGAGCTCGTCGTCCTCCAGCCGTCGGAGGGCCCGTGCCAGGGACTCCTGGTGGATGCCCAGCCGTCTTCGCAGGCCCTGGAACGTCACCTCCGCAGGGGCCTCCTCCCCCAGAAGGCGGAGCACGTCCTGGTCGTGACCGGGCAAGCGGTCGGGGTCCGGGAGAACGAACGCTTCCCCCATGTCCCCCCTCACTACGACCCGCCCCGTGATAAAGGTTCAGATGCCGTTCTCGGCGACGCGATGTGACCGGGTGTGGGCCACCCCTCGTCAACAAGGGTTCGTGCGCCCCTTCCTTCCTCAATGATCGGCGAACTGCAGCAGGCCTACACCCAGGCCGTGGAACGGGCCCTGGAGAGCACCGTCAGCGTCAGTACCTCGGCGCGACCGCCGGTCCGCCATCGACGCCACTTCCCCGCCAAGGGGGTGGGCTCCGGCGTGGTCCTGGACGGCGACGGTCACGTCCTCACGAACTACCACGTGGTTGGCGGCGCGGAAAAGGTCATCGTCACCCTCGCAGACGGTCGCGTCTTCGGCGGCCGGGTCGTTGGCGGGGACGAGGAGACGGACGTGGCCGTGGTGCGCGTGGAGGAGGGCGACCTGCGCCCGGCCGAGTTCGGCGACTCCGACACCCTCCGGGCGGGACAGCCCGTCCTCGCCATCGGCAACCCCCTGGGGCTCTCGGGGGGGCCCACGGTCACCTCGGGCGTGGTCAGCTCCCTGCAGCGAAATCTGAGGCTGGGCAACGGGAACGGCGTGAAGGTCATCCAGACGGACGCGCCGGTGAACCCCGGGAACAGCGGCGGCCCGCTCGTGGACCTGGAGGGGAAGGTAGTGGCGGTGACCACCGCCATGATGCCCTACGCCAACGGCATCGGCTTCGCCATCCCCATCAACGCGGCCCGCGAAGTGGCGCAGCAGGTCCTCGACCACGGAGGGGTGCAACGACCCTGGCTGGGCATCGTCGGCTACGACGTCAACCGACGCCTGGCCTTCCGCTATCGACTGGCCGCGCGCCGAGGGGTCTTCGTGGTGGAGCTCACCTCGGGAAGCCCCGCGGAGGAGGCCGGACTCCGCGTGGGGGACGTCATCCTCTCCGTCGGAGGGGAGGCCACGGAGGGCGTGGCCGACCTGGTGGACGTCCTCCGGACGAAGAAGGTCGGCGACCGGCTGAAGCTGGAGGTGGAACGGCACGGCAAGCGGACGCAGCTGGAGGCAGCCCTTGGCACCCGACCCTTTTGAGCCCGTGAACCCGTGGGACCCCTTCGAGCCAGACCTCCCGCCGCCCCGTCCGGGTCCGGGGGGAGGCCCCTCGCCCCGGGGGGGTTTCCCACGTTCCGCCGGCGTGAGGGAGGAAACCCTTTAGCCGGGGCGCGGCCCATGGGGGCAAGGTGAACGGCTTCGACCGGGCCTACCGGGGCACGCCGCCCTGGGACATCGGCCGCCCCCAGGAGGCGTTCGTCGCCCTTCGGCGGCGTGGGGAGATCCGCGGCGACGTCCTGGACGTGGGCTGTGGGACGGGGGAGAACGCCCTCTACCTGGCGGCTCGGGGCCACGCGGTGTGGGGCGTGGACGACTCCCCCCGCGCCATCGAGAAGGCCCGAGCCAAGGCGCGGGAGCGCGGCCTAAAGGCGACCTTCCTGGCGGCCGACGTGCTTTCGGGCCCCCCCGTGGACCGCACCTTCGACGTCGTCATCGAC
This sequence comes from uncultured Methanomassiliicoccales archaeon, assembly GCA_964348155.1. Classification (GTDB taxonomy): domain Archaea; phylum Thermoplasmatota; class Thermoplasmata; order RBG-16-68-12; family JAJISG01; genus JAJISG01. The sequence goes on from CAYGBN010000005.1 coordinate 53,889, forward strand.
TCGGGCCTCTTCCACGTGTTCTCGGACGACGAGCGGCAAGCCTTCGTGGACACGCTGGCGGCCCTTCTTCGGCCGGGAGGCATGTACTTCATGCTCTGCTTCAGCGAGCACGAGCCCACGGACTGGGGCGGTCCGCGGCGCATCACGCAGGAGGAGATCCGGTCCACCTTCCGGGACGGGTGGACGGTGGACTCGATCCAAGACGCGAGCTTCGAGAGCCACCTTCATCCCGAAGGCGGGCGGGCCTGGCTCTCGTCCATCACGAAGCGATAGGCCGAGGGCCGCCGGACCTCAGGAGGAGGTCCTCCGGGCACGCCACTCCTCGAAGTCCACGCCCTCCCCCGTTTCCAGGAACGACTTGAGGCTGTCCAGCGCCCAGCTCCATCCCTCCTTCATCTCCTCGAACCCCTCGCGGTCGGGTAGCTTCGCATGCTCCAGGCGCACCGTGGTCTTGGACGGCCCCTTGGATACGATGTCCGCCTGGACCACGGTTCCCGGACAGTGCTCGGGGTTCTCCCATGTGAACCGCAGGCGGTGCGGGGGGTCCAGGACCAGGAACTCCCCCCGATCCCCGTCCGCGTTGCGGTAGCGCCCGCCGACCCGCAGGTCCGCCTCCGCCTCCCGGGTGAACCACCGCGAGAGCTGGCCGGGCTCCGTGAGGGCCGCGTACACCGCCTCCGCGGGCGCCGCAACGGTTCGCTGCCCCGTGGCCACGAAGGCCTCCCCCCGCTGCCCAATCTCCCTCAAGCCCCGCTCCCGCTCGTAGCGAACGGTGACGGTCTGGGACCACCAAGGACTCAGGCCGTGGTCTTCCGCCAGGTGACGGGCGATGGGCGCGTGCCCCTTCTCCGCGGCCCCCCACGCGTCCAGGATGGCGAACCAATCGTCCCAACCCCTCCCTGTCTTCTCTCTGACCGCCTCATCCCCGATGGCCGCCTCTCCGGTTCGACGCGTGCTCACGCCACACTTCCCTCCAGGGCGCCTCCAGCCTCGTGGACATGGCGACGGCGCCTTAGAGCCGTTGAGGGCGGAGCTGCGAGGGGGACGTGCAAACTCTTATGCCAGAGGTACGCCTCGCCCTGCGGGGGAGTAACATGCCCACGTACGTTCGATTGTTACGGATGACGGACAAGGGAAGGAAGGCGTTTGAGGGAGGAGCGAACATGTACCAAGAGGCGCAGAGAATCTTCGAGGCGAGCGGAGGGAGGGTCATCTCTTCCTACGCCACGCTCGGCTCCTACGACTTCGTCGCCGTGGTGGAGGCCCCGGACGACGCCACCGCGATGAAGATCAGCGCCCAGATTGGCGCCCTTGGTCTCGAGGCGGAGACCCTGCCTGCAATCCCGACCGAGGACTTCGTGAAGTCCCTCGGATAGGAGGCAGTACGCACAGAGAGACGAGGTGAACTCAATGGCACTGCTTCCCGAGGGACTCGGCATCTCGGCCTGGATCATCTCCACGGCCATCTACTTCGGCTTGGGCATCCTGGTGGGGTGGGCCGTGAAGAAGGCGGTGGTCTCCGTGCTGATGATCATCATCGCCGTCGTCATTGCGATCTTCCTGCTGGGACTCTCCATCTCCATCGACATCCTCGGCCTGGCAGGGCAACTCGGTTCCAGGCTCGTGGACCTCTATTCGGGCTACGCACCCGCCCTCTCCGCCTACCCCATCGCCTTCGTCATCGGTGGGATTCTGGGGTTCTGGCGAGGCAAGTGAGATGTGGCCTGCCCCGCAGGGCAGGTCTTATCTCTCGTCCCCCAGAGCCGCGTAACGTGAGAGGCGCCCCAGCATGCGGCGCTGCCGCCCCGGGAAAATCTCCTGGAGTTCGCGGGGCTCTCCGTCCCCGAAGACGCGGTCGGCGTGGTGACGCATGCCGAACTGGATGAGGGCCGTCAGGACGGGCACGGCGTCCTCGCCCTTGGCCGTGAGTCGGTAGCGCACGCTTCGGGGGTTGTCGGCGTCCTGCAATCGCCGGATGAGACCCTCCTCCTGGAGGTCCCGCAGCCGCATGGAGAGGATGCGAGGGGTCATCCCCGGGTTGTTGCGGAGGAACTGCGAGAAGGCCATCTCGCCGAAGAAGGCCAGGTCCCGAAGGACGAGGCAGGCCCACTTTCGGCCTAGGACGCCCAGGCTGGCGCGGATGGGGCACGCTCGGAAGCGGACTCGGGGCACGACGGGATCGCGTTCATCCTGCGCTGGCCAGGCCATGAGACCACGCTATACTTTGATTCTGTAGGGGGGTTATATACTATACTTTGTATATCTGTCTTGCGGCAAGGTCCCAGGTGAAGCAGATGGCCGAAACCAAGCAGAAGGGACTGGCAAAGCGGGTGTGGGTCACGTCCGTGCCCGTGACGGACTTCGACCGAGCGTTGGCCTTCTACCGGGACGTCTTGGGCTTTCCCGTGCAGCTGGAGGCTCGGGAGTTCTCGTGGATTGAGGTGGGCCCGGAGGAGCCGTTGGGCAAGATCGGATTCTTCCTTCGAGAGAAGCCCCCCGCGCCGGGGGAAGTCACGCGCACGGGCATCGTCCTGGAGGTGGAGGACATGGACGCCTTCGCCGACCGGCTCAGGTCGCATGGCGCGCGCATCACCGACGGGCCGGAGAGGCAGCCGTGGGGCGGGGTAACCATGGACTTCCTGGACCCCGACGGCAACGCCCTCCAGGCCGTCTACGACCCCGAACACTACGAGTATGGGTGGCGGAAGACATAGGCCGTCCAGGACACATCCCTTGGAGGCGTTGACCACGGCCGACGAGAAGGAGTGGCTCTACGTCATCCGGGCCGTCCGGCCGGAGATGGTCTCTGAGGGTCCGGACGCTCGGGAGGAGGAGACCCTGGCCCGACACGCCGAGTACCTCGGCGACCTCACGGCGCGGGGGACCGTCCTGCTCTTCGGGCGGACGCAGAATCGGGACCCCTCCGGCTTCGGCCTCGTCGTCTTCCGGACGGGGAGCCGGGTGGAGGCGGAGCGCGTGATGGAGAACGACCCCGCGGTGAAGGAGGGCCTCATGCGGGCAGAGCTCTATCCCTACCGTGTGGCGGGCTGGAGGGGCGAACCCACGAGGACGTGAGGCTAGCCCCGGACGAGCGGGAGGTTCGGGTTGTAGGCGTCCACGCGGACGCGGGGTTCGGCCTCTTGGACGCGGTCTCCCTGAAGCTGCGCAAGGGCGGCTTCCAGAATGGCGATGACCCTCTCCCGCTCCGAGGGCTGGTCCGGGTACTGGCTGCTCCACTTGCGCCAGTGGGGCCGCTTGTGGGCGACCTTATGCTTCACCCCGCTCATGAACGTGCTGTAGGTGTTCTGGTCGATCTTCCGGACCCGCTGATGACCGAGGATGTACCAGTGGTACTGGGTGTCCGGCAACGCCCCGGAGGCCGGCGGGGCGTCCCGCTCTCGTTCCTTCATGGACGAGAAGGTGAACTCCCACCGGTCGGGGGCCACCTTCCGCTCGCGCCAGACGCCGCGGGGGTAGACCCACCGGTGCTGTCCTCCCACCGGCATGCCCATGTACTTCTCCCCTCGGAACTCCTTGATGTCGTCGTATCCCATGGCCCCCCTCGCCAGGTCGAGGGGCCTTAAGGCCCCTTGCGGGGGAGGTGCCCGAAAGTGCTTGCGGCGTGGGGACCCCCCCGACGGCTTCAGGACCGGTAGTGCCCCTCCTCGAGGAGGGCCCGGGCCTCTGCGATGAGCTCGGCGGCGTGGGAAAGCCGGGACTCGCCGTCGTCGGAGGGAAGGAGGTCCAGGCACCTCAGATGCCGGGCGACCCATCTCGCCGGCCCGCCTCGGAAGGCGTCAGCCTGCCGGAAGAGGTCCGGAGGAAGGCAAGGTCGATGTCGGAGTGGGACCAGGTGTCCTCCTGAGCCCAGGATCCGGGCCACGCCGATGGCGAGGACGTCAGGCCTGGCCTTGAGGCTCAGCACCTCTTCCTCGAGAATCTCCCTCCAGGGCGACGGAACCCGTTCCACATCGAACGCGCGGACCTCCATCACACCCCCCAACGGCCCATGGGATGCGACCTATATGCCCCTTTCAGAACCGGGGTGCGCGCGGAGGACATCTCCCGAGCGGCTTCAGAGGCCGTATGCCTCTCTGATGAATCTGACCGCCTCCCCGAGGGGGAGGGGGACGCCCAGTTCCTCCGGGTTCGTCTCCAACCACGCCTTAAGGTGCTCCAGGTCTGGGAAGAGATTGAGGTGGTCGCAGACGGGAATCCCCCGGGGCCCGTCGCCCAGCCAAAACACGATGGAGGGGGAGGAGACGGAGGCCAGCCCCCCGTCCGCAATCCGCGCCTCCATCCGCTCGCCGCAGTGCAGACAGGAGGCGAGGACGCCCCCCTGCCCCCGCGCGAGGACGGTGAACAACGCGTCGTATCCGCACATGACCCCCACCTCGCGGTCCTCCTCGAGAACCACCGCCTGGCCGCGGTCGAGGTCGCACTCGCCCATGATCGCGTCCCCGGCCCGGACGCGCTCCACGAAGTCTCCCCAGTCCGGCGTGTCGTGGGCCTCCTCCACGAGGCCCACCATGTCCGCCAGGCTCTCGGGGGGCCTTGCCAGGCCGTAGGTTCGGCGAAGCCGTTCCGATAGCCGGGGATCAAGGAGGACCTGGAACATGCGGCCTTGCCCGTGAGAGGAGCGAGCGGTATTAGTCAGTTCAGCCGGTGCCCCACGGGCTGGGCGTCAAGCCCCGAACTGGGGTGAAACTCGGGCATACCCCATTATACCGACCGGAAGATATCGCGGAACCCCCCGGGGGTGAGGCAACGTGAGGCTGGGTGGACTGATGGGTCGCGCTGCCATGGCGGCGGTGCTCCTGCCGCTCCTCCTCGTCGTCGTGGCCGGCCCGGTGCTGGGGTCCCCCGAGCCCCGAACCCTCGTGATTCAGGCGACAGGAGGCATCCGCTTCGAGCCGGACACCGTCTATGTGGAGCCCGGGGAGGAGGTCAAGCTGGCCTTCCAGGTGGTGGGCCCCGCCACCCACACCTTCACGCTGTTTGCGGGGAGGGACGCCCAGGCCCCCCTCGAGAACGAAGCCCTTCAGGCGTACTACACCGCCCATACCACCCTCGTGGACTTCCCGCTGCCGCCGGGCACGGAGGACGAGGTCGTCCTCACGGCGCCCGCGGAGGAGGGCGCCTACGTCTTCGTCTGCATGACGACGAACCACGCCGAGGCCGGCATGCACGGGCGGATGATCGTGCGGCCCAACGAACCGCCTCACGCCTCGTTCGCCGTGGCGCCCCCCTCTGGCGGCCTCTCCACGACCTTCGGTGTGGACGCCTCCAGCTCCACCGACCTCCACGATGACACCCTCTGGCTCCAGGTTCGCTGGGACTGGGAGGACGACGGCGTGTGGGACACGAGTTGGAGCCTGGAGAAGACGGGGGAGCACCAATACGCCGAAGCCGGCACCTACGCCATCCACCTGGAGGTCAGGGACCGGCACGCATCCGTGAACGGAACCA
>CAYGBN010000005.1:59367-60471 GCA_964348155.1 uncultured Methanomassiliicoccales archaeon
GTGAACGTGGCCTCACCGGACACGGATTCGCCGACTATCCAGCACACCCCCCTCATGTCGGTTGAAGTAGGCCAGGCCTTCGACGTCGTTGCGACGGTCACGGACGCGGGGGGTGTGGAGGAGGTCAGCCTGCACTACAAGGTCCCTGGCGCCCTGGCCTTCACGACGATCGAGATGCCCCCATCACAAGATGGTCCTCCGGGCGAGGCAGACGTCTACGTCGCCACCGTTCCCGCCCTGAAAACGACCGGGACGTTGGAGTACTACGTGGAGGCAACGGACGGGTCCGGCAACGCCGCCCGGTTGCCGTTGAGCGGAGAGATTTCCGTCGAAGTGGTAGAGCCCGCTTCTCTCGATGCCGGAAGGATTCTGTCGTTCGTCGTTCCCCCCCTTGCAGTCATCGGTGCCGTGGGGGTGTTCCTTGTCCTTCGCAGAAGGAGGCCTCCGACGCGGGAGGCCGAGGCCTGATCCTCCTTGGCCCTCGCTTCCGCGCCCCAGGGTTCGAGGCTAGGTGCGCTCTCGGAGGCGGAGAATCTCAGGCCGTCGCTGTGCCATGAGGACACCAGATGAACAGGCTACTCCGTCGAGGGTTTCTCGCCCCATGCCAGGTAGACGCTGCTAGCTAGGCCTCCCAACCTCCACTGGCGCATCTCGAGCTTTCCAAGCAACCGTTCCAAGTCCACCCACGGCTCCCGGGTGGCATCCTGGTACGTCAGTCGACAGATGGCTTCGAAGATGGGGTTGGCAATCTGCCCGGGAAAGCCGTCGATGCGCTTGAAGTCCAAGACTGAGATGCGTCCCCCGGAGCGCAAGGCCCCCACGATCCGCTCCAAAGCCTTCCGGTAGTTCGGGATGCTGATCATGGACCAACAGGCCACCGCACCATCCACCCGGGGGATGGCGGCCTCCGCAATGTCCCCCAGGAGCAGTTCCACGTTGTCGAAGCCTTCCCGGTCGGCCCTCTCCTCTGCCCTTTCGAGCATGCCGGGTGCAATGTCCGCGGCGATGATGCGTCCCTGCGTGCCCACGGCTTGGTGGAGAAGCGGGAAGTTGAGCCCCGTGCCACAGGCCACGTCCAGGACGACGTCGCCATCATGAAGGTCG
>CAYGBN010000006.1:0-16944 GCA_964348155.1 uncultured Methanomassiliicoccales archaeon
GCGCAGGTCCCCGTGGTGGGACAGGCCTGGAGGGCCAGGCTCTCGTACTCCTCCTGCGAGATCTCCCCCCGCCGGCGCCTGGCGTACAGGGCACCCACCTGCTCCAGCGTCACGCCCTGGGGCCCCACCTCCATGACCCCCCCGGGGATGAAGATCGAAGGGATGTCCACGCGAGCGGCCGCTAGCAGGACGCCGGGGGTCCCCTTGTCCGACCCCGAGACGATGCACATGCCGTCGAAATGGCCTCCGCGGACATGCATCTCCACGGCGAAGGCGATGACCTCCCGGCTGGCCAGGGAGAAACGCATGCCCGGGGTCCCCTGGTCGATGCCGTCGCAGATGTCCGTGCAGTCGTAGCGGGCCGAGGCACCGCCGGCCGCCCGGACCCCTCGGACGACCCACTCCTGCGCGAGGTCGGGGAGGTGGTAGCTGCAGGGCATGCTCTCTCCGCCGGTGGTCTCCACCAAGATCCAGGGCCTGCTCAGGTCCCGCCGCGTCCAGCCGCACGCCAAGCGGAGAGGGTCCGCCTCCGGGGCGATCTTGCGCATCTCCTGGCTGTGAAGGGGCATCGAGGCACCTCGTCCCGCCAGCCGGGGGCTGCATTAACTAGTTTTGGCCATGCCTAGCAGTCCCGTCTTCGTCCTGGCGAACGCTACCCCTCGAGAAGGGGCCTCACCAGGGCATCGACCCGCTTCATCTCCTCCTCCGTCAGCGGGGCCACCGGAGGTCGCGGGTACGCCTTCAACCCCCACGCACGGTCGACCAGGTGCTTCGCCGCGGCGGGGAACGCGCCCACCCGGAGGGCCTGGGTGAAGCGGATGAGCTGGCGCTGGATCTCCATGGCTTCCGGGACATTGCCTTGCTCCACCAGCCGGTAGAGCCCCACGGCCAGACGGGGGAACGCGTTCGTGGAGCCCACCACGCCTCCCTGGCCCCCCAGGAGGAGGACGGAGGCCAGGAGTGGATCTTGCCCCGTCAGGAAGGAGAACTCCTCCGGCATGTCAGTCACGATCTCGACGGCCTGGGTGAGGTCGCCCGAGCTGTCCTTGAGGCCGTGGATGACTTCCTCCCGGGCAAGTTCGAGCACCAAGTGCACGGGGAGTTCGACCCCCGTAAACGAGGGCAGGTTGTACGCCATCACCGGAATCTCCACCGCCTTTCGTATCGCCTGGTAGTGTCGCCGCAGACCCGAGGCATCGGGTCGGATGTAGAAGGGGGTCACCACCATCACGCCGTCCGCCCCCGCGCCTTCCGCGTCCAACGCAAGGTCCACGGCCTCTCCGGTCGAGGGCGCGCCCGCCCCTACCACCACCTTCGCCCGGCCCGAGGCCTCCTCGATGACGGCTTCGGCGACGACGCGCCGCTCCTCCCGGTCCATGGAGGTGAACTCCCCCATGCTGGCCATGGGAACGAGCCCGTGGACCCCGGCCTTCACCAGGTTCCCCACGTGTCGCTGCTGGCCCGCCACGTCCACCTCCCCTTGCTCGTCGAAGAACGTGATCAGGGGCGTGTAGACGCCCTCAAAGGCTGGCATGACGGTCCGTGGATAGGGGGCCCTTTCTTAAGGCATGTGGGGGAAGGACAGGTTTTTGGGAGGTCCCACGTTCGCAGAGAGGTTGATCCGGAACAGAGAGGCGCTGCTGGACAACGCCACGACCTCCGCGAACCGCGCAACGCGGGGCATGGCCCTGGACGTCTACGAGGCGGCCCTGGCGGCGGTGGACCCTAGTCGTGCCGTGCAGGGGCACCTGCGGATGGAGGGGGACCGCCTCTCGGCGAACGGCCTTGAGTTCGCGCTGGGGGGTGGGGGGGCCGTACGCCTCCTCGCCTTCGGGAAGGCCGGCTTGAGGATGGCCCAGGCGGCGCTGGAGGTGGTTCCACCGGAGGAGGGGCTGGTCATCGTCCCCGAGGCGCAAGGGCCCGTGGGAAACATCCGCGTGGTCGAGGCGGGACACCCCATCCCGGATGCAGGGAGCCTGCAGGGGGGAGAGCTCGCAATGGGAATGGCCGGGCGATGCGGCCCTCACGACGTGCTCCTGGTCCTCGTCTCCGGGGGAGGCTCCTCCCTGGTGGAAGCCACGGACCTGCCTCTGGATGTCCTGCAAGAGGCGTCCACCCTCCTCCTGCGAAGCGGGATGGACATCGAACGGATGAACACTGTGCGATCACACCTCTCCAACCTGAAGGGAGGGCAGCTCGGGGCGGCTGCCGCCCGGCGAGGCGGGCGGGTGTTGACGATGGCCATCAGCGACGTCGTGGGGGACCCCCCGAACTTCATCGCCTCGGGCCCGACTGTGGGGGATCCCACGACCTTCGCGGATGCCCGCGACGCCCTCCAGGCGTACGACCTCTGGGAGGTCTTCCCGGACGAAGCTCGGAGGCGCATCGAGGAGGGCCTGGCGGGCAGGCGGGAGGAAACGCCAGACCCCAAGGACCCCCGACTGTCCCGTGCCGCGTTCCTATTGGTGGGGAGCAACGCCGTTGCATGCGCGGCCGCTCGCGAGGAGGCGGTGCGGAGGGGCTATCAGACCGCGATCCTCACGAGTCACCTCCGTGGTGAGGCGAGGGACGCCGGGAGGGCTCTGGCCTCCATGGCGGAGGCTGTGAACCTGAGTCCCCCGGCTGCCCGCCGCCTGGCCTTCATTACGGGCGGGGAGACGACGGTTAGGGTGCGTGGGGAAGGTGTGGGGGGGCGGTGCCAGGAATTCGCCCTGGCTGCGGCCCCGGTGCTCCACGGCCAGAAGGCAGTCCTGCTGTCGTGCGGAACCGACGGTCACGACGGTGAGACGGACGCGGCGGGTGCCCTTGTGGATGGTGGAACGTTGGCTCGCGCGGCGCGTCTCGGACTGGATGTTATGGACCACTTGTCCCGGAACGACTCTCACTCCTTCTTTCGCGCGCTGGGAGACACGGTGGAGACGGGGGTGACGGGAACCAACGTTATGGACCTCCAGATTCTCCTGGTTGACCGCACATAGGCCCCCTCACTTAGTAATAATCAGGTCGCATGAAATAAATAGGCAGATGCCACTCAAGCGGGCACTGGCTCTTTGGGTGCCCCCATGGCCATCTCCGTCGCGACGCTCCTCCCTCTGACCTCCGCGCTGGTTTGGTTCGCCATCGCCGTCTCCCAGATGCGCGGCGGCACGGTGCGGGCCTCCACGGGGGCAGCCTTCGTGGCCACCGCCTTCCTCATCTCCCTCTACGCCCTGTGGGACGGGCTGGGCCTCGCGTTCTCGATGTCAAACTTCCTGCACTCCCTCATTCCCTCCCCGCTCATCCTGGCGCTGGCCTCCCTCATGTTCCTCTACTTCGCGAAGTGGCTGGCTCGGGGAAGGCGATGGAGCGATGGCATTCTGGCCGTTCCCGTCGTGCTGCTCGCCCTTCCCTCCATCCTAGACCTGCTCCCGTTCCTGCCCCCGGCGTGGCTGGACCTGCCCTTTCTCTCACAAGTCCTGGCGCTCGTCCCAGGCAACCTCGAGCGGTACTCGACGGCCCTCATCATCCTCTTCATACTGGGCGGCATCAACTTCCTGCGGCAGGGGGCCCTGCTGGCGGTGGACGTGATGGGAAGGGAGTCGTGGGCCATCATCGCCATCATGGCCGCGGCGTCATTGGTGCTCGCCTTCGCCATTCTGGTCCTCGCCAATCCCTACCTCAACGTGCTCAGCGCGGAGGTGACTCCCCCTGGCATCTTCTCCTCCTCCCTGGTGGTCCCAGGCATCATGCTGCTGGCCGCCCTCCGACGCGGCCGCGCCATCGGGGTGCTGAAGCTCTTTAACCTGAAGGAGAGCTACCAGGGGGAGACGCTGGCGGTCTACCTGACCCACAAGTCGGGCAACCTCATTGGCGCCGTGCCCATGCAGGGGGAGGCGATGGACGACGACGTCTTCGTAGGAACGTTTGACGCATTCCAGAGCTTCTTCAACCACGCCCTGCCCTTCCTGAAGGGCCACACCCTCCGCATTGCCACCTTCGGCGAGATCGCCGTCATCATGGAGCGGGGCCAGTACTGCTACCTGACGGTGGTCACGACCTCCAAGCGGCTGGGCCTGATTCGGGAGACCATGCGGCATCAGCTGCGATGGTTTGAGGGGCTGAACGCCCGTCACCTGCGGGACTGGGACGGGCTCCTGGACGTCCTTGCTGGGCGAGAGGACATCCTCCGAGGGTTCCTTCCGGAGGGCGAGATGGGGCGCGGCCAGGCGGGGATTGCGGAGGTGGCGGGTTGGTAGGGTCAGCCCTTCCCTCGGATCTCCTCTAAGATCTCCTGAGCCTTGTCCACCCGGACCACCTTCGCCGCCAGGAGACGCTCCACCACGCGGTCCACCTCCTCAACTGTGGCGCCCGCCATCACGGCGATGTTGCGGGCGTGGAGGGACATGTGGCCCCGCTGGATCCCCTCCGTGGCGAGGGCCCGGAGGGCGGCGAAGTTCTGGGCCAGGCCCACGGAGGCGATGATCTGGGCGAGCTCCTGTGCCGTCTTCACGCCCAGAAGCTTCACGTTGGCCTTGGCGGTCGGGTGCGTGGCCGTGGCCCCGCCTACGAGTCCCACGGCCAGAGGGACCTCGATGGTCCCCACCAGGTTGCCCTCCTCGTCCCGCTCCCAGGTCGTCAAGGGGCTGTAGTGGCCGCTCCGGGCGGCATAGGCGTGGGCCCCGGCCTCGATGGCCCGCCAGTCGTTGCCCGTGGCGATGACCACGGCGTCGATGCCGTTCATGACGCCCTTGTTGTGGGTCGCGCATCGATACGGGTCGGCCGCGGCGAAGGCGTAGGCCTGGAGGACCCCCTCCACGACCTCCTCGCCCCCCGCCGCCTCCTGGGTGAAGGTCGCGGAAGCGCGGGCCAGGCGGCGGGTGGCCAGGTTGGAGATGATACGGAGGTACACCCGACCCCCCGTGACCTCTTCGATGAGGGGGGCGGCGGCTTCCGCCATGGTGTTCACGGCGTTCGCCCCCATGGCGTCCCTGCAATCCACAAGCAGGTGGACGACGACCATGGGGCCGCGGGGCGTGTCCAGGATCCGGACCTCCACGTCCCGGGCCCCGCCGCCAAACTTCACCAGGACGGGGTCCACGCCGTTGCACAGCTCCAAGATCTCCTCCTTCGCCTGGAGGATCTGCATCTTCGCGCCGTGGGGGTCGGGGACATCCACCAGCTGGATCTGGCCGATCATGACGGGGTCGGTGGTGTGGGCCGTGAACCCTCCCGCCGGCCGGGCCATCCTGGCCGCGTTGCTGGCGGCGGCGACTACGGAGGGCTCCTCGATGGCCATGGGAACCAGGTAGTCCTTCCCGTTGACGCGAAAGTTCACAGCCACGCCTAGCGGCAGGGGCATTCCGCCCACGACGTTCTCAATCATGCGGTCCGCCAGGGCGGGGTCCAGGGCTCCCGTGCTCCCGATGGTCTGGGCCTCCTCCGGCGTGAGGCCGCCGAACTCCTGGACGAGGGCCAGCCGTTCCTCCATGCTCCGCTTGTAGAAACCGGAGATCTCTGAGGTTGCCATGGGGCACCGGCGGGCAATGGAGGGTGCGGATAAAGGCTTTGTCGACGTCCGTATCGACTCCTGTCGACGTGGGGGTGGTCAGTGGGAGGAGCCAATCCTTTTGTACACGGGGCTCATGGCTGGCTGGAATGGAGTCGGTGGTCCTCCTGGATGGCCGCGGACGAAGATGGCTCGTGCCCGTCAACCGGGGCCTGGTGAAGGTCAAGGGGCTGGGTGCTGTGAAGACGGACGGGTTGGACCGCCTGGTGGGGCGTCGTGTGGACCCGGGCGTGGGGACCGTCACGATCCTGGATCCCTCCATCGGAGACTACATGGCGACTCTCCGGAGGAAGGCCCAGATCGTCGGGCCCAAGGACAGCCCCGCCATCGTCTTCCATTGCAGCCTCCGGGCAGGGGACCTGGTGGTGGAGGGGGGCGCCGGCTCCGGGGCCTTGACGCTGGTGCTGGCCCACGCCGTGGCCCCCGATGGGAGGGTGCTGAGCTACGAGAGCCGGCGGGACTTCCTGGCGATTGCCCGGGAGAACGTGGCCCGCACGGACCTGGCGGACATCGTGGAGTTCCGCGAGGCGGACATCACGGGGGGGATTCCGGAGACAGGGGTCAAGGCCGTGGTCTTGGATCTCCCGGAGCCCTGGACGGCCCTCCCGGCGGCTGCGGGCGCCCTACGGCCCTCCGGCCACCTCGCCTCCTACTCTCCGACGGTGGAGCAGGTCCGGGAGACCGTTCTCGCCCTGCGGGAGGCGGGGTTCGTGCAGGTTCGCACGCTGGAAATTTTGGAGCGGCGGCTGGAGGTGAAGCGGGGGACGCGGCCTGCCTTCGACATGCTGGGGCACACGGGATATCTGACCTTCGCCCGGAAAGCGGAGGCCCCGGAGGCGATGCATGGCTGACGCCGTCCAGCTCGTGGCCTTCGGCCTCTCGTCCTTCGCCGCCATCTTCACCATCGTAAACCCGGTGGGCAACCTTCCCCTCTTCCTGAGCCTCACGGAGGGCTTCACCCCCCAGCTCAGGCGGCTCGTGGTGCGGCAGGTCGTAACCGTCGCCACCGTCACGATGTTTCTCTTCGCCCTGGCCGGCAACTACGTCTTCCTGGTGTTTCACACCTCCATCCACGCGTTCCGCATCGCCGGGGGCGCCCTCCTCTTTAGCATCGCCTTCGCGATGATGCAGGGAGAACGGCCCAAGGCGAAGCTCACGGATCGGGAGCGCGAGGAGACGCAGGGCAGGGAAGCCGTGGGGGTTGTCCCCCTGGGCATCCCCCTCTTCGCGGGGCCTGGAGCCATCACCACAGCCATGGTCCTCATGGGCTCCGCCTCCGAGCCCGCCCTAGACCTAGTCAAGGTCGCCCTCGTCCTGCTGTCCATCCTGGTGACCATGGCCATCTCCTACGTCCTCCTGGCCCGGTCGGAGCGGATTTTCCGACGGTTTGGCCGCACAGGGATGATGGCGTTCACGCGCATCATGGGCCTCATCCTGGCGGCCATCGCGGTGCAGTTCGTCATCCTGGGCATTCAGGGGGCCTGGGTCGCCTACTTCATGGGGGCCACGCCCTAGGAGGAACCGCGTGCTGAGGGACGAACAGGATGCCTACGGCCATCTGCTGTGGGCCCACCACCAGGGGGAGAAGGTGCAGGAGATCGTGGAGCGGGACGACGGGTTCATCGACGTGACGGGGGGTCCCGACGCCTACTTCGCCGCCTTTGAGGATTGGCCCCGCCACCAGCAGGAGGCCATGCAGTACGTCCGCGGACGCGTAGTGGACGTGGGGTGTGGGGCCGGGCGGGTGGCCCTCCACCTCCAGGAACGGGGCCATGAGGCCCTGGGCATCGACAACTCCCCCCTGGCCCTCCGGGTGTGCAGGGAGCGGGGCCTCCGTCGCGTCCGAGGCATGCCCGCCACCCGGCTCAGCCGCCGCCTGGGCGTCTTCGACACCATCGTCATGATGGGGAACAACTTCGGCCTGGTGGGGAATCCCCGACGGGCCCGATGGATGCTTCGAAGGTTCCGGAACATGACCTCCCCCGAGGGACGCATCGTGGCCGAAACGAGGGACGTCTACCAGACGGACAATCCGGACCACCTGGCCTACCATGAGCGGAATCGCCGTCGGGGTCGCACGCCCGGTGAGGTCCGCATCCGCGTGCGCTTTCGCACCTACGCCACACCCTACTTCGACTACCTCATGGTCTCCAAAGAGGAGCTGGAGGAGATTCTGGAGGGAACGGGGTGGAGGGCGGGGACGTACCTCGACTCGGAGGAGTGGCCTGGGGTCTACGTGGCCGTTCTCGAAAAGGGCTAGGCCCCGCCGGGGGCCTCAGCGGGTCTCCCGCCGGAGGGCATCCCGCTCCGCCACCGGGCCAGGATAGCCGTACTCGTTGACGCGCTCCGCAAGCAGGCCTTCGACCTTCCCAGGCCTGCGCACCGCCCCAAACACGATGGCGTCTTCCCCCGTGTCCACGATGATGTCCCCGAGGCCGAAGATGCGCTTGATGATGGACTGGTTGAGGACGACGCGCTCCACCTTGTTGTAGGGCATGTACTGGATCCGCTTGCTCAGGATCCCCTCACGCCGGGCCACCCGGGTCTCGAAGACCATGTAACGCCGCATGATGCGCTTCAACTCCGCGTAGATGAAGCTCACGAGGGCCAGAACGGCCAAGAGCAGGGGGAGGAGGGTGTCCAGGTCGCGCCCCAGCACGCTAGGGAGGTCCACAGCCAGGAGGTCCAGGCTCAGGGCGGCACTCACGCCCGCCAGGAGGAAGGCGAAGAAGTAGATGTGGGCAAAGATGAGACGGGAGGGAGCGGTCTTGTACAGGAGCTTGTCGTATTCGTCGCCCATCGTGTCCCCGACTGGCCGGGCCAAGATATAGCCTTTCCCCCGCCATTCTCCGCCGCGATAGAAGGTCAGGCGTCTGTCCGTTGGTTGTAGGCGGTGACTGGCCCGTCCACTTTCACCCTCCCCCCAGGGAAGAGTCCTAACCCTCAGCCCTACTTGGCGGTGCCGTGAGGGAGGAAGACCTCCGTCCCCCCGTCGTCGACCTGCTCACCGGCAGGGGGATGCACGTCCACCACGAGGTGCGGGTCAACGACAGGATCGCGGACGTGGTGGGGGTGGGAAGGGATCTGGTGGCGGTGGAGCTGAAGCTCTCCGACTGGCGGCGAGGCCTCTGCCAGACCATGGACTATCAGCTGGCGTGCCACCACGCGTACCTCTGCCTCCCCTTCTCGAAGGCCCTCCGGCTGATGTCGAAAGCGTTCTACTTCGAGCGGCAGGGCGTGGGCCTCCTTGGGTGCCGCCTGGAGGCCCGAGAGGTGCGCACCCTCATACCCCCCCAGGACTCGCCCCGCCTTTTGCCCTTCCTGGCGGACTATCTCGTGCGTCGATTGGAAGGTCCCGAGGTCAAACCTCCTCCGAGGTCCGTTTGGAGAGGTAGTGGATGTCAGGATGCCGGGCGTATCCGTGCGCCTCAAAGAAGCGGAGCGAACCGTCGTTCCAGCCCTCCACCAGGGCCGCCACGATGCGGCGCCCCCGGTCTGCTAGGGCCTCCTCCGCCGCGGCTAGGAGCTCGCTCCCTGCCCCCTCGTTACGGTGCTCCGGATCGACGGCCAGGCGGTTGATCCAGCCCTTCCTCCCGTCGTCCGTTGCGATGATCGTGCCCACCAGGCGCCCCCCGTGGTAGGCCCCCAAGGCGAGGTCCTGGTTTCGCCGGAACTCTGCACGCAGGAGATCGGGCGCGTCGCGGCCTCGAGGACGATGGGAAAGACCCGCTCGACGCCAGAGGTCCAAGACGACATCCGGGTCCTCCCCCGCCAGCGTGCGAATCTCGGCGCGGGTCATGAGAGACCCCGGCGCGCCATCCACGTCATGCGGACCACCTCAGACCGTGGTAATCTCGAAGTACGGGTGCTTCAGATAACAGGCCATGGCCGTCCCGTTGGGCTCCGCCGCCGACCACTCGTGGGGCGGGGGGGAAATGTTCGTGGTGTGCTGCGCCAGGAGCTCCCCGTCTAGGTAGAAGGTCACGGTTCCCAGGCGGTACTCGATCTCGTAGGCATGGTCACCCTCCAGAAGGTCCCCCGGGAGGCTGTGGGGCGTGGCGGTCTCGCTCCCTCCACTCCGCGTGAGGGTGAGGAGGGTCGATGGCGGGTTCCAGATGAAGCCGAAGAAGTTGTCGAAGTCGCTCTTGAACGGCTCGGCGAAGAAGGGAATGGCGCTCTGGGTGAGCGGCACGAGACGCACCACGGACCGCACCCGGAGGGAGCGATCGGGGTCCTCCCGGTTCTGGAGAGCGTGGCCCGTGGAGATTGCGGGGAAGGAGCCTGGGGCGGTCGTTCGAACCCGGACGTACTCCCCCAGCCGCTTCACCTCCGTGTTTGGAAGGATTTCCGCCGCCCGGGTGTCAAAGGGAGGCGCCTGCGCGGTGAGAGAGATCATGCCTGGTGAGAGGCCAGTATAGCAGGCAATCCCGTTCCTGTCGAGGAAGGTCAGATCTCTGACCTCGACGGACTCCGGATCGAGGGTGTCGAAGGCCTGGCCCCCGTTCCCCATGAGCGTGGCATGTCCCTCCCCAACGACGCGCAGCTCAGGCATCTCCTCCCCCGGAAAGGCCCGATCGAGAACGTACGCGCCCCTCCTCACGAACAACGTCCCCCGGCCGGCCATGGCCTCCGCCGCGGCCTCCAAGACGTCGCTGGTCTCGCCTCGGAAGTCGACGGCCCCCGTGTCGCCGTTCTGCGCACGGACCTCCTCTTCCTCCACGAAGACGATGTAGCTGGGACCCCGGACGGCACGCCGACCCAAGAGGGCGCTGGGCCCCACGAAGTCGCCCACCAGGTAGCCCGTGGTGCCGCCCACCCCCACCAGGCCCGCGCTCCTCAGGAACCGCCGCCGGGACGCCCGGCGTTCCGCCTCGGCTCGCGCTCGGCGCTCCTCCTCCTCCCGACGCCGGACGAGGCGGTCCACCACCTTCCGGGGCCCCTCCAGATCTTCGCGGCGAATGGCCTCCCCGCCCTCCTCAGGAGCGTCCTCGGGCATGCCCTTTCCTCCCGGGGCTACGGCCCCCCCAGGGACGCAGGCCACGTAAGCCTTGTGCCCTCCACCGGACCAAGCTTCTTATCCCCGTCTGGCCATCCCACGCAGGGAGCGGCATGGCCACGGGCTTCGTCCTGATCAGCGTCGAACCGGGGAGGGAGCGGGAGGTCTTTCAGGAGCTTGTCCAAGTGGAGGAGGTCGTGGACGTTCACCTCCTCTTCGGAGAGTACGACCTCATCGCCCGCCTGGAGGCGGACACCTACGACGCCATCGGGGATGCGGTGGTGAACAAGGTCCGCAAGGTGCCAGGCGTCATCTCCACGAAGACCCTTGCGAGGATTCAGCTGTAGGCCGTATCTCGCACGTCCCAGCCTGTTCCCCAAGTCCGCAGGTCCTTTAGCGGAGAGGACCATGCGGGGGCCTCCATGAAGGAGGAGACGCGCACCGTCGTGGTGCTCTCCGTCGTCGTGTTCCTCGTGTTGCTGGGGATCACGATCCTGACGCCCGTCCTGCCCTTCTATGCCAAGTTCTTCGGGGCAACGGACCTCATGGTGGGCCTCCTCATCTCGGGCTACGCCCTGGCTCGGGTTGCCGTGGACCTACCCGCGGGGGTGCTGGGGGACCGCCGAGGCCAGCGACGGGTCATGGCGTACGGCCTCCTCCTCATCGCAACGTCCTCCGTGGTGGCCGGGTTGGCGTTCAACTACTGGGTCCTGCTGGCCGTGCGGGTGGTGGAGGGGGCAGGCTCCGCCCTCTACGTCACCTCCTCCGTGGCCCTGCTGGCCCGCGTCGCACCGCCGCGCAAGCGGGGCCAGTACATGTCGTACTACGTGGCGGCCCTGCTCCTTGGCGGCATCTCCGGCCCCGCGACGGGCGGATACGTCGCCCTCTACCTGGGGCTGCGCGCCCCCTTCTTCTTCTACGCCTTCGTGACGGCCCTGGGCCTGGTTCTCGTTCGCCTCTACCTCCCGGCCACACCGGCCCGCTCCACTCGCGCCACCATCTCATGGGGGGACGTTGGCCGCCTGGTCCGAAACCCCTCCTTCCTCCTCGTAAACCTGGCCGTCCTCAGCGCCTTCTTCGTCCGCGGCGGCATCAGCGGGGTCATCTTCCCCCTCTGGTCGGAGGCGAAGTTCGGCTTCGACACGGGCACCATTGGCCTCCTCCTGACGGTGGCGGCGGTAGCGTCCCTGGGCACCATGCTCCCCTCGGGTCACCTGGCGGACCGCTACGGACGCAAGCTCCCGTTCATGAGTTCCCTTCTCCTCACGGCGGCCGTCCTCCCCTTCATCTTCTTCGCGGGCACCTTCACGACGCTCGCGGTGATGATGATCGCCTACGGCCTGGCCCTGGGCCTGCACGGGCCCATGGCTGCATGGGCCGTCGACCTGGTGCCGGAGGCCCGCATCGGCACCGCCATGGGGGTGTACCGGATGATCGGGGACCTGGGCTGGGTTCTGGGGCCGTTGGTGTTGACCAGCGTGCGGGAGGCCACGGGGCCCGTGGCGACGAACGCCTTCCCCTGGATCACCACCTCCGTGTGGCTGGCGGCCTTCGGACTGCTTCTTGCGCTGGCTCGGGATCCCGTTGCCAGGAGAGGCCAACCTCCTCCCGTCACGCCAGACAAGGGCTAACGCGTCCTCCAGACGTTCTCCACGTACGTGGGGAGGGGCATGTCCAGCATCGTCTTGAGCCCCGGTTCCGCCTCCAGGACGTGGGGGACGGCGTTTACCAGGGCCGCGATGGTGGCCTCATCTCCCGCGATGCCTCCGGGGATCGTCACGTTCACCTCGGGGGTCCCCTCGAGATGCACGCTGTCCCGGCCCTCGGCACCCAGGTACATCTGCAGGTCCAGATGGATGACCTCCTCCCCCCCTCGCATGCCACGTCCTACCTGGTGAAGGCCGGCGACGCCCCCCTTGGGGACGGAGACGTGGGCGCTCGCGACGGCCTCCTCGGCCAGGACGGGAGAGATCTCCACCTGCGCGTCGGATAGGTTCCAGCCAAAGGCTGCGGCAATGAGGTCCATGGACTCGTACGTTCCCACGTGTCCCAGCCTGCCCTCCTTTGCCCTCGCTCGGAACTCCGCCTCGGACAGCCCCGCCCCCACCTTGGCCTGCAGAGGGGCGCGGCGAAGGGCGGCGTCCACGATCCGCTCCGCGCGGACCTTCGAGACGTCCGTGCACATGCTGCTCAGGGCCACCACCAGGGCGTCCATGACAAACCCCGGGTTTACCCCCGTGCCGAGAATCGTGACCTCCTCACGCTGGGCCGCCTGATCGACCTCCTGGGCCAAGTGGCGGTGGGCCCGCCACGGGTAGGAGAGCTCCTCGCACGTGGAGATGACATGGCATCCTGAGAGGGCTGCCTCCGCCAGCTGCGGATGGGCCTCCCAGAGGTAGGAGGTGGCGCAATGGAAGATGAGGTCCCCCTCACCCCGGGGGAGCGCCTGGCGGAGGTCCCGGGAGACGGGGACTCCCAGCTCCCGCTCCATACCGACCACTTCGCCCAGGTCCCTTCCCACCTTCGCCGGGTCCACGTCCACCGCGGCCACGAGCTCCATGCCGCGCGCCGCACACGCGCGGGCTACGGCGGCCCCGATGGACCCCACGCCGTAAATGGCGGCTCGAACGCTCTCCGTCACATGGCTACCCCCGCATCTCCTCCGCCACGCCCTCCACGGCCTCCACCAGCCGCTGGACGTCGGCGTCCGTGTGGGCCTCGCACAGCCCGCCGCCGCCGTGGACGGTGTAGACGCCCCGGTTGACCAGGCCGCGCTTGAAGGCCTCCTCCCGGAGGTGAGGGTCCGTGCGCTCGGCCACGTCGCGTGCGCTGCGGATCTCCACCCCCTCCTCCTTGGGGAAGTGGACCTGGAACATGGACGCGATGCCCGTGGCCACGGCGGGCACGCCCCCCTCGGCCAGGGCGACGGGCACCTGTCGTCGAATCTCCGTTCCCATGCGACCGAGGGCCTCGTAGAGGCCCGGATGCGCCTCGAGGTGCCGGAGCGTCGCCAGGCCCGCCACCAGGGTCAGGGGGTTGGAGGAGAAGGTCCCCCCGCCAATGGCCACCTTCCCCCCTTCCCGTCGCGGGTCCG
Source organism: uncultured Methanomassiliicoccales archaeon (assembly GCA_964348155.1). Taxonomy (GTDB): domain Archaea; phylum Thermoplasmatota; class Thermoplasmata; order RBG-16-68-12; family JAJISG01; genus JAJISG01. The sequence continues at coordinate 13,636 of CAYGBN010000006.1, forward strand.
TGAGCGCCATGGTGTCAGCACTCCCCGCCACGGCCCCCACGGGAAGGCCGCCCCCGAGGATCTTCCCCAGAGTCACCAGATCGGGGATGACGCCGTAGTGGGCCTGGGCCCCTCCCAGGCCCAGGCGATACCCGGTGATGACCTCGTCGCAGATGAGGAGGGCATCCCGAGCCTCCGTCTCTTCCTGCAGCGCCCTGAGGAAGTCGGGGTCTGCAGGGATGCTGCCGCCCGCGCCCAGGACGGGCTCCACGATGACGGCGGCCAGGTCCTCCTGGCGCCGGATGGCGTCGGTGGCCGCCTCCACGTCGTTGAAGGGGAACGTGCCCACGAGACCTGTCAGGGCCCGGGGGAGTCCCAGGGACTCCGGCTCGTCGAAGGGCGGGTGCACCGCCACCAGGAGGTCCGTGCAGAAGCCGTGCCAGCCCCCCTCGGCCTTGAGGATGACGGAACGGCCGGTGAACCCGCGAGCGAGGCGTGCCGCGTACATCGTGGCCTCCGCGCCCGTGTTGCAGAAGCGAACCGTCTCGGCGCACGGGACCGTTCGCTGGACCGCCTCTGCTAGCTCCACCTCTCGGGCGCTGGCCGTCCCCCACTGGGTGCCCTGATCCAGCTGCTCTTGGAGGGCCTGGACGACCACGGAGGGACTGTGACCCAGAATCAATGCCAGGTGGCCGATCCAAAAGTCCAGGAGCTCATTGCCGTCCGCGTCCCAGATCCTCGACCCTCGGGCCCGGGTGACGTAGAAGGGGAAGGGAGGGAAGTAGCGGATTCCGTGGGTCACGCCCCCGGGAATCACCGCCGTGGCCCTCTCGTACAGCGCCTTCGAAGCCGCGGCGCGCAATGCCTGGTCCTCTCGGGTCTTCTCCAGCCTCACACCCCCTACGCGGCCGTATCCGTGGACGGGCTTAAACCTCTTCGCGGTCCGGGGAGCCGGGGGCAGGTATATCCGCTGGGAGCGCTCCCGTTGAGGAGGAGATCCCGTGGCCGACGAGACGCCAAGTCCCTCGGATGTGCTGATGACGGCCCTGCGGTTCAACGAGAGGATCAACCGGCAGGATTTGGCGGGGTTGACGGACCTGATGACGGACGACCACACGTTTATCGACAACGCAGGGGAGGTCCACGAAGGCAAGGAGAGGATGAGGAAGGGCTGGAAGGACTTCTTCGCGGCGTACCCGGACTACCGGAACGAGTTCACCTCCGCAAGCGTCCGCGACGACGCGGTGGTCATGGTGGGCTACTCCACGTCTTCCCACGAGAGACTCGCCGGTCCGAGCGTCTGGACGGCCAAGGTGAGGGGCGGGCGCGTCGCCGAGTGGAGGGTTCAGTGGCTCGATGGAGAACGGCCCGCCGCCGCCGAGTCGTCAGCGGGAGGGGGGGAGGCCAAGCCTTAAACGGGGAGAGGGAGACTTCCGGAGCGTGGGTCAAGCGGGAACGTCGGGCCGTCCGCTGGAGGTGGGGGAAGGCACGTACCTGATGGACACCCAGATGTTTGGGGAGTCGGACTTCGGAGGCGTCTACTTCATTGAGGACAAGCGCCGGACCCTCATCGAAACGGGCACGTCCCGCGTCTACGGGAACGTGCTGGAAGCGTTGGATCAGCTCCGCGTCGACCACGCCACCGTGGAGAACGTGGTGGTCACCCACATCCACCTGGACCACGCAGGCGGCGCCGGCTTCCTCATGGACCGCTTCCCGAAGGCTCGGCTTTACGTTCATGAGAGAGGGTTGCCGCACCTGGCCAGCCCCCAACGACTCCTGGAGAGCGCAAGTCGTGCCTTGGGGGCCTCGTTCCAGGACTACGGGACGCTGAAGCCCATCCCCGAGGAGAGGATGGTCGCGCTGAAGGGCGGGGAGGTCCTGGATCTGGGAGGCCGGGAGCTGGAGTTCGTCTCGACCCCGGGGCACGCCCGCCATCACCTCGCCGTCCTGGACCGCTCCTCCCGGGCCATCTTCACCGGCGACGCGGCGGGCATCTACTTCCCCCGGGACCGCCGCCTGATTCCCACGACCCCCTTTCCAGAGTTCGACCTCCCTGACGCCGTCCGGGCGATGGAGACCATGGCGCGCCTCAACCCCCGCGTCCTCCTGTATACGCACTTCGGCCCCCGGAAGGACGCCCTCCGGGCCCTGCGGGACCAGCAGGTCGAATACGAGCGGTGGGACCGTCGGGCCCGGGAGACGAGACGGGCGATGGGGCTTGAGGAGGCCGCGGCCGCCGTGTACGACGAGTGGTACGCCGACGTGGAGGCGTTTCCTCGACCCTTCGTGGAGCGCACCATCGCCACGAACCTGCGGGGCTTCTACCGCTTCTACGAGAGAACGGGTGCCGATGCTGCCTGAGGCCGTGGAATCCGCCATCAACGACATCGCCTCCGATACGCGGTCGGGCGCCCTCCCCCTGGCTCTCAGGGCGCTGGAGGCCTACGAGTCCCTCGCCCGGTCGAACCCTGGCGGCGATGTCGTGGCGGCCCTGCACGATCGGCTTCGCCGGGCACAGCCGTGGATGGCCGCCGTGGTCAACGCCTCGTCCCTGGGGATGAGGCTGCTCCGGGCCGGCAGAGGAGAGGCCATCCCGCACTTAGTGAACCGCCTGCGGGAGGCCCAGAGGAGGGTCGCCGGGGCCACCCAGGAGATCTTGAAGGACATCCGAACCCTCCTTACCATCAGCTACAGCAGCGACGTCCTGGCGGCTCTCGCCGGGCTGCCTCAGGCCGCCGCCCTCCAGGTGTACGTGTGCGAGGCGCGCCCCCTTCGAGAGGGGGAGGCCCTCGCCCAAGCGCTTCGGGATCGGGGCATTCGGTCCATCCTGGTGGCGGACGCGGCGGGCCCCGGATTGGTGGAGCAGTGCGATGCGGTGGTGACGGGGGCCGACGCCCTCCTGCTGGAAGGGGGCCTGGTGAACAAGATCGGCACCCTGTCCCTCGCCCTGGCCTGCGAAGCCTCGGACGTCCCCTTCCACCCCCTCCTGGAGGCCCTCAAGGTGGAGCTCCGGGGAGAGGCACTGCTCCGGCCGTCGGAAGACCGGGACCCATCGGAGCTGAGCCCGAGCGTGGAGGCGTGGAACTTCTACTTCGAGACGGTCCCGGAGTCGCTCCTGGGCCGCCTGGTCACCGACGCAGGGGTGGTGGGGGCGGGCGAGCTTCGGGAGCGGTTTGCGACCCCCGAGCACCTCCTGGCGTTCTACCTGCAGGGCCCCTGAGGGAGGCAAGTTCACCCGGTGGCATCCGCTTCCTCCGCCAGGCCCGTGCTCAGCGCGAGCGCTGCCAGGCCGGCTCCCCAAACGCCGCGTAGCTTCATCGTGGTCCA
>CAYGBN010000006.1:16954-30265 GCA_964348155.1 uncultured Methanomassiliicoccales archaeon
CTCCGCCAGGACCACGGAGGTCGCGACCTGGCGCTCCGGGATGGACCAGTACCTCCGGAGCAGGCGGTCCTTCTCCCGCTCGGAGACCACGACGAACCCGTGCCTCTCGTAGAAGCGGATGGCCCAGGTGGCCGCCGCCCAGGTGCCGACGAAGGTGGGGCCCCTTCGCAGCGGCCGAAGGTGCGTCAGGAGCGCCCCGCCAATGCCCTGGCGCTGCCAATCCGGCCGGACGTAGGCGTGGCGGATCAGCGTGACGTCCTCCACGTGCTGAATGCCCATGACGCCTAGGAGCTCGCCTCCCTCCTCGTACCCCCAGAAAATGACGCCCTGGGCCATCTCCTCCTGCAGCTCCCTCCGCGACATGTAAGGCTCCTTCCAGCGATCCGGCGGGATCACCCCCTCGTAGGCGCGGGCCGCAGCGTTGATCACGCCGTGGATGGCCTCGAAGTCCTCCGGACCGCAGGGTCGGATCATCCCTCACCCGGGGGGCTAGAACTCCGTGGCGCCGGTGAAGCGGAAGCGGTCCACCTTCATGGCCGGGACGGTGGTGGCGCCCATGCCGAGCCACGTGGAGTAGCGGTGGGGTCGCGCCTCCCCGCCCACGAGGGACGCCTGCTGGAGGGCCTCCAGGATGCCCTGCGTGAAGCGAAGGTTTCGGGCGGATCCCGCAATCTCCCCGTCCTTGATGAGGAAGGTCCCGTCCCGGGTCATGCCGGTCAGGATCGCCTTGCGGGGGTCCACCGGGTTCACGTAGTGGAAGCGGGTGACGTAGAGGCCCCGCTTCGTCTCCGCCACCATCTCCTCCAGGCTGGCGTCGCCCGTCTCCAGAAAGGGGTTCACGGCCAGGGGGCCCACGGAGTTGGGCGAGGGCAGGGCGTGGCCTGTGGAGGCCTTCTCGTCCTTCCCGGCCTCGTAGGAGTCGTAGACCACCCCCTCGGCCGCCCCCTCGCGGAGGAGGGAGACCCGCGCCTTGGGGACGCCCTCGGCGTCGAAGGCCAGGGGCATGCCCTCCGCCCGCGCCCCCTCGTCCCAGAGGGTGATGTGGCTCCCCGTGACCTTCTCTCCCAGCCTCCCGCTGATGCAGGACCGCCCCTCGCGGTACGGGAGGGCCCCGAAGGAGAGGTACGTCAGGAACTGGACCATGTTGGCCACCGCGTAGTCCTCCAGCACGACGGTGTACTCCCCCGGCTTTACGGCGGTCCCATTCAGGGACCGCGCCGCCTTCTCGGCAGCGAGCATGGCGACGGTCTCGTGGTCCAAGAGGGCGATGTCGGTGTGCAGCTCCTCCCCCCACCCGTAGCCGGCCTCCCCGTCCCGCTCCTTGATGGCCGTGACGATCAGGTGACCCAACGTCATCTCGTCGTGGGCGCGGACCCCCAACGAGTTGGCCACCGTGACGGAGGTCGTGGTGGCTTCCAGGGAGCCGAAGGCCTTGTCCACGCCCAGCCCCTGCACCGTGGAGACCACGTCGCTCACGACCTCCGCCCGCTCCTCGGGGGACGAAGCCTCCGTTCGGGAGGCGAAACTGGCCACTACGGGGGGCGTGCCCCCCTGGGGGAGGGACAGGAAGTCCTTGTTCGGTCGCTGCGCCTTGGCGATCCTGGCCGCGCGGGCGACGGCCGCGTCGAGAGACGCGGGATCGACCTGGTTCGTCCGGGTGATGCCGATGCGCTTCCCGAACACGAGCCGGAGGACGGCGGTCTGGTCCACGGTGGCCACGTTCTGATGGATGGCGGAGTTGGCGTAGCGCGTGAGGGCCGTCCTCCCGGAGAGGAGGAGAACCTCCGTCTGGTCCGCCGGACTAACCTCCAGAGCCCTCTCGGCCACCTCCAGGGCCTCGGCCCGTCCCATGGCCATCTACGCCACCCCCACCTGAACGCCTCGGAACCGTGCGGGCGCGGTCCCGTGGCCCACGCGAGCCACCTGTCCCGGCTGCCCCTTCCCGCAGTTGGGGATCCCCCACAGACGCCAGTCCTCCTCCCGGCACACGGCGTCGCAGCTTCGCCAGAACTCGTAGGTGATGCCCGTGTAGCTGGGATACCTCAGGAGGGCCCCCAACTCCCCATCTCGGATCTCCCAGGCGGCCTCCGTGGCGAACTGGAAGTTCAGACGGCGATCGTCGATGGACCAGGATTTGTTCGTCTCCATGTAGATGCCCTTCTTCGTGTCCTCCAGGAGCTCGTGAAAGTCCCAGTTGCCGGGGAGGAGGTTGATGTTCGTCATCCGGATGAGGGGAATCCGGCTCCACCCGTCCGCCCGCATGTTGCCGCTGCTCTCCTCCCCGAAGCCACTGGCCGTCTCCCGGGAGCTCTGGTACCCCACGAACCGCCCTTCCTGGACCAGGTCAACACGGTGGGCGGGCACGCCCTCGTCATCGTAGCCGAAGGTCCCCAGGCCCCCGGGGACGGTGGCGTCGGCCACGATGTTCACCGCCTCCGAACCGTAGGCGAAGCTGCCCAGCTTCTCCGGCGTGAGGAAGGAGGTTCCGGCGTAGGCGGCCTCCATCCCCAGGACGCGGTCGAGCTCGGTGGGGTGGCCGCAGGACTCGTGGACCTGGAGGGCCGCTTGGTTTGTGCCAAGGAGGAGGTCCGCCTTCTCGGCGGGGCACCGGGGCGCCTCCAGGAGCGCCACTGCCTCCAGGGCGGTGGACTCGGCGTGGCCCACGAGGTCCAGCTCTTCCACGAACTCCCACCCAGCGGCCCGGAAGTTCCCCCCGAAGGCGGCGGGATAGGAGCGGCGGTGGACCTCCCCGTCGCCCATGGCAAGAGCCTCCACACCCGCCCCTGTCTGCATGAGGCGCTGTTCCACGTAGGCCCCCTCCGAGGAGGCAAAGGTCTTCTCCTCCCGCCACGCCTCAGCATAGGCGTTGCGCACCTTGACGGCCGGGCCCACCGCCATGGATTCCTGTGCGTCCAGAAGCAGGGCGATGCGGTCCTCCACGGCGACGTCCCAGGGGTCCACGCTCCTCGGGGACTGGTACGTGTCCTCCGCGGCGGGGACGTCCGCCAGCACGACCCTCTCCTTCATCACCCGCGACGAGGCCTCGGCAATGCGGACGGCCTCCCGCGCGACCCGGCGGGCCTCCTCACGTTCCATCCGCGAAGAGGCGGAGAAGCCCCACGCCCCCTTTGCCAGGACGCGGACGCCGAAGCCGCTGCTCGTGCTGTCCGCCAGGCTCTCCACGTTCTCGTTCTTCATGTGGAGGCTCGCGACCCGTCGCTCTACCAGGCGCACGTCCGCGTAGTCCGCTCCGGCTTGCTCCGCGGCCCCCAAGGCCGTCTCCCACAACTCTGCCATCCCGGCCCTCCCGGCCCGGGAAGGGCACTGAGGTACAAAACCTTGCCTCAGAGGGGGATCTCCTGGCCCAGGCCCTCCGCCAGGGCACGCTCGTAGGCCACGGCGGCCGTCGCCGCGTCCTCCAGGGCCATGCCCACGGAGCGAAAGAGCGTGATCTCGTCCTTGTCCCGGCGCCCCATCTTCGTTCCGGCGACCAGCTCCCCTAGCTCCCCGCGGATGTCCCCCGCGTCGAAGGCGCCCTGAGACACGGCCTGTCGCAGGTCCGCCGCCTCCTCCAGGGCGCCCTCGCGCCAGTCCACGAACACGCGGGACCTGCGGTACACCTCCGCATCCAGCTCCGCCACGGGCCCGCCTCCGATGGAGGTCACGTGGACCCCGGGCTCCAGCCACGCCCCCCGGAGGACCGGCTTCGTGGCGTTTGTGGCCGTGACCACGATGTCGCTCTCGCGAACCACCTCCTCCGGACCGTCGGCCACCAGGGCCTCCACTTCCAGCTCGTCCGCCATCTCCTGGCAGAAGCATCGGATGTGCTCCCGAGTTCGGCTGTAGGCCTTCACGAGCTGGACGTCCCGCACGGTCCAGAGCCCGAGGACCTGTGTCCGGGCCTGGACCCCCGTGCCGAGAACGCCGACTACGGCGGAGTCCACCAAGGAGAGGGAGCGGGCGGCCAGGGCGCTGGCGGCTCCCGTCCGCATGGCGGTAATGTAGCCCCCCTCCAAGAGGCACGCCGGGGCGCCTGACTCCGCGTCCAGGAGAATCACAGCCCCGTGAAGGGAGGGCAACCCTCGGGCGGGGTTGCCGTGGAAGTCGCTGACGACCTTGACGGCGGTGGCGCCCATGCCCGCCAGGTACGCGGACATGACGAAGGTTATTCCCGCCGTGCCGATGGGGAGGACGTGCCGCGGGGGCATGGTGACCGTTCCCCGCGCGTGCTCCACCAGCCCGCGCTCCACGGCGTCGATGACCGTGCGCATGTCCAGGATCTCCTGGAGGTCCTCGCGGGTCAGGACGAGCATGGGGCGAGGGAAGGGGGACGCCACGCAAAAGGTTGACCCCTCCCCCTCCCGTGCATCTATTTTAGGCACCTCGTGATTGCCCCTGGACGACCCGCGCGACTGGCCCGGGGGGGTTGTGCTGGAACCGGCGAACTGGATCGTACTGGCCCTCGCACTCCCCTTCCTGGCCGCCTTGGTGGTGGCCCCCGCCGAGCGTCGGCTTCGCGGCTCCGGCGGACTCCTGACCGCAGGGGCGGGCGGGGCCGCGTTCGCCCTCCTCCTGGCTGCCTGGGGGTTGGGCGGGACCGTGGAGGTCCGGGTGCCGTGGATCCCGTCGGCGGGCATCGCCTTCCTCCTCCGCCTGGACGCCCTGAGCCTGCTTTTCGCGACTCTGGTCACGGGCGTAGGCGCCGTCATCCTGGTCTACGCCCAACGTTCCATGGTCCGGGAGGGGGACACCCCCCGCTTTTACGCCTACATGGCCCTCTTCATGGGGGCCATGCTGGGCCTCGTCCTGGCGGGGGACCTGATCCTGCTCTTTCTCTTCTGGGAACTCACGACCCTGAGCTCCTTTCTCCTCATCGGGTTTCGACGCGAGGAGCAGCGGTCCGTGGCCTCGGCGATGAAGGCCCTCCTGATCACCGGCCTCGGCGGCCTGGCCCTTCTGGTCTCTTTCCTGTTGATGCAGGCCGCCTCGGGCTCCTTCGAGGTGCAGGCCGTCCTGGCGGGAAGGGGCGCCCTCGCCGACAGCGGGCTCCTGGCCCCCGTCCTCATGCTGTTCGCCGTGGCCGTGGCCGCCAAGTCCGCCCAATTCCCCCTCCACGTCTGGCTCCCGGACGCCATGGTGGCTCCCACTCCGGTGAGCGCCTACCTCCACTCGGCGGCCATGGTAAAGGCCGGCATCTACCTCCTGGCGCGCTTCCTCCCGGCCCTGACGTCCACGGGGTGGGAGGTTCTCTTCCTGCCACTGGGAACGGTGACCATGGTCCTTGGCGGCCTGCAGGCCATCCGGGCCACCGACCTGAAGCGCATCCTCGCCTACAGCACGATCTCACAGCTGGGCCTCATGGCCTCCGCCTTTGGGACGGCCAGCGTGACGGGGCAGGAAGCGGGGCTGCTCCACCTCCTGAACCACGCCCTCTTCAAGTCCGCCCTGTTCCTCGTGGCAGGCGCCGTGACGCTGGCCACGGGCGTCACCAACGTGCGCCGGCTCGGCGGCCTCGGGCGGCACATGCCCCTCACGGCGGCCGCCTGCGGGCTGGCGGCGCTGTCCATGGCCGGCATCCCCCCCTTGGGAGGCTTCCTGAGCAAGGAGACGTACTACGAGGCCCTCCTCGAGGGTGGCCAGGCGTGGGCCCTGGGGCTGGCGGTCGTCGGCGGCGCCCTCACCTTCGCCTACAGCCTCCACTTCTTCGGTCGCGTCTTCCTCGGTCGCGGACGGAGGTGGGAGGCACGGGAGTCCCTTGCTCTGGCCGTGCCCGCCCTGCTCCTGGCGGGGGGCTCCCTCCTCCTCGGCCTCTTCCCCTCCGTGGCGACAGGGCTCCTCTCCACGGCCGCCCACGCCTCGGGGGAGGGGTTCGACGTGGGCCTCCTGCAGCTCAACCCTGCCACGGTCTCTCTTACCCTGGCGGCCGCGGCCGGAGGGCTGCTGCTCCTCTGGAGGTACCAGACCGTGGCGACGTGGCTGGAGGGCGCGATTGGCCGCCTGCGGCGGACCACCCCCGACGCGGCCTACGAAGGCCTGGTGGCGAGGTCCCAGCCCGTGGCCCAACGCATCGGGCTTCTCCTCCAGAACGGCTCCCTTCGGCGCTATGCGGGCCTGCTGCTGCTGTTCGTGCTGGGCGTCCTTCTCTGGCGCCTCCCCCCGTTGGCCCTCGAGTTCCCGACCCTCGAGACCTCCAAGGACCTGGTTCTGGCCATCATCCTGTTGGCCATGATGGCCTTCGCCGGTCTCGCCGCCTCGTTGCGGAACCTCCTCCACGCCGTCCTCAGCCTGTCGGGCATGGGGTTCCTGCTGGCCACGGCGTTCATGCTCCTCAACGCCCCGGACCTGGCCATGACCCAGATCCTCGTGGAGATGGTGCTGCTCATCGTCTTCCTCGTGGTCATCGCCCGGATCCCCTTCCGGGCCATCCGCCCGTCCCTCCCGCGCCGCCTGCCGGACGTGCTCCTCTCACTGGCGTTGGTCGTGGGCGTGGCCGGCCTCGTCTCCCTCTCCCTGGCCGCCTTCGCTGACTCCGTGGCCACGTTCTTCCTGCAGACCCCGGTGGAGCTGACAGGGGGTCGCAACGTGGTCAACGTCGTCGTCACCGACTTCCGGGCCTTCGACACCCTTGGGGAGGTCACGGTGGTGGGCCTGTCGGCGCTGGCGGTCTATACCCTGCTCCGGAGGTGGAAGGAATGACGAGCGTCGTCGCGCGGGTCATCACCAACGCCGTCCTCTACATCGGCATCCTCTTCTCCCTCACCCTGCTACTGGCGGGCCACAACGAGCCCGGCGGGGGGTTCGTGGCGGGTGCCATGACGGCCAGCGTCTTCGCCCTCCTGTACCTGGTCTTCGGAAAGGCGTACGTGGAGGCCCGGTTCCGGGTGGACTACCGCAGCGTGGCCACCGCCGGGCTGCTGGTCATCGTCTTCTTCGCCCTGCTGCCCCTGGCCCTGGGGGAGCCCCTCCTCTCCAGCCTCCTCGTGCGGGCGGACCTGCCGCTCCTGGGGCACGTGGAGTTCGCCACCGCAGTGGGCTTCGACGTCGGCGTGTACCTGGCGGTGGTGGGCGCCATCATGACCATCCTGCGCCGGAGCGTGGGGGGTGGGACGCCTGGTTAGCTTCTTCGCCCTGACCCTCGGCGTCCTGTTCGGCATTGCGGTGTGGGCCATGCGCCATCGAAACGCCCTGCGGGTGGTCATCGGGCTGGGGATCCTCTCCAACGCGGTGAACCTGCTCCTCATCGGCGTGGGCTTCCGAGGGGACGTGGCCCCCATTCTGGGGCTGGTGGGGAGTCCGGCGGACCCCCTGGTGCAGGCCCTCATCCTGACGGCCATCGTCATCGGGTTCGGGGTGACGGCCTTTGCCCTGGTCCTGAGCTACGCCCTCATCCGGGAGGAGGAGAGCACCGAGGTGGACGCGTTCCGGAGGCTGCAGGGATGAGCGCCCTCGTCTCCCTCCCGGTGATCTGGCCCCTCACGCTGGCGGTCCTTCTGCTGGCACTGCACCGTTGGCCGCGCGTCCAGCGGGGGCTGGCATTGGGGGGCGGCGTCCTCGTCCTGGCCCTCGCCGCATTCCTCCTGTGGCGGGTGCGGCGCGACGGCATCCTCGTCCACGCCGTCTCGGGATGGCCTCCGCCCTTCGGCATCATCCTGGTGGCGGACCTTCTGAGCACCACACTCCTCCTGGTCACGGCGGGGGTGTTCTTGGCGGCCCTGATCTACAGCCTGGGCGCCCTGCGTCCGGAGGCCCTCCGCCTGTCGTACCTCCCCCTCTTCTTCTTCCTCATGACCGGTGTGAACGGCGCCTTCCTCACGGGGGACATCTTCAACCTCTTCGTGTTCTTCGAGGTCATGCTGCTGGCCATCTACGGGCTGGTCATCACCCACGACCCCGATGGCCTGGTCCCGCGGGCGGAGAAGCTGGAGGCCACGTTCAAGTACCTGGTGCTGAACCTCATCGGGGCCGCCGTCATGCTCCTGGCCATCGGGACCCTCTACGGGACCACGGGGACGCTGAACATGGCGGACCTCTCCGTGCGGATCCGGGACCTCCGGGCGGCGGGGGTGGCCCACCTGGACGTCATCGCCCTCCTCTTCGTGGCCGTCTTCGGACTGAAGGCCGCCGCCGCCCCTTTCCACTTCTGGCTCCCGGACGTCCACCCCTCGGCCCCGACGCCCGTCAGCGCCATCCTCAGTGGCATCCTCATCAAGGTGGGGGCCTACGGCATGATACGCCTGACGTCCCTCCTCTTCGTGGGGCTAGGCGTCCTGGGCGAGGTCGTCCTCTTTCTGGGCATCGCGACCGTCCTCCTGGGCGGTCTCCTGGCCGTAGGGCAGCGCGACGTGAAGCGTCTCCTCGCGTACAGCAGCGTCAGCCAGATGGGGTTCCTCTTCCTCGCCATCGGTCTGGCTAGCGCCCAGGCCGTGGCCGCCGCCGTCTTCTTCCTGGTGAACCACGCCCTCATCAAGAGCATGATGTTCCTGACGGCGGGGGGCGTGATGCACCTGACGCACGAGCGGAGCATGGATCGCATGGGGGGCCTGGTCCGCGCCTCCCCGTTCCTGGCGACCACCTTCCTCGTGGGCTCCATGGCCCTGGCGGGCCTCCCCCCGCTCAACGGCTTCGTCAGCAAGCTCCTCGTCTTCCAGGCCCTCATCGATGGCGGCCGCCTGGCGTACGTCTTGGCGGCCCTGGTGGGTGCGTTCCTCAGCCTGCTCTACACCTTCCGCGCCTGGCTGCGGATCTTCTGGGGCGAGGGCCATGTGGCTGGGGGCCTCCTCCACCCCTCCGCCCTCCTCCCCATCGGCGGCCTGGCGGGGCTTTGCCTCCTCCTAGGCCTCTTCCCCGAGCCGCTGGTGGATCTGGTGACTCAGGTGGGGCTCCAGGCCACCACCCCGGAGATCTACGTGGACGCCGTCCTGGGGGGCCTGCCGTGAAGGAGTACGCCTACGCCATCCCCCTGGCCGTGACGTGGATGTTCCTGAAGGGCGACCTGAGCCTCCTGGCCCTGGTGGAGGGGGGCCTCTTCGGCGTCCTGGCGGTCCTCATCTCCCGCTCCATCGTGAAGCCCGAGGCGCTGGAGTCCCTCCCCCGCGTCCTCCGGAGGGCCCCCGCGTTCTTCCGGTACCTGGCCTTCTTCCTGCCGACCGTGATCCTGGGGAACCTGGACGTCGCCTACCGTGCCCTCCACCCCCGCCTCCCCGTCCACCCGGGCATCCTGGCGGTGGACATCCACGGAATGAGCGAGGTGGAGGTGGCCATGATGGCCAACACGATCACCCTCACGCCGGGAACCCTCACCATGGACGTGGACATGGAGCGGGGGCTCCTCTTCGTCCACACCATCAACGCGAAGGAGCTGGAGGAGGTGCGGCACGACCTGGTGGAGATCGGCCGCCACGTGGGGCGGGTGTTTCGATGAGCGCGTTCCTGTACGCCATGATCATCCTGGGGGGCATCATCCCCCTGGTCCTCTACCGCTTCGTCCTGGGGCCCAGCATCCCCGACCGGGTGGTGTCCCTGGAGGCCATCGTCTCCCTGGTGGTCGCCCTCTTGGTCCTCAACGCGTACCTCCAGGAGTCCTCCGTCTACATCGACGCCGCCCTTGTCCTCTCCATCTTCGGCTTCATCAGCACCGTAGCCATCGCCAAGTACCTGGAGCGGGGGGATGTCTTTGCTTGAGCCCCTCCGCGCCGCGGCCTCCCTGGCCCTGCTGGGCCTGGGCGTCTTCTTTTACTTCAGCGGCGCCCTGGGCCTCATCCGCTTCCCTGACGTCTACAACCGCCTCCACGCCGCCACGAAGACCACGACCCTGGGCGTCGTCAGCATCCTCCTGGCGGGCATCGTGGCCCTAGGCTTCGCGCCCGTGTCCGTCAAGGCCGTGGCCATTGTGGTCTTCCTGCTCCTCACCTACCCCGTGGCCGGCCACCTCCTGGCGCGGGCGGCCTACCGCACGGGCGTTATGCTTACGGATCGGACCCTCCACGACGAGTACGGTCCCGCCCTCGAGGTGGGGGAAGAGGAGGAGTAGGGTCCGCCTCCACGACATCGACGGACTCCACGTCATCGGGGCCTCGGAAGCGGTAGCGCTTCCCCCGCCACGTGAACTCCCGCATGCGGCGCGCCCGGCGCACGTTGAGCAGCATGACGAAGGGGAGCACGGCCGCCGCCAGGTAGAACCAGCCCCGGTGGCGTGAAAAGGGCACGCGGAATGAATGCATGGCAAGCCGGAACGCTGCCCGCCGCAGCGCGTTCTTCAACAGACCCAAGACTAAGGGGCTCAGAAGGAGGATCGCGGGCAGGAAGAAGCCCTGGGCGATGGGCAGCAGGGACGCCGCCACAAGGCCCAGGACCACGGACCCGGCATACAGGCCATATGGAAGGGTGAGGCGGGCCATGGCGGGGGCGTAGAGGAGGGCCATGCAGGCTTGACGGTTCGTCCAATGGAGAACCTCGCGGAGGGTCCCATCCGCCTCGTTCGCCACCGTGGCCTGGGGGGCGAAGGCGATGGCGTGCCCCTCCTCCTTCAGCGCCTGCGTCAGGACCATGTCGTCGCTAAGGCTTCGGCGCCACCGGCCCTCGATGGGGAGGGACTCAAGGACCTGTCTCCGAATCACGCAAGACCCGCCCCAGAGGTACATCCACCGCGGGGTGAACATGACGTTCGCCGCCGCGCTGTTCCAGGCAGATTGGAGGGCTGGGCCGAGGCCCGGGCGGGTGGGAAAGTACCATCGGTAGCCCGTTACGGCGGCCACGGAGGCATCGTCCAACGGGGCCACGAGGTGGGCGAGCCACTCGGCATCCGGATGGATGTCCGAGTCCGCAAAGGCGACGAGCTCGTCCGTGGGCTGGACGTGCTGCAGGCCGGCCAGGAGGGCTGCGATCTTGCCCGAGCATCCCGCCAGGGGAGGAGCGCGAACGAGGACGGTGGACTCCCGCTGTGGCAGCTCCCGGATGGCCTCCTCCGCCTCGTCGTCGGCGTCCGTCACCACGATCAGCCTGTAGGTGGGGTACCGCTGGTTCTCGAGGGCCCGAAGGGTGTGCGCGATGCGTGGATCCACGCCCCGGACGGGGACCACCACGACCACCGGGGGCTCCCGGGACCCCCGCGGGCGAAGGGCCCTCCGGGTTCTTCCCAGGAAGGAGAGTCCGTCGGCGAGGGAGACGAGGGCGAAGAGAAGGGCGCCCCCTCCGAGAACGAGGAAGAGGGTTTGGAGGAGGGACAAGACCACGGCGGGCTACTGGGCCCGCGCCTTAAGGGCTTTCCAGGGAGACGATGGCGAGGGGTGGACGGCTTCGGAGGTTCAGTCCGGCAGCCGACGCACGAGCTTCATCATCTCGTCGTAGTGGTGGCGAATGACATCGGCGCCTCGGTCCCCCATCATCCGCTCGGCGTTGGTCTTGCACTGTCCGATGGCCGTGAGAATCCCCGCCTTCGTGGGGTTCTCAAAGTCGGCGCCGCACTGCTGGAACACGCCGGTGACGAACTGGCGCACCTGTTCCCGCAACGCCTCATCTACGACGGGCTCCTCCAGGATGCGGTAGAACTCACGGTTGGCACTCTCAAAGCAGCGCAGCAGTTCATCGCGCGCGAACTCCGGCGTGAGGTCCTCGACGGGCACGTCCGGAGCGCGGTAGGCGGCCGCAGCCATAGTCCCGTTCTATAACGGCGTTATATATAAGGCTGCGGCGGTTCCAGAACGGCACCCTGCTCACCGGCCGCTCACTCTCGGGACTCCGCGCCCCCCATGACGTCGGCCAGGACCTCCAGGCTGCGGGCGGTGACGCTCACCTCCCGCCGCGTCAGCTCCATGTACGCCCCCGCGACGACCGCTTCCGGGCCCCAGACCACGCCGTCCATCGTCTCCTCCCAGCGGCAGAGCACGTCGACGAACGTTACGGGGAACGCCGCGGCCACCGGGGCCTCCACGCGCCTCTCCAGAACGGCCTTCAGGTCCACGAGAGGGCGGTCTAGGTCCCCCACCGCCCGCTCGTCTGCGAGGCACAGAACGGCGGCTGACCGCTCCCACTCCCGGGCCAGCTCCCGTCCCACCTCGACGGTGTCCGCCAGCTCTGCGGGAAGGCGGAGGCTCAATGAGATCTCGCGGTGGAAGACCTTCTCCAGACAACCGAGCAGAACCTCCCGCAACCGGTCGCTGGGGAGGAAGGGCGGGATGGCAATCGTGAGGGCTGCCGCACGAAGGCTGACCCTCACTACCCGCCCCCGGACCTCCGACAGCGCCGCCAGGGCCCGCTCCAGCTCGCCCTCCCGCAGGCCGCCGTACTCCCCCCGCGTCACGTGGAGGAGGACGATGAGTTCGCGACGAAGCTCCTCCCCCAGATCTTCCTCTTCCAGAGTCAGCATGGCAGGAGCAGGGGGCATGGCCCTCCCGCGGCAAGTACTTTTCAGGGGGACGCCCGCGCAACGCGTTCAGCGCCGCATGTAGCGGTCGATGAGCCGGACGAACTGCTCCACCTTCTGTCGTGAGACCAGCTGGGCCCCCTCCAACACCTCGGCGTTCCGCTCCATGAGTGCCATGTCGTGGGCATCCATGGCCTCGGGGTTGATGGGCACCAGAAGCACGGAGTCGCTCTGCATGACGAAGTCGTTGAGGTTCTCCAGGAAGAGCAGGGCCTTGGAGAACTCGTTGTGCAGCAGGAGATACTCCATGCCATCCAACAGGATGACGGCCCCCGGGTTCCCCGTGGCGAAGTGGTACACCACGTTGGTCAGGGTGTTGAGGGCCTTGGGGTCCACACGATCGCGCCCGAGGGAGGGTGTCAGCCAGCGCAGGTGGACGGTCGGGGGCAGGTGGTAGCGGCTCCTGATGATCTCCGGGTGCTTCCGGGTCAGGCAGAGGCCCCTCTTCCCCTTGGACGTGAGCTTGGAGAACAGCTGAAAGGAGGCCTCCCCCTTCTGCTCACGGACGATGTAGGCCGTCCCGCCTCTCAGCTCCTGCGACATGTCCTCCCCTGCCGGTGCCTCAGCGTGGAGATTGGACTATTAAAGCCCACCGGGCCGAGAATCAGTTAGGCGTGACCTAGGGCTCCTCCGCGACCGTCGCCAGCACGCTGCTTGTGAGGGTCCGGGCGACGCCCTCCAAGCCCCGGAGCTCCTCCATGACGAGGCTGCCCAGCTCCTCCAGGTCCGCGGTTCGCACCTTCAGGAGGAGGTCCCACTCCCCGGTGATGAGGTGGACCTCGTAGACGGTCTCGGGCGCCAGTCCTGGTCGGTCGTCGGTGGGGTGCGCATCGAGTGGTAGAGACGCTCGAGATCGACTCCCTGCTCTTCACGGAGCTCCTGGCAGACGA
>CAYGBN010000006.1:30275-46616 GCA_964348155.1 uncultured Methanomassiliicoccales archaeon
CGACGAGGCGGTCGCCACGATCGGGGGACGCGCCCCCGGTGACCAGGTGAACCTCGTACACCTGCGGGAGCTTCGCCACCTCCGCCGCCAGCTCCTTCGGCGAGCGCTTCCCGTCCCGAGCGTACCGAACGAAGACGAAGCTCGTCAGGCCCTGGCCGAGAAGGACGTGGTCTCGGAGGACCGTGAACTTCCGGATGATCCCCTGCTTCCGCATGCGCTGGATGCGATAGTTGACCGTCGGCCGCGGGAGGTCGAGCTCCCGAGCGATCTGGGCCAAGCTCCTTCCGGCGTCCTCCACGAGCTTGTCCAGGATGCGACGGTCCGTCGCGTCCAGTTCATAGGCCATGAGCGGTTTACTCTAGCCACTGCCGCTACTTGAACCTTCTCTGCCTCGCCGGGAGGAAAGGTTGACGAGGCGTCATTTGCGGCGGGCAACCCTTGCCTTGAGGCTCGAAGCCCACAAAGGCCTAGTACCGCGTCGTCGTGCTCGTGGCCGTAGATGGACGGGACGTTGAAGAGGGCGCGGAGACACCACGAGGAGATGGTGGAGTGGCGCCGCAGCCTCCACCGAATCCCGGAGCTGGCAAACCAGGAAGAGAAGACCAGCGGCCTCGTGGCGGACCTCCTCGAGGCCATGGGCATCGAGGTCCGGGAGGGGGTGGGCGGAACGGGGGTCGTGGGGCTGCTCAAGGGCGACAGGCCCGGCAGGATCGTCGCGCTTCGGGCGGACATGGACGGCCTTCCCGTGACGGAGCAGACGGGCCTCCCCTTCGCCTCCGTTCACGAGGGACGCATGCACGCCTGCGGCCACGACGGACACATGGCCATGGTCCTGGGCGCCGCCCGCGTCCTCAGGGACGCCCGGGAGGAGCTTGAGGGTCAGGTGAAGTTCCTCTTCCAGCCGGCGGAGGAGGAGGGGCAGCAGGGAGGCGCCGCCCCCCTCATCGAGGCCGGCGCCCTGGAGGACCCGAAGGTGGACTTTGTCTTCGGCCTGCACGTATGGCCGAACCTCGAGGCGGGGAGGATCGGGTACCGGAAGGGGCCCCTCCTGGCCGCGACGGACACCTTCTACCTGACGGTCCGCGGGAGGGGAGGGCACGGGGCGAAGCCCCACGAAGCCGTGGACCCCGTCGTCGCGGCGGCCCACGTCGTCGTTGCCCTCCAGGCCATCGCCGCCCGGGAGATGGATCCCCTAGACCCCTTCGTCCTCACCGTGGGGAGGCTGGAGGCGGGGACCGTCCACAACGTCATCCCTTCAGAGGCGCAGCTGGAGGGGACGCTGCGGACGATGGACCCAGAGATCCGTCGGAGCTTGCGGGAGCGACTGGAACGCATCGCGCAGGGGGTGACCTCCGCCTACCGGGCCACCTACGACCTCCGCCTCGAGGAGGGCTACCCCGTGACGGTCAATGACCCCATCACCACGGAGCGGGCCGTGGAGGTCCTCCAGGAGGTGTTCCCGGACGACGCCGTGGTGGAGGTGCCGCCGACCATGGGGGGGGAGGACTTCTCCCGCTACCTGGAGGTCGTCCCGGGGAGCTTCTTCTTCCTGGGAACGGCCAACGAGGCCAAGGGATTGACCGCCTCCATTCACAGCCCCCACTTCCAGGTGGACGAGGACATCCTTCCCCTGGGGGCCGCCGCCCTGGCCCGCCTCGGCCTGGCCTTCGCGGCGCAGAAGACCCCGGCACCGTGAGGGCCAAGCCTTCTTATAGGGCGGGTCGCTCGTTACCGCGGGGAGTGCGGAACTTCTGCAGGAGCGTTTTGGCCCCATGGATAGGGTCGTGCTCTCCGATCGGGAGGTACCAACGTGGGAAAGTTTGAGGAGGAGCTAGCAGAGCAGGTCATCAAGAGGAGCCTCGCCCTGAGGGAGGGAGAGGAGATCTTCATCGACACCTTTCAGCACACGATCCCCCTGGCGGAGGCCCTGGCCGTGGAAGCTTCCAAGGTGGGTGCCCATGCACACATGATGCTGTCCACGGACGAGGTCTATCGACGCACGCTCTCCGAGGTGCCGGAGGAGTACCTTCGGCAGCCGTCGGCCTTGATGCTGGAGGCGTACAACAGCCTGAGCGCCATGACGTTCCTGGGCGGGCCGCAGGACCCGGCCATCTTCGAGGAGATGCCGGCGGCGAGGATGAGCGCCCTCAACGAGGCGGAGAAGCCCTTCGACGAGCGCTTCTTGGAGCGAAAGATTCGCGGCGTGGGCATCGAGCTCGGACAGGTGACGCCGCAGCGGGCGAAGCAGTACGGCCTCGACTACGACGCCTGGTCCAAGGCCGTCCAGTCCGCGCTGGGCGCGGATCTCAAGGACATTAGCAAGAGGGGACAGGCGCTGGTGGACGCCCTGGAGGGCGGCACGACGGTGCACGTGACGGCGAAAAACGGGACGGACCTCCAGTTCGAGATCGCGGGCCGGAAGGCACACCTGGAGGACGGGGTCGTCGATGCCGAGGACATCAAGAAGGGCAACCTGTTCGCCTCCCTCCCTGCGGGCAGCGTATCCATCGCACCGCGGGAGACCACGGCGAACGGGACGGTGGTCTTCGACAAGGTGGCCTTGTGGGGCCGCGTCCTCACGGACGTTCGCTGGACCTTCCAGAACGGCCGGGTGACGAAGTACTCCGTGGGCGACAACGCCCAGATATGGGAGGACTTCTACGGGCCAGCCACGGGGGACAAGGATCGCATCGCCGGGTTCACGGTGGGCCTGAACACGAAGGCGAAGCCCCTCGGGGTGAACCTGACAGACTGGTTCGTCTCCGGCGCCGTGGGCATCGCCATCGGGAGCAACGACTTCCTGGGCGGCACCAACAAGACCGGATTCCACTGGAACGCGACCCTGCTGGGCGCCACCGTCACCTTGGACGGACGTGAAATCGTCCGCGAGGGGAAGATCGTCTAGGCCTGCTTCTCACCGCTGATACCCCGGTGACAAGCTTCAAGGGGCGTCAGGCGAAGCTCCGTTCGTGCCGGTCAGGAGGCAGCAGAGGCCACGGCCACGCCGCCGCAAGCGGAAGGGACCCGTCTTCGACGCGGGGAAGGTCTTCCGTCCCGCAGACGCCAAGCGCGACCTGGAGTTCGATCTGGACCTGGAGACGGCGCGCTACAAGGCGTCCAAGGGGCAGGGGGGAAACCGTGCCCCGCCTCCCGTGCCCGTGCCGGGTGGAGGCGGCGGCATTCCGCACACGCGGGCGGGGGCCGTCTAGGCCGGGAGACTCGTCACCAGCCGTACGTGATGGTGAGCTGTAGGGCCTTTCGGAGGCGGGGGAGGTCCAGAATTCCCGGCAGGTACTCGGGACGCGCGACCATGCCTAGGAGGAGGGGGAGGAGCCTCGCAGGGTTCCGCCGGCGACGGTAGACGTTCACGATGAAGTCGAGCTCCTCGTCCGAGGCCTCGGCCAGCCGGCGCGCGATCAGGGGGAGGATGGCAGCGAAGAAGGGGCTCGCCAGCGCCCTCCTCTCGTAGCGGGAGGCCGCGCGTCCGTCCCCCTCCTCCCACGCCCTCACGATGGCGTCGCCGGCCATTCGTCCGGTGGCCAGGGCGGCGTGGATGCCGCCCCCAAAGATGGGGTTGGTGGCCCCCGCGGCGTCTCCGACCACCAAGAGGCCCCCGCGGCCCAAGTGGCGGAGGCGTCGGGAGGTCGGGATCCTGCCGCCGTTCACATCGAGGCGACGACCGGAATCGAGGCCCAGGCCACGGCAGAAGGCCTCCAGGTGTGCCCTCGCCCCATCCTCCACGTCCACGCCGACGCTGACCTCGGCTCCGCGAGGGAACACCCATGCGTAGCCCCCGCCGTACGCCTGGGCAAGGTAGAGGCGTAGCCACTCCGTGGGCGTCTGCACGGCCTCTGCCGGGAACTTGTACTGCAGGCCGATGTTGGAGGGCGCGCTGTCCGTCAGCCCGGCGGCCTCGGCGAGGAGCGAGCGTGGGCCGTCGGCCGCCACGACGAAGACCGCCCGGACGGGGCCCCCCGACGTGTGGGCGACGAAGCCCCCCTCCCCCGCCGTCAGGCGCTTCGCCATGCAACCGGTCCAAAGCGTGGCACCCGCCGCCTGGGCCTCCTCCATGAGGGAGGCGTCGAAGGCGGCCCGGTCAATGGAGTAGCCGGGGGCGCCCACAGCGGCGGGGGGGCCTGTGGGGGGGACGACCTGGATCCCGCGGACCCGGGACAGGGCCCAGTCGCCTGGAACCAGACCGTTCAGTCGCAGCGCGGCCTCACTGACGGCTTCTCCGCACTGCACGGGGCGTCCCACCTCGCGACGCATCTCCACCACGTGGGTCCGAAGCCCCCTTCGCGCCAACCCTCGTGCGGCGGCGCCCCCCGCGGGACCCGCACCCACAACCAGAACGTCGGTCCGCATCCGAACCGCTTCCTTCTCACAGGGGGATGGGCCTGCCGACCTGAGGAAGCTCCACGTCCGGCGTCAGTCCGACGAAGAGCTCCGGGTGTTCGGTGTGGATGGGGACCACCTTCCCAGGTCGCATTCCACGGACCATCTCCTCCAGCTCCGCCCGGCTGGCATGACCGCTAGCGTGGAGCTGATGGTGCCGCAGGCCGAAACGGCGCAGCCAGGCGCGGAGGACCTTGTCCTGGAGGTCGTCCTCCTCAAAGGGCTCGCTCTTGGAATGGATGAAGTGGCCGCCGGGGATAGGGTCGATGTCCACCAGTTCGGCCAAGTGAGAGAAGTCGAGCTGCAGGACAACCTCCCCCTGGTGGTCGTGGACCCACGGGGCGTCCACGGCCCGATCCCCCAGCTCCTCGCGCAGGGCTTGCTCCCAGCGACTTGGCTGGGTGAGGCTCCTGAAGTACGCCTTCGCCTCGTAATCCCGGAACACCCGGGGGAAGTGGAGCCCGGTGTCCGCCTCCAGGGTCGTGAGAAGGAGGGCGGTGCGGGCGGCCACGACGAACTCCCGTCCGGCCTCCGTGGCGGCCATGTAGAAGCTCCGCATGCGATCAATGTCCCTGGGATAGAACGTGACGACCACGAGGCGCTCCCCCGCACCCTGGACGATGGCCCGGGCTCCCTCGTGGACCTCCTCCTCCGTGTGCTCCTCGTGCCGCTCCTCCCTGGCCATGCGGGTGCCCTCTGTTAGGAGGGCCAGAGGACGCGCCTCCCGGACCGCCTCTACGAAGTCCTGCGTCATCTCGCCGTGGGGTCCGTGGGTCCGCAGGTCGCCCGTGTAGGCCACGGGACCCTGGGAGGTGTGGACCAGGAAGCCGTAGGCCCCGGGAACGGAGTGGTCCACGTGGATCGGTTCCACATCCACGCCATGGACCTCCACGGTGTCCCCCGTCCGGAACGGGCGGTACGATCGCTCCCCCAGGCTCATCCGACTGGAGGTCTGCTCCCACGCCTCCGTTATGAGGCGGGCCGTCTCCCCCAGGTGGACGGGGATCTCCGGGTGGAGGAACTGGACGTGGTAGATGTGGTCGAAGTGGGGGTGGGAGATGAACACCCCGTCGAAGGCGGCCTCTTCGGGGGCGAGGGACGTACCCTCCAGCTTCGCGGGATCGTAGAGGCCGGGTAGGGGCGGGACCAGGCCCAGGGCCAGATGGTCCCGCAGGCCGAAGCGGATTCGGGGCATGAGCCACGGGTCCACGAAGAACCGCTGCAGGAGGTCGAAGGCCTGCCCCATGTCCAAGAAGAGGCGGGTGTCCCCGTCCTCCAACAGGAACTTGTTCCCGCCGATCTTGCCGACGCCGTCGTAGCACGTCAGCTGGACCATCCCGGGCCCATCCCTCTCAGTCTACTTCTGCCTTTTCTTCCGGGCGGGCGGTCCCCTCCGTCCCCGGTGGCTCACCCAGGCTCGCCACGTGCTCAAAGCGGAGGCGAAGCTTCCCGTAGGCGGCGTCCGCGTCCTCCAGCCGCTGGTAGGCGTGGAAGAAGTGGCTCTTGACCTTTCGCCACTCGCCGTCCAGGCGGCGAAACTGGCGCTCCAGGCTCCGCAGCCCGGCCTCGATCTCCTCCGCCCGCTCCGCAATCTCATGGCCCCGGAGGGTCGTGGCCAGGACGTTCAGCGTGGGAATCAGGGTGGCGGGGGAGACGAGGTTCACCCCCCGCAGGGCGGCCTCCCGCAGAAGCTCCGGCTCCGCCTCCGTGAGGTACTGGTACACGGCCTCAGCGGGGAGGAAGCCCAGCGCATAGGGGGCGCCCCCCGCCTCCGGCCGCACGTAGGTGGCGGCGATCTTCTCCACGTGCGCCCGAACGTCCCGGGCGAACCGGCGTGCATGGTGGCGCCGGGCCCCCCGGTCCTCTGCCTCCACGACCTGGCGGTATGCCTCCAAGGGGAACTTGGCGTCGATGCAGAGCAGGCCCTCCGGGGTGGCGATATGGGCATCCGGCGTCCCAAGCCTCGGGAGGGGGGTCTGCAGGTGCACCTTGTCCGGCGGGAAGAGGTCGCGGAGGATCTCGGCCAGCTGAAACTCCGCCAGGTCGGCCCGGGCCCGCTTCACCTCCAGCACCCTCTCCAGGCTGCGGGAGGATCGCTGGATCTCCTGGGCGGCCGCGCGAAGGCTCCCCAGGTCCTCCACGATCCCCAGCTGCTGCACGGAGGCGGCCAGGGCCCCCTGAAGCACCCCCGAGCTCTCGGCTAAACTGGCTCGGACGGCCTCTCCCAACCGGGCGGGGCTCCGGGCACCCTTCCGGAGGTGGAGCAGCACGGCCGTGAGAAGGAGGACGATGACTCCCAGGGCGAGAAGGAGCCCCAGCTCAACGAGTGCGGCCACGCATCCCATCCCCTGGCATGGCTTCCGCCAGGCGGCGATGAACGGTCACCGGGATAAGCTTTTCCCGCTCTCCCGTCGGCGCGGTCTGGGGGCTCTACCCCCGACGGTACCTCTTCGGTCCCTCCTTGAACAGGTCCCCGCCGTGGACGTCGTTGGCCACGATGGTGGGGAAGTCCTCCACCTGCAGCTCCCGCAACGCCTCCGTGCCCAGATCGTCGTAGGCGAGGACCTTGGCCCCTGTGATGCGCTTGGCCAGGATGGCTCCTGCCCCGCCGACGGCGATGAGATAGACGGCCTTGTGCCTGGTCATGGCCTCCTTCACGGGGTCCGTGCGGTATCCCTTCCCGATGGTGGCCTTCAGCCCCTCCTGGATGAGACGAGGGGCGTAGCGATCCATCCGGATGGAAGTCGTCGGTCCGGCGGAACCGATGACCCGGCCCGGCCGTGGCGGCGTGGGGCCCACGTAGTAGATGACCTGTCCGCGCAGGTCCAGCGGAAGCTCCTTGCCCGCGTCGAGGGCCTCCACGAGGCGCTTGTGGGCCGCGTCCCGTGCCGTGTAGATGGTGCCGCGGAGGTGGACACGGTCCCCGGCCCGCAGTCCCTCCACGTCCGCGTCCGAAAGGGGGGGCGTCAGGATTGACGCCTCGCTCACAGCGCCACCTCCCGGTAGCGGTGGGCGTGGCACTCCAGGTTGACGGCCACCGGCAGGCTCCCGATGTGGCACGGAGCCGCCTCCACGTGGACAGCCAGGGCGGTTGTCGTGCCACCTAGTCCCTGGGGCCCGATGCCCAGGGCGTTGACGGCGTCCAGCAGCTCCTCCTCCAGCTTCCCTAGGTGCGCCGCGGGATTCCTCGCCCCCAACTCCCGAAAGAGGGCGCGCTTGGCCAGGAGGGCGCACGTCTCGAAGTTGCCCCCCAGGCCCACGCCCACCACCACCGGCGGACACGCGTTCGGGCCCGCCCTCTCCACCGTCTCCACGACGAACTCCCGAATGCCCTCCACCCCGTGGGCGGGGGAGAGCATCCGTAGGGCGCTCATGTTCTCCGCTCCCGTCCCCTTCCCGGCCACGAGAATCCGCAGGAGGTCCCCGGGGACCAGGTCCAGGTGGACGATGGCGGGGGTGTTGTCCCGGGTGTTGGTCCGCTCCAGCGGGTCCCTCACCGCGGACGCGCGTAGGTAGCCATCCCGGCACGCCTCGGCCACGCCCTTGTGGATGGCGCCTAGGAGGTCGGGCGCGTCGAACCGCACCTCCTCGCCCAGCTCCACGAACACCACGGCCAGGCCTGTGTCCTGGCAGAGGGGGATCTCTTCGGCCTCCGCCACGGAGGCGTTCTCCATCAGCAGCTGCAGGACCTCCCGCCCCGCGGCCGACTCCTCGCGCTTCGCCGCCTCCCGGAACGCCGCCAGCACGTCCTTGTGGATGGAGTAGCAGGCCTCGATGTAGGACGCCTTCACGGCCTCCGTCACCTTTGACAGGGGTACCGTCCGCATGCAAGCACCTTCCGCGGGGAGAGGAGGAGGGGTCGCGCATGAGGTTTGTGCAATTACAATCCCTACTGCTAGCGGGGGCCGTCCCACCGCCCCTTTTTATGGCCTCCCTGCCATGGCGGCGCCGATGGCGAAGGAGAAGCTCTTCACGACCCATGCGGCCACGGCGGGGGAGACCTACGTGGAAGGGGAGGAGGGCTTCCAGTGCGCCTCCTGCGAGGAGGTGGAGGCGGAGGAGGCGTGGATGAAGGTCCACGTCTACGAACGGCACGGACCGGGTCCGGGACCCCTTCCGGAGGACAACTACACCCGGAACCTAGCCCTCCCGGAGGAGGCGATGCGCTACAAGTGCAAGCTATGCTGGCATCCCACTCCCGGACTCAAGCACATGCTGTTCCACCTCCGGCGCGCCCACGACATCAAGCCGGGTCCGTGGGAGGTCTCACGGTCCCTGTCCAACCGGTTCTTCGACGTGCTGGCGCCGGAGGCCGAGCCCGAGGACGCCTCCGGATGAGGCGCGGGGGAGCCGTGATATAGCCCTCCGTGCATGCGCCCGCCATGATCTCGAAGATCACCAACGTGGCGGTGGTCGTCTCCAACGCCCGCGCCTCCGCCGACTGGTACCGGGAGAAGCTCGGCTTCCGCGTGGGAGGGGAGGCGGAGGGCCATTGGGTCGTGGTGTACCCGCCCGGCGGGGGGGAGGGGACCCACCTCCACCTCTGCGCCGGCATCTATCCCCTGGAGCCAGGGAACACGGGCATCGGCCTCCACACCGACGACCTGCAGGAGACCTTCGAGGCGCTCAAGGAGCGGGGAGTGGAGTTTCCCGTGGAGCCAACGGCGGAGGAGTGGGGCACCTACGCTATGCTGCAGGACCCGGACGGCAACGAGTTCTGGCTCTTCCAGGACTAGCCTCACATCGCCAACGCACCCCGGACCAGGTCCACCAGGGCCCCCGGCAGGCTGAGGATCTTCGCCTCCCGCAGCAGGGCCGAGGCCACCCGCTCCTTGGGCTGCCCGTCCACGGTGTAGATGCGCTCCATCAGGTTGCACAGCAGCCGGGGGTAGGCGTCGTAGAGCCGCTTCGTCTTCAGGAAGTCGGGACCCCCGCGGAAGGTCTCCATGTCCTCCAGCACGGAGAACTCCCGGAGGTGGCGCAGGTAGGAGCGGAGGGTCCGGGCGGAGAAGTCGCCCGCCTGGCGGGCTTGATGGTAGGTCTCCGCCGCCGCCATGCCGGAGGCGACGGCCAGGTCCACCCCTCGGAAGGTGTAGCCGTTGTTGAGGAGGAACCCGGCGGCGTCCCCCGCCACCAGGACGCCGTCCCCGTACGCCCGGGGCATCATACCGAGCCCCTGGTCGGGGGTGACGTGGGCGGAGTACTCGATGACCTTTCCTCCGCGCACGAGACGCTGGACCACGGGGTGGAGCTTGAAGGTCTCCATCAGGGCCTGCACCTCCTGCTGCGCCAGGCTCAGGTCGCGGGCCTTGGCCACGAGGCCCAGGGAGAGGGTGTCCCGGTTCGTGTACAGGAACCCGCCCCCGGGCAGCCACTCCGTGGCGTAGCCTGCGTAGACATAGGCGGCCCCCTCCTCCTCCGTCAGGCCGAAGCGTTCCTGGATCGTCTCCTCTGAGAGCTCCACGGTCTCCTTGACGCCCACGGAGACCTCCTCCGGCCGCAGCTCCCCTCGCAGCCCGGCCTTCGTCGCCAGGCGGGAGAGGGCCCCGTCTGTTGCGATGACCAGGTCCGCCGCCACGCGGTCCCGCCCCGCCACGACCCCTCGCACGCGGCCGGCCTCCTTCCAGAGCTCGTCCACCTTGATGCCCGTGATGAGCATCGCCCCCGCCTCCTCCGCCCGCTCGGCCAGCCACCGGTCGAAGCGGCCCCGGAGGGCGGTGAAGCTGGGGGCGGGCATCACGGCGGCGTGGGGGGCGTCGTACTGGAGTGCGACGGCGGACCGCTCGTCCAGGAACACCAGGTGCTCCCGGGTCACGAAGCGCTCGATGGGAGCCTCCCTCCACGCCTCGCCCAAAAGGCGCTGCAGGGGGTACGCGTAGATGCGGCCCCCGTACATGTTCTTCTGCCCAGGGACGTTCCCGCGCTCCACCAGGAGAACCTCGTACCCGCGCTGGGCCAGGGCGCAGGCGGCGGCGCTTCCCGCCGGACCCGCGCCCGCGATGGCCACGTCGAACCGTTCCATCACTTCACCCGCACTCCGCGGGAGGGGGTTCGCCGTGAAAAGGTTTCGTCGCCGAAGCGTTCGAGGTTTGTTGAACAACGCTTATACGCCCCCACCTCCGGAAACACGCCGAGAGGATGCAGGCAGGGTCCCCCGGGAGGAAGCACGCCCCCTTCGCCATCTTCTTGGCCCTTCTCTTCCTCCTGGCGTATTTTCTGGACCAGAACCTGAACCTGGTTCTGCCGGCCCTCTACTCTGCCCGCATCCTCCTTCAGCTCGCCCTTGCGGCCACCGTCATCGCCATCCTGCGGAACGTGGTGGGGATCAAGGCCTTCGGCACCTTCGCCCCCGTCATCGTGGCCCTGAGCCTGTTGTACACGGGCCTCCTCCTGGGCCTCCTGCTGTTTGGCCTCGTCTTGGGGGTCATGATCCTCACACGGGGCGCCCTTCAGGGGCAGCGCATCCAGCAGAGCCACCGCGTGGCCATCATGGTCCTCATGGTGGCGGTGGTGGGCGTCGTGGTGGCTTCCCTGGCTCCCCGCCTGGGGGAGCCAGCCCTGGCCTACGTCCTCCTGTTCCCCGTGGTCATCACCTCCTGGGTGGCGGACCGCTACCTCCAACAGGTGGACAAGGTGGGGTGGGGCGGCCCCACGAAGGCGCTGCTCTGGACCCTCGTCCTCATCGCGGCGGCCTACGTGGTGGTCGTGCAGGAGCCTCTGGTGGACCTGCTCACGCGGCAGCCCCTCACGTGGCCCCTCTTGGTGCTCCTCCACTGGTTCCTCGGGACGCGCCTCCGCATGCGCGTGTCCGAGAGGCTTCGTTTCGGTCCTCTCAAGCGGTTGGAGGAGGTGGTCCTGAACGGCGGTCTGTCGTCCACCATTCTGACGATGAACCGGCGCAATCGGGACTACATCGCCCGCTACAACCCGCCCGAGGCCATGGGGAGCCTGAACAAGGCCCGGGCCAAGGCCCTTCTCCTGGCGGAGGGCGTCCCCGTCCCCGACAACTACCTCCTGGTCTCCCGCAAGCAGCAGATGGCGGAGGCCCTGGAGTTCTTCCTGGCAGTGCCCCGCTTTGCCATCAAGCCAGCGGACGGCTACGGCGGGGAGGGCATTGTCACAGTCCACGGCCGATGGAAGGACCAGCTCCGCACGAGCAACGGGTACGTACGTCCGGAGGGGCTCCTGCAGCACGTGGACGCCGTCCTGGATGGGGAGTACAACGAGGGGCGACCCGACGAGGCGCTTCTGGAGGCACTGGTTGAGACCCATCCCGCCCTCCGGTCGATTGCGCCGCAGGGCGTGCCGGACATCCGCGTGCTGTGCTTCCGCGGCTACCCCGTCATGGCCATGCTGCGACTGCCCACCCGCCGGTCGGGGGGCAAGGGAAACCTCCACGTGGGCGCCGTGGGAGCGGGCGTGGAGATCGCCACGGGACATATCACCTTCGCGGTGTGGAGGGGAGAGCTGGTGGACCGTCACCCGGACACGGGAACGAAGCTTCTGGGATTCGTGGTGCCCTTCTGGCGGGAGATTCTGGAGATCGCCTGCGAGGCGCAGCGGGTGACGGGGTTGGGCTACGCGGGCGTGGACGTCGTGCTGGACGGGCAGCAAGGTCCTTTGGTGCTGGAGGTGAACCGGCGTCCGGGCCTGGACATCCAGAAGGCCAACGGCGCCGGCCTACTTCCGCGCTTGGAGGCGATCGAGAGATTGGCTTTGAGGGAGGAGGCCCCAGAGGCCCGTGCCCAGAGGGCCATGGAGATGGACCGCAACGCGTGGGGGGACGCATTCCGTGAAGGCCGGCCCGAGGAGGGCACGCCGAAGCTTGAGGGGATCGCCTTCCCCCCGTTCACGCCCGACCGGGGGACGTATCGATGAGCGGGGAAGCGAAGGAAGCCGGCAGCGTCGTGCGTCACGTCCGGCGGGCCAAGGCCAAGCGGGCCCTCGTTGTGGCGGGGGCGTTCCTGCTGACCGTGGTGGTCGTCCTGTCCCTCGCCCGGGTTGGGGTCCTCCGCCTGGCCCTGAGGGGACTTCCCCTGGATCAGGACGCCGCCTGGGTCTCCGCCATCACCCAGACGGCCCAGCTCCGAGCGGGGGGGTACGATGGAACGGGCGTCAGGGTCTGCCTGGTGGACAGCGGCGTTGACCTCCTCCATCCGGACCTGGCGCACGTGAACCTAGAGGCCTGGCGAGACTTCATCCGGGGCGAGGAGCAGGCCTACGACGACGACGGCCACGGCACGGCCATGGCAGGCCTCATCTTTTCGCGGGGCCGGCTTCCGGGGGTGGCCCCGGGGGCCTCCCTCCTCGTGGCGAAGGCGTTGCGCGCCGACGGAACGGGCAGTTCAGAGACCGTGGGCAAGGCCATTCGGTTTTGCATGGACCCGAACGGGGACGGCAGCCCCGTCGACGGGGCCGACATCATCTCCCTTTCCCTGGGCGCGCAGCGGACCCCCTTCACCACGAACGCCGCCGCCAAGGCGGCCCTGGAGGCCGTGGCGCAGGGCATCTTTGTCGTCTCTTCCGCGGGGAACGACGGGCGGGAGGACGATGGAGATGTGGGGACCCCGGCCGACGAGGCCCTCGTCATCGCCGTGGGGGCCCTCAATCACCGGCAGGAGATCGCGGCCTTTAGCTCCCGAGGCAACAACAGCCCCCTCCTGGAGGAGCGGGTGAACCCGGACCGAAAGCCGGAGTTCGTGCTGCCGGGGGTGGGCCTGGCAACGACGGCGCGGGGTGCGTCCTATACGTCCATCACGGGAACCTCCGCGTCTGCCGCACTCCTCTCGGGCATGCTGGCCCTCCTGCTCCAGGCCCACCCCTCCTACCGCCGGCAGGACGTCCAGGCGGTGCGGGACGTCAAGGTCGCCCTCATGCAGACGGCGCGGACCCTTGAGGGACAGCAGATCCCGCACGACGACTGGTACGGCTACGGGTTGATACAGGTTCATGACGCACACCTCCTCCTTGACTGACGGGGGAACGCCCCACGTCCGACCTCCGCAAGGCTTGCGTTTCAATCTTGTTGAAGAACGCTTAAGTGGGCTACAAGGGCATGGAGTTGCCGCATGAGAGTCCTCCCGGCCGCCTTGGTGGGTGCCGTGCTCCTCCTCTCCTTCTTGGGCGCGTCGAGCGCCCACATCGGCGCGCCGCAGCTCAACAGCGGCGACGACTTTGGGGAGCAGCCGCGGACGGTGGAGGTGGAGCCGGAGGAGGACCGGTTCGAGATCCGCTCCTTCGGAGAGGACGGGGACCGCATCCGTGTCCGTTTCCGGGCGGACGACGGAGAGCTGCGCCTGGACTTCATGGACCCCGTGAACGAGACCCTGGAGGTGGAGCTCCAACTCACGTTCGTGTCCCTCATCGAGTACATCCCGGAGCTGGAGGGCGCACCCTTCGATGGCCTCGCCGAGCAGATCCAGCGCGTCGAGTGGGAGGACCTCGTCTTCGGCCCGCCCGTCGTGGATGAGCTGGAGGACGGGTACGTGCTCCGCGTGGAGTACGGCCTGCCGGAGACGGATCTGTCCGTGACCCTCACCTTCTGGATCTTCCAGACGGGCGGCGAGGTCGAAGGCGTGGCTGTTCGGCCCTCTGAGGTGAAGTTCGATGTGGAGGTGTCTCTCTTCCCGTTTGAAAGCCCCGATGGCGCCCTGGCGCTTGTGCTGTCTCTAGAGACAGAGGTCGAGCCGGAGGCCAACGTGACGGCAACACAGGGGGAACTCGAGGCCGTGGGCGACCGGTACGCGGGTTTCTTCCGGTGGGCCACCACGGTGACCGCGGACGGAGAGGGAGCGGACGTAGGCTTCGTTGTTCTCTCCACAGAAACGGAATCTGAAGCGGGGGATGGCGTGGAATTCGAAGTGGAGCGGAGAGTCGTGCTCAGCTACCCCCAGGCTGAGTCCCTCATCCACGATCCCATCGTGGGAATCGCACAGGTGCCGTTCCTCCCGCCACCCCCGCCACCCACGAATGGTGGAGGGCAAGAACCCCCCGTGGCCGGCTTCCAGCGCCTGGCGTACTTCCTGGCGGTCGGGCTGGCAGCCCTCTTCGTGATGGCAACCCTGCTGGTCCGTCGGATCCGGCAACCCTAGGTCCTTCCCACCCTCGCGGGGACCCTACTCGCCCCCCGCACCTTCCCGGGAGTCAACCACGGTGAACTCAATGACGTCCCCGTCCGAGAGCCCCAGGGTTCTGCGAAGGTGATGGTCGCTGATCAGTTCCACGAAGTGGTCCGGATAGTCTGGCTCATCCCCCTGGAAGATGACCCCTGGAGACTTGCCTGCGATGATCGCCCTGCCGTACTTCAGGCCTCGCCGGCCAGGGACCTCGGGGTCTGGAACGCGCTGGGCAAGATCTTCCCATCTCACGTAGTCCTCGAGCCGAGCATCGAACGCCTCGAGAAGCCGGACGTTCAACGTTCCAGGTGCAAAGTCGAAATCGAGGATTCGCTCGAGGACCCGCTTCGTCTCGGGCGCCGACATGGCCTCGACGCCCAGGCCTCGCCCCGCAACGACAACTCCCCGGTAGGTACGGCGGGCCATGTGACAACGCCAGCCCGAGGGAGAAAGGGCTTCGGATTTCTGTCTTTCGCCCCGGGGGGTCGGCCCGTCGGTCAAGACGATGGGGTTGTCCCCGCAACAAAGGCTATACCATCGGAGCGGAATGCCAGGGGTTATGGTGACTCTCCCCGAACCCTTCACCACGGCAAACCTGCAGAGCGGGGCTCTTGCGCTAGCCACGGTCCTCTCCCTGGTCCTCCTTATTGTCGCCGCCCTCTCCTACCGCCGCTCCCGGGAGGGCCGCATTCTCCTGGTCACCGTGGCCTTCGGCTTCTTCTTCGTGAAGAACCTGCTCCTCTCAATCCTCGTCTTCCAGACGCAGCTGGGGAATCTCCTCCTCTACGCCTCCGCCTTCGACAGCCTCGTCCTGCTGAGCTTCTACCTGGCGCTCTTCCGCAGGAGATAGGGCGTGGAGGACCTCCTGGCGCTGGAGACCCGTCGCCGCATCTTCCAGTTCCTGCAGGAGTATCCGGGGCTACACCTGCGGGAGATCGGGCGGCAGCTCGGGATGGACGTCCGAGCCCTGAAGTACCACCTGGACTTCCTGGAAGCCAACGAGGCCGTCACCTCCATCCAACAGGATGGGTACCTGCGCTACTATCCTCGCGCGTGGGACGAGGGGTTTTTCCGGGAGCGCATCGGGGCCTCGGAGAAGCGCGTCCTCGGGCTCCTGCGGCAGCGGGTCCCCCTCCACGTGGTCCTTCTCCTGCTGGATCGGGACGAGCTTGGCACTGAGGACCTTCAAGAGGAGCTCGGCCTGGCCAAGTCCACCCTCAGCTACCACCTGAAGAAGCTGACCGCGCTTCACCTCGTCACGTGGCGGACAGAGGAGAAGCGACGGCAGTACCGGCTGCAGGATCCCCACGTCGCGGTGCAGCTTCTGGTGCAGTATCGCCCCATCCCCGACGTCGTCGAGGACTTCCTGGACCTGTGGCAGAAGATCGGCCTGTAGTGCCGTCCCTGAAGGTTTTTAGCGGCCTCCCGCGTACGGGCCCTGCCCATGCCCAACGAGGCACAGCCCACCGCAGAGCAGGCATTGGACGTGGACGACCGCGTTGGCCTGGACACCTTCGAATTCGACGAGGAGCCCTTCATCACGGTGGAGACGGACCTCTGCCTGGAGTGCGAGCTGAAGCCCTGCCTCTACATCTGTCCGACCCAGGTGTACCGCTGGGGGGAGGACGGACTGGTCTACAACACGGAGGGCTGCATCGAGCTGGGCGGCTGCTTCATCGTGTGCCACGACCTGGGGAACAGGGCCATCCGGTGGAGCTACCCCCGGGGCAGCCGGGGGGTTCAGTTCAGGTACGGGTGAGGCCGAGGCAGTCCTGGGTCTCCCCCACAACCCTCACAACCCGACCTTTTTTAGTCGGCGCAATATACCGTG
>CAYGBN010000006.1:46748-46978 GCA_964348155.1 uncultured Methanomassiliicoccales archaeon
GCTCACTGCCCCAACGTCGGGGAGTGCTGGGGAGGGGGAACGGCCACCATCATGCTCCTGGGGGACACGTGCACCCGGGGCTGCCTCTTCTGCGCTGTGAAGACGGGGAACCCCCAGGGCGTGGTGGACCCCTTCGAGCCCGTTAGGGTCGCCGAGGCCGTGGCCCAGATGGGCCTCACCTACGTCGTCCTTACCTCCGTGGACCGGGACGACCTCCTCGATGGGGGAGC
>CAYGBN010000006.1:47001-52464 GCA_964348155.1 uncultured Methanomassiliicoccales archaeon
GGCCCGGGACCCCGACATCCTAGTGGAGGCCCTGGTCCCCGACTTCCAGGGGGATGCAGAGGCCGTGCGGACCGTCTTGGACGCGGAGCCTGAAGTCTTCGCCCAGAACCTGGAGACGGTTGAGCGGCTAACCCATCCGGTGCGGGACCGACGGTCGGGATACAAGCAGACCCTCACGGTGCTTCAGATGGCGAGGGAGATGCAGCCCGGCGTCGTCACCAAGTCCTCCCTCATGCTGGGGTTGGGCGAACAGCCGGAGGAGGTCCGGCAGGCCATGAAGGACCTGCGACGAGCGGGCGTGTCCATCCTCACCCTGGGGCAGTACCTCCGCCCGAGCCCGCGCCACGTGGAGGTCGCGCGCTACGTGCCCCCGGAGGAGTTCGACGCCTTCCGACGGGAGGGGGAGGCCATGGGCTTCCGCTACGTCGCCGCCGGGCCCCTGGTCCGGAGCTCCTACCGGGCGGGAGAGTACTTCACGGAGCGGGTCCTTCGAGGGCGACCGCGGGAGGCGGCATAGGCGGGGAGACCATGGGCGAACTGTTGCAGATCGTCGGACTCGATGGGGGCGTGGACGAGAAACTGGAGCCGAAGCTCTCGGAGGAGGAGCTCCTGAAGCTCTACCTCCACATGGTCCTCACGCGGGTCCTGGATACACGGGCGGTGAACCTGCAGCGGCAGGGCCGGATCGGGTTCTTCGTCCCCAGCCACGGGGAGGAGGCGATCCAGATTGGGAGCAGCTACGCGCTGCGCGCGGAGGACTGGATGGTCCCCGCGTACCGGGAGCAGGGGGCCGCCCTTCTGAAGGGGTTCCCCCTGGAGACCCTGGTGGCGCAGCTGTACGGCAACGAGAAGGACATCCTCAAGGGCCGCCAGATGCCGAACCACTTCGGCAACCGGGCCATCCGCTTCGTCACGCCCTCCAGCCCCGTGGGGACGCAGATTCCCATTGCCGTGGGGATCTCGTGGGCTGCCAAGATGCGGGGGGATGACGTCGTGACGATGGTCTACTTCGGCGACGGGGCCACGTCCCAGGGGGACTTCCACGTGGCCATGAACTTCGCAGGGGTGTTTATGACGCCCACGGTCTTCGTGTGCAAGAACAACCAGTGGGCCATCTCCGTCCCCTTCGAGAAGCAGACAGGGTCGGAGAGCATCGCCGTTAAGGCGGAGGCGTACGGCTTCAACGGCGTGCGCGTGGACGGCAACGACGTCCTGGCGGTCTACGCCGCCTGCCGGGAGGCCGTGGACCTCGCCCGCAAGGGCGGGGGGCCGACCCTCGTGGAGGCCCTCACCTACCGCATGGGGCCCCACTCCACCTCCGACGACCCGAAGCGGTACCGAGCGGAGGAGGAGCTGGAGGAGTGGAAGGAGAGGGACCCCATCCTGCGGTTCCAGAGGTACCTGGAGGGGAAGGGCATCTGGAACGAGGAGATCGAGGCCAACGTGCGCCAGAAGTCGGAGGAGCTGGTGGGGGAGGCCGTGGAGGCCGCCGAGGCAGTAGGGAAGCCGAAGCCGGAGACCCTCTTCGAGGATGTGTACGCGGAGATGTACTGGAACCTGAAGGAGCAGCGGGAGGAGCTGCTGAAGTTCGTTGGGAGGGACTGAATGGCGAAGATGAACATCGTCCAGGCCGTGAACAGCGCCCTGCGCGAGGAGATGGAGCGGGACGAGCGCGTCCTCGTGCTTGGGGAGGACGTGGGCAAGAACGGCGGGGTGTTCCGCTGCACGGAGGGCCTCTACGACCAGTTCGGGCCCGACCGGGTCATCGATACCCCCCTGGCGGAGTCGGGCATTATCGGCGCCGCCATCGGCATGGCCCTGTACGGCCTGCGCCCGGTGCCGGAGATTCAGTTCCTCGACTTCATCTACCCGGGCTTCGATCAGATCGTCAGCGAGGCCGCGAAGTTCCGCTACCGGTCTGGCGGCGAGTACCCCGTCCCCATCACCATCCGCACCCCCTACGGCGGCGGCATCAAGGGGGGCCACTACCACTCCCAGTCCACGGAGGCCTACTTCGCCCACACCCCCGGGTTGAAGGTGGTCATCCCCTCCGACCCTCACGACACGAAGGGGCTCCTCCTCTCGTCCATCCGGGACCCGGACCCCGTCCTGTTCATGGAGCCTAAGAAGTCCTACTTCTCCGTGCGCGGGGAGGTGCCGGAGGGGGAGTACACGGTGCCCCTGGGCGAGGCCAAGGTCCTGCGGGAAGGGGAGGACGTCTCCCTCTTCGCCTACGGCGCCATGATCCCCGTTTGCCAGAAGGCGGCGGAGCAGGCGGAGGAGGTGGGCATCGAGACGGACATTGTGGACCTCCGGACGCTTATGCCCCTGGACGTGGACGCCGTCCTGAACTCCGTGAAGAAGACGGGGCGGGCCGTCATCGTGTACGAGGCGACGAAGACCTGCGGCTACGGGGCGGAGATCGCCGCCCTCATGGCGGAGAAGGCCATCGAGTACCTGGAGGCCCCCATCATCCGCGTGGCCGGCCCGGACACGCCCTTCCCCTACGCCCTGGAGGACCTGTACCTGCCGGACGCCGAGCGGGTCCTGGACGCGGTGGAACGCGCCTACAGCTTCTAGGAGGCGGACCATGGCCAAGGAGTTCAAGCTGCCGGACATCGGCGAGGGGCTGACGGAGGGGGAAATCGTGACGTGGTTCGTCAAGGAAGGCCAGGCGATCCAAGAGAACGACCCCCTAGTGGAGGTGATGACGGAGAAGGTGAACGTGGAGATTCCAAGCCCCTACACGGGCACCGTCTTGAAGCTCCTGGCAGAGGAGGGGCAGGTCGTCAACGTGGGCGACCCCATCGTCGTCGTGGGGGAAGAGGGGGAGGAGGTGGCCGAGGAGGCCGCCAAGGCCCCGGAGGCGGAGGGGGAGGAGGCCCCGCCCACGGAGGCGGCGGAGGAGAAGGAAGAAGCGCCTCCGGCCCAGGAAGCCCCCGCAGGGAAGGTA
This sequence comes from uncultured Methanomassiliicoccales archaeon, assembly GCA_964348155.1. Classification (GTDB taxonomy): domain Archaea; phylum Thermoplasmatota; class Thermoplasmata; order RBG-16-68-12; family JAJISG01; genus JAJISG01. The sequence goes on from CAYGBN010000006.1 coordinate 49,955, forward strand.
CTGGCCGCCCCGGCCGTCCGCAAGCTGGCCCGGGAGATGGATGTGGACCTGGCGAAGGTCTCCGGAACCGGCCCACGCGGTCGCATCACGGCCGATGACGTGAAGACCTTCGCGGAGGAGGCGGAGGTTGAGGAGGTGACGGAAGCACCCGCGGAAGCTCCCGAGGAGGTTTCGGCCGAGCCCCCCGAGCCGGAGCCCGCCGCACCCCCGGCCGCACCGCCCGCGTCGGAGGACCTGGTGGAGCGCATCCCCATCCGCGGCGTCCGGCGCACCATCAGCGACCACATGCACCGCTCCAAGACCACGGCCGCCCACTTCACCTACGTGGAGGAGGTGGACGTCACCGAGCTCGTCGCCCTCCGGGAGAAGGCTCGGTCCTGGGCGGAGGAACGCGGGGCCAAGCTCACCTACCTCCCCTTCATCCTGAAGGCCCTGGTGGCCGCCCTACGGGAGCACCCCTCCCTCAACGCCACGGTGGACTGGGAGGCCAACGAGATCCAGCAGAAGCGCTACTACAACATCGGCATCGCCACCGCCACGGACGAAGGGCTCATCGTGCCCGTCCTGAAGGGGGCGGACGGGAAGTCGCTCCTGGGGATTGCCAAGGAGATCGAGGCGCTCTCCCAGAGGGCCAGGGAGGGCAAGCTAACCTTGGACGAGGTCCGGGACTCCACCTTCACCATCACCAGCCTGGGGCTCCACGGGGGCGTCCTGGCCACCCCCATCATCAACCCGCCGGAGGTGGCCGTCCTAGGGATCCACAAGATCGCGAAGCGCCCCATGGTGCGGGACGGCCAGATGGTCCCCCGCGACATGATGAACGTCTCCCTCTCCTTCGATCATCGCATCATCGACGGCCACGTGGGCGCCGCCTTCACCCAGACCCTGGTTCGCTACCTGGAGGATCCGGGACTTCTCCTTTTGCACACCCTGGAGGAAGAGTGACTCGCAGGAAGGTCCGGGCCGCCGTCATCGGGGCCGGCCCGGGAGGATATGTCGCCGCCATTCGGATGGGCCAGCTGGGCGTGGAGACGGTCCTCATCGAGAAGGACCGGCTGGGTGGCGAGTGCCTGAACTACGGCTGCATCCCCTCCAAGGCCCTTATCTCCATGGGGAACCTCGTTCACCGCATTCAGCATGCGGAGCAGATGGGGGTCACCGTGAAGGGGCTCAACGTGAACCCGAAGAAGCTCCAAGCCTGGAAGAAGTCCGTCGTTGACCGGCTGACGAAGGGCGTGGGCATCCTCTGCAAGGCGGCGGGGGTGGAGGTGCTCTACGGGTCCGCCGCCTTTCTCGGACCCCACGAGCTGGAGGTTTCCGGCGGGGACGGGACGACAACCCTGGAGGTCGAGAACGTCATCATCGCCACGGGCTCGGAGCCCATCCCGCTGAAGGGCTTCGAAGCGGACGGCGAGCGGGTGATCTACCCCAAGCAAGCCCTGGAGCTGGCGCCGTTCCCGAGGCGGATGACGGTCATCGGCGGCGGCATCACCGGCCTGGAGATCGGCACGATGTTCGCCAAGCTCGGCACCAAGGTCGTGGTGGTGGAGCTGTTGGAGCAGCTCATCCCCGGCCTCGCCCTAGACCTCGTCCGGGAGGTGGAGCGCTCCCTGAAGCGGCTGGGAGTGGCGTACCACGTGGAGACCAAGGCCCTGGCCGTGGAGGTGGGGGAGGAGGGCGTCACCTTGGAGGTGGAGACACCGAAGGAGCGGCTGGAGGTGAAGAGCGACGTCCTCATGGTGTCCGTGGGACGGCGGCCACGCACGGCCGGGCTGGGCCTGGAGGCGGCGGGGGTGGAGCTCGACGCGGACGGCTTCGTCCGCGTGGACAAGCGCATGCAGACGAACGTGGATGGGGTCTTCGCCATCGGCGACGTCGTCGGCGTACCCTACCTGGCCCACAAGGCGTCCAAGGAGGGAATCGTCGCCGCCGAGGCCATCGCAGGCGAGGCCAGCGAGGCGGACTGGCGGGCCATGCCGTCCGCGATTTTCACAGACCCGGAGATCGCCACCGTCGGCCTGTCGGAGGCCAAGGCGAAGGCAGAGGGGCACGAGCTCATCGTGGGCAAGTTCCCCTTCCGCGCCCTTGGACGGGCCCTCAGCCAGGGAGAGTCGGACGGGTTCGTGAAGGTCATCGGAGACGCGGCAACCCGGGAGCTGCTGGGCGTGGAGATCGTGGGCCCGCACGCCTCCGACCTCATCAGCGAGGCGGCCCTGGCCCTGGAGATGGGGGCCCTGGTGGGGGACGTGGGACTGACGGTCCATCCCCATCCGACCCTCCCTGAGGGCCTCATGGAGGCGGCGGAAGACGCCCTGGGCCGGGCCATCCACATCCCGCAACGATGAGGCCGCACTGCGTCCTGCTGGACATGGGGCTGGTGGACTACCAGGAGGCGTGGGACCTTCAGCGGGCGTGCGTCGCCCGCCGGCTGGAGGGCGAAATCCCGGACGTGCTCCTCCTGGCGGAGCATCCCCCGGTCTACACGGTTGGGCGGCGCGGCTCCACGGCCG
>CAYGBN010000007.1:0-20090 GCA_964348155.1 uncultured Methanomassiliicoccales archaeon
CATGGACCGGGAGGACCTCTACCTCATCGCCACGTCGGAGCACCCCACCGACCCCCTGCACATAGGCGAGGTCCTGGCGGAGGAGGACCTCCCGCTGCGGTACGCGGGCGTCTCCACGAACTTCCGCAAGGAGATCGGCGCCCACGGGGTGGACACGCGGGGGCTCTTCCGCATGCACCAGTTCAACAAGGTGGAGCAGTTCGTCTTCTGCCTGCCGGAGGACTCCGCCCGCTACCACGAGGAGCTCATCGGCAACGCGGAGGCCATCTTCCAGGAGCTGGAAATCCCCCACCGCGTTGTGAACGTCTGTACGGGGGACATCGGGACCGTGGCGGCGAAGAAGTACGACCTGGAGGCGTGGTCCCCCCGCCAGGGGAAGTACGTGGAGGTCGTCTCCTGCTCCAACTGCACGGACTACCAGGCCCGCCGGCTGCGGGTTCGTGTGGGAAAGCTGGGCGGGGAGAAGCGCTTCGTCCACACCCTGAACGCCACGGCCGTCGCCACCTCCCGGGCCCTGGTCGCCATCCTGGAAAACAACCAGGAGGAGGACGGCCGCGTTCGCGTGCCCCGGGTGCTGTGGCCCTACATGGACGGGACGGAGGAAGTGGGCGCCCCGGAACGGCAGGGCTAGGGCCTCTCTTACATTCTCGTCCAGCGAAACGGCGTCGGAAGGCTAAAGACCCCTCACCCCAAGCGAAGAGACCCAGCCGCCAGGCCATCGGCTGCGCCAGGGCCGCGGGAGTTCGTCATGAAGGACCGAGATCGGGGAGAGGCCCGTTCAGGGGAGACCACCCTCGTGGACCTCCAGGGGCAAACGGAGCCGCCCAAGCCTCCCATCTGGCGCAGGCTCTCTCCCAAGGCGCTTCTCCCTTACCTGGACGTACGACGCCACTGGGCGGCCCTCCGCGGCCGCCTGGGATGGGCCCGGGAATACCTGGACCTCTTTGGAGAGGCAAAGCCCTTCCTCCTCGCCTCGGGCATTCTCTTCGCTGCGGCCGTCCTCCTGGTGGTCCTGGAGCGGCGGGATTGGGCACTCTACCCCGCCCTGGTGGGGTTCGGCCTCTCGGTGGCCAGCCTCCTCCACGGCTCCGCCCCCCAGGTGGGGGCACGGCTGCGAGAGTCCTCCTGGCACACGTCCCTGGCGGCGTGGGGGTTGATGGCGATGCTCTTCGCCTTCCTGGGTTTCTCCTCCACCGCCGTGGTGGTCCTGGTCCTCTTCATCGGCGGTTTCACCGCCGTGGACATCATGTGGGGGATCAGCGGGCGACTCGTCAACCCCAGCCGGGAGGCCAAGTCGTCTCGAGGGGGGGTCCGCGAGGCTGCGGCCGACCCCCTGCCTGTCCTCATCATCTTCGCCGTCATCGCGGCGTGGTCCCTGGGCGCCAGCTTCCTCATCGGGCTCTACCGCCTCCACGAGGCGCACCCCTTTGGACCCGCCCTCCTGGCCGCCCACATCGGCCTGGTCTTGGGCCTCCTGCCGATGCAGATGCGGGCCATCTGGGAGGGCCGGGATTCGGGCCTCTCCCGTTGGACCCTCTTCCGGCCTCGGCAGCTCCTGCAGGACGTCCTGTTCATGGCCGGGGTCGCCGCCCTCATCGGGTACGAGGTGAGCCTGGCCACGGACGGGGGAAGCCTCGCCGGCATCCCCGTGGTGGCCGTGGCCGTCGTCTTCGCCAGCTACTTGGGGGTCGTCCTTCGGCACAACTCGCTCTTCCGTGACAACCTGCGGCCCTACCACCCCATCATCCTCCCCGCCTTCGGCATGCTCCTCCTGTTCGCCCCCACGGTGGTGCTGCTCTCGTCCCTCCCGGTGACCATCACCCGACTCTACGGGGCCGCGCAGGCCGCCGGACTGGCCTCGGGTGCCCTGTACATCATGATGCACGCCTCCTGGCGGGAGCGGGCGCGCCGGCTGGGGGCGCGTGTGCAGGAGGCGGTGAAGAGGCGCGTGCCGCTGCAGCTGGAACAGGCAATCGCCGCCCCCCGTGAAGGGACCGCGCTGCGCAAGTCAGAAGGAGGGAAGGGGGCGGTGACCCTTCGAGAGGTCCGTCGGGAGGAGTGAGGAGACCCGCGTAGGACCGGGGAGCAGTCTCCCCGCGCGCGCCCAGGAAGGCTTTAAGCCGTCAACGTCATGCTTCAGCGGGGTGAGATCGTGCTCTGCCCGCTGGACTTCCGCTACGGCCGGCCGGACATGAAGGCCATCTTCTCGGAGGATCGCCGCCTGCAGAAGCTCCTCCATGTGGAGGCGGCCCTGGCGAAGGCCCATGCCACCCTGGGCCACATCCCGAAGGACGCGGCCCGCGCCATTGGGGCCGCGGGAGAGGGAGACCAAGTCACTCCGAAGCGCGTCATGGAGCTGGAAGCGGAGACGAAACACGACGTCATGGCCATGGTCCTGGCCCTCGCCGAGGCCAGCGGGGACGCGGGGGCGTACGTGCACCTGGGGGCCACGAGCAGCGACGTGACGGACACCGCCGCGGCCCTCCAGTTGAAGGAGGCCCTCCCTCTCCTAGAGGCCGGAATGGATCGTCTCCAGGCCGCCCTGCTCCAGCTAGCGAAGGAGCATCGAGAAACGGTCATGACGGGCCGAACCCACGGCCAGGCCGCGGTACCCATCACCTTCGGGCTGAAGATGGCCGTCTTCGCGGCGGAGGTCCACCGCCACCGGCAGCGCCTTCGGGAGGCGTCCAAGCGCATCCTGGTGGGCAAGATGGCCGGGGCCGTGGGGACGGGGGCCGGCTTCGGCAAGGACGCCCTCCGGCTGCAGGACCTGGTCATGGAGCGCCTGGGCCTGGGCGTGGAGGAGGCGGCCACCCAGATCGTGGGGCGAGACCGCTACGCGGAGTACGTGGCCCTCTTGGCGGGCGTCGCTGCCAGCCTGGAGCGGTTCGCCACGGAGGTGCGGAACCTTCAGCGCACGGAGGTCGGCGAGGTGGCGGAGGCGTTCGGAGCGAAGCAGGTGGGCAGCAGCACCATGCCCTCCAAGGAGAACCCCATCACCTCCGAGAACGTGTGCGGCCTGGCCCGCATCGTCCGAGGCTTCGTGGGCCCGGCCTTCGAGAACGTCCCCCTCTGGCACGAGCGGGACCTCACCAATTCCTCCGCCGAGCGGTTCATCCTTCCCCACGTCACCGTCCTGGTGGACGACATGCTCCACAAGATGGCCGGGGTCTTCGAGACGCTCCGGGTGCGTCCCGAGCGCATGTGGGAGAACCTCCAAGCCACGCGGGGGATGGCCATGGCGGAGGCGGTCATGCTGGCGCTGGCGGAGGAGGGGATGGGGCGCCAGGAGGCCCACGAGCTCGTCCGGGGACTCTCACTGAAGGCGAAGGAGGAGGGCCGCACCCTGGGGGAGGCCCTGGAGGACTCGCGGAAGGTCGTATCCACCCTCTCGAAAGAGGAGCTGGCGGCCGCCCTGGACCCGAAGCGCTACCTGGGGGCCAGCGTGGAAATCGTGGACCGCGTCGTGGCCCTCTGCGAGGGGTCGGGGTGAAGTTCGCGGACTTGGTGGAGGTCTACGAGCGGCTGGAAGGGACCTCGAAGCGCCTGGAGATGACGCAGATCCTCCAGGAGTTCCTCCATCGCGTGCCGTCGGACATCATCCAGGAAGTCGTCTACCTCACCCAAGGCATCCTCCGGCCGGAGTACGAGGGGCTGGAGGTCGGGCTGGGCGAGAAGCTCATCCTGCGGGCGCTGGCCTTCACCACGGGTCACGCCGAGGCGGAGGTGGAGGAGGCGTGGAAGCGGCTGGGTGACCTGGGAAGCGTGGCGGAGGAGGCCCTGCAACGGAAACGGCAGCGGACCCTCTTCGCCTCGGAACTCACCGTGCAGAAGGTGTACGACAACCTCCTCCGCGTCGCCCGGGCCGCGGGGAGCGGGTCCCAAGAGGAGAAGATCAAGCTCCTGGCGGACCTGCTCCACGACGCCTCGCCGCGGGAGGCCCGGTTCATCCTGCGGACCGTCGTGGGCAAGATGCGGCTGGGCGTGGCGGACATGACCCTGGTGGACGCCTTGGCGGAGGGCTTTGCCACGAAGGAAGAGCGGGACGCCGTGGAGCGGGCGTACAACGTCTCGTCGGACCTGGGGCGCGTGGCCCGCGTCCTGGCGGAGGAGGGGCTGGACGGCCTGGAGGCGGTGCACCTCCGCGTAGGCGTCCCCGTGCGGGCCATGCTCTGCGAGCGGCTGCCGACGCTGGACCAGGTCTTCGAGAAGATGGGGCGGCCGGCGTTGGAGTACAAGTACGACGGGCTCCGCATCCAGGCCCACGTGGAGGGCGGCACCGTGCAGCTCTTCTCCAGGCGCCTGGAGGACCTGACGGAGCAGTTCCCGGACCTGGTGGAGGGGATCCGGGATGCCTTCCAGGGGCGGGAAGGGGTCCTGGAGGGTGAGGCGGTGCCTGTGGACGTGAACACGGGCGCCTTCCTCCCCTTCCAGGCCGTCTCCACCCGTCGGGGAAGGAAGTACGGGCTGGCGGAGGCCATGGAGGAGACCCCCGTGCGGCTCCTGCTGTTCGACTGCCTCTACCTGGACGGGGAGGAGCTCCTCGAGGCACCCTACGCCAGGCGTCGCGAAGCGTTGGCGGGGTGCATCCAGGAGACGGAAGGGGTGGGACTGGCGAAGGTCCTCATCACGGACAGCCAGGAGGAGGCGGAGGCCTTCTTCGACGGGGCCGTGGAGCGGGGGTGCGAGGGCGTCATTGCCAAAGACCTCGCCTGCGCGTGCCGGGCGGGAGCGCGGGGGTGGCAGTGGATCAAGTACAAGCGGGACTACAAGGCGGAGATGGCGGACACGGTGGACCTGGTGGTGGTGGGCGCCTTCGCCGGCCGGGGGCGCCGGGCCGGGACCTACGGCGCGCTCCTGATGGCGGCCTACGACCCGGAGGAGGACCGCTTTCGCACGGCCTGCAAGCTCGGCAGTGGCTTCGACGACGCCACGCTCTTCGCCCTCCCCGACAGCCTGGGAGCGCACCGCCTGGAGGTGGTGCATCCCCGGGTGGACTCCGAGCTGGAGGCGGACGCCTGGTTCGAGCCCGCCGTGGTCCTGGAGGTGCTGGGGGCGGAGATCACGCTAAGCCCCACGCACACCGCCGCCCGCGGCGCCCTCAAGGAGGGGGCGGGCCTCGCCATCCGGTTTCCCCGCTTCACGGGCCGCTGGCGGGAGGACAAGAAGCCCCGGGACGCCACCAGCGTGGAGGAGCTCCTCAGAATGTACAGGAGCCAGATGAAGCAGGCGGCCTGAGGCTCAGGCGAAGAGGGCCCGCTCCTCGAAGAGGTCCTCCAGCGTCTCCCCCACCTGCGTCAACTCGTCCGTGACGCCGCTCCAGTCCGCCAGCGTCAGCTCGTTGGTGGCCTCGAAGCGCTCCACGGCCTCCCGCATCTTGATCCACAGGGTGTCCGAGTCGTGCCCCTGGATGATGACGGCCAGGTAGGAGCGCCTTCCTCGCTCGATGAGGATCTTTACGTCGCCGTGCTCGATGCGACGCAGGGTCTTCCCCAAGAGGAGGGGGAAGGAGGTGCGCATGAAGGTCTGGATGGCATCCAGGGTGGCGGAGAAGATGTCCTCGTCCACCGCCTCGTTCTGGATGGAGGTTCGGGAGGCGATGAGGGTGCCGTTCTCGTAGATGAGGTAGACGCCCAGGATGTTGTACATGCGGCTCTTCCACTTCCGCATGACGCCGGAGATGCGCTCGGCTGAGACGGGCATGAGGACATACAAGGTGATGAAGCCAGGGAGGAGGAGGGTGCTGGAGAAGAGGGGCATGAACTCCCATTCAAGGGCCTCAATGACCGTGTTTGTACCCAAGCCGAGTCCAAGGGCCAAGAGAAAGGACACGGTGATGCCTAGAACACGGCGGCTTAGGAACCGACTGCTCTCCCTTACGACGACGTGAGTCCTGTGCATGTACCATGTCCCGATGGAAACGTAGACCACAACGTAGCTAATCCATGCAAGGAAGAAGTACTGGGCGAACTGGGCATTCCATCCCCACGCGGCGTCGACGGACACCACGCCTGTGACCATCCCACCCCAAACCAAGCCCATCGCCCCGAGGAAAGGCACGGTCGCGATGACATCCGTGCGGCTGGGTTTCGTCAGGAAGAGCTTTGTGAAGAGCATGAAGAAGAAGGCCGCAACAGTCACGAAGCTGATGGACACTCTCGCCATGAGGAATGCGGTATCGCCGCTGGCGGACTGGAAGAATAGCCAGTCGGAAATGGCGTAGCCCGCGAACGCCAGAGAACCCAGAATGAACGAGATCTCTGTCATGGTCCGAATTCTTCCTCTGTAGATCTGGAACGCTCCGATGAAGAGCCAGACCCCAAAGGTGGCTAGGGGCAGCTGCACTAGCGCGTTGTAGACCATGGGCCTGCCGCCTTGGCGGCGATGATCATATGCCGGCTATCTGGCAGGTCCGGCGCGTGACGTATTCAAGCTTTCGTTATTGTTGGCACCGGTGATAACGACCTCCGGTCCTCGCTGGGAATCTGGGGCCCTTGGTGGGCTCGTACTCCCTGTCCCTCGATGCGGAGCGTCTCACCGAGCTTCGCCATCTTAGCGTAGATTCTCTCCTCCCTCTCCTCGTCGGTCAGGGATCTCACTCTCGCTGTGATCTCCCTTACCCTCTCTCCGAGAGGAAGTGCGGCCCGGGCGAAGGCCTCCGCCAGGGTGGTCCCGCCGCCATCGATAGCCGACGCGGCCGAGGCCGCAACCCTTGCACTCTGAACACCGCCATAGATTCCCTCGGCCGTCAGAGGATCAGTGAACCCCCCGGCGTCGCCCACGAGGATTACTCTCCCTCTTCCGAAAGTAATGTCGCCGAAGGGGATGGACCAACCCTCGCTACGGGAAGGTCCCCCATCCTCGAACCCATACTCCCTCCGGAGATACGCCCTGAATCGAGACATCCCAATCGTTGCGGAGGGGCCGAAGTTCCTATGCACGAGGAGACCCAAAATGGTGGACTCACCCTTCGGTTCCACATAGGCATACGAGGGCGAGAAGTCGCCCCTGAAGAACAGATAGAAGGAGTGGTCGAAGACGTCGCTCGCCGGGTGATACTCCTGGACAACCGACATCGTGTCCTGTGCGGGCTCCTCAAGGAGACTTCTCCGACACGCGCTGTAGACCCCATCGGCCCCCACAACGTACCTGCTCTTCCATGAGGAAGAACCCTTCGGGCCCCTGAACCGTGTAACCACGCTGGTTTCATCCTCCCTCAGCTGGACGAGCTCATGAGACGTGAGAAGGCTGGCTCCCGCATCCATGGCCTTCAAGGTCAGCCAGTGGTCAAATCTCGCCCTGTCAATGTTGTGGATGGGGTAGTCCAGGATGTGGAATCCGGCACTTCGCCCACTCGGTGGTATCGCCCAGATCGTTAGGCTCGGGGGGTCAACGTGAACGCCTGAGGGGATCTCTTCCGCGAGTATCTCACGCAAGTCGATGGCGCAATGTGTGGTTACAAGCCCTCCGCACACCTTCCTCCTGGGGAGTTCACGCCTCTCTACCATCAGCGTCCGGAACCCTGATTTCGCAAGCAGGAAAGCAGTAACCGCCCCGGCAGGTCCAGCGCCCACAACGGTGAAGTCGTACATGCCCTACCTCAGTAGTAGAACTGGTACAGCCCCTGAGGCGCCCCGAAGACGAAGAGCTTCTTCGGCTGCGGCCGCAGCTGGATTCTCTCGTTGAAGAGGCGGAGCTCTCGAAGCTGGTAGCGGGCCTTCACCTCGTCGATGTCCCCGTACATCTTCACCAGGCCCTCCCCCGTGTGCACGAGCTTCGCCACCAGGGAGAGGGTGGAGAGGGCCACAAGCTCGTCGAAGGTCCAGTTGCTGAACAGGGACCCGTTCTGGGAGTAGAGGAAGGTGGCCCTAAGGAGCTTGGAGGGGATCCATCCGCCTCCCGACAGGTTGAGCTTCGTGTGCCTCACGCAGACGTCCACATCGGGCAAGGCCTCGAACTGTTCCCGGAGGCCGTCGTCCGCAACCCCCTCCTCCGCATAGTCCACCAGGAAGTGGGCACGAAAGCCGTCGTCATTCACGCGCGGGAGGCGTCCCAGGAGGTAGTTCCGGAGTTCGTAGTCCTCCGAGAGGCCCACGAGCTCGATCCCGATGCGCTCCTTCCGTGCGTAGGCGGACACGGGCTTCACGCCGTCCGCTAGCAGGCGGAGAATGCGGCCCAGGCCCTCCTGCCCCCGTGCCCGGTTGTAGGCGGTGTGCGTCATGAGGACGCAGTCCCTCGCCCCCAGGTTCTTCAGGGTGTGGACCATGGCCAGGCAGAAGAGGGCGGCGTCCATGCCCACGTCCACGTCGGGGCGGACGGTGAGGGTGGTGCGCGTCCCGTCGGGGATGTCGTACAGCGTGAAGGAGGGGAAGAGGCGCAGCGCCTCCTCGGAGGTCAGGGAGAGGTCCAGGTTCTCCTCGACGGCGGCCCAGATGCTGTGGAAGGAGGCGAGGATGGACTTCTGCGAGGGGAACTCCGGCAGGCGAAAGGTCGGGCTCTCCGACGCCTCGGTCGGGCTCCGCATCTCACCCACGCCCTCCCCCTCGGGGGAGATCACCCGGTGATCCGTCGCCATCGTCGGCCCTCCCCTGCAGCCTGTTTCGAAGGCTGATTATCACGGGGAGTAACCGGTCCGACATATTTAACACTTCCTACAAATCCTATCTTTCCTACCAATCTGTAGCACCGCCTCAGAGGGCGAGCCAGACGGTAGGAAAGGTAGATATAATGATGAAAGGTTCCGCCAAGCGCCGAGGGCCTGTAATGGGAGGGCGAAGCAAAGGGGAGAAGGCCCAGTTTAACATCCGCATGGATGCCGACCTGCTTCGCCGATACCGGGAGTACTGCGACAAGAACGGCCTGGATCCCCAGGGCCAGGTCATCCACTTCATCCGGCGCGTCGTCCACGCCGAGTACGACTTCCAGGAACGGCTCTGGAAGGTCCTCACCGAGGGCGAGGAGTCCTAGGCGCTTCCCGCAAACCGACGGCGAAGGGCGGAGGCCTGCTCCCGCGGAAGAGCCCCCTCTCGGAGGCTCGCCACTGCCAGGGCGTTCCGCGCCACCGCCAGATCCACCAGCCGCTTGACGTACTCCAGCACCGTCAGGAAGTCCGTCTGCTCCACGAGGACCTCCAGCTCCCCCACGTAGAGGAGCGTTCCCTCCTCCACCGCCCGGGTCAGGTCCCGATAGACCTCGTAGTGAAGGCGAGAGGCGTCGTACGAGGCGACCTCTCCGTGGCGGGTGGGACTGATCCAGACGAAGGTGGCCGCCTCCAAGCCGGCCTCCCTGCGCAACCGATCCGGGAACACCGTGGTGGCCAGCGCCTTACGTGGGTGGGGGGCCCTCGCTACCTGTTGGAAGCACGCCTCCCGCTCGCCCTCCCACAGAACGGCCCCCGCCGACGTGAGGGTCGCCTGGCCGCCCTCCCCCGCGCCGTCGGGCATCTGCACCTCGTCGAAGAGCCCCCGGAGCCGCTCCATCGCCTCCGGCCCCAGCGTTCCCGGGGTAAGGGAGGAGATGAGCGTGCAGCGGTTCTTGCTCGCCTCCGCCGCCACGCGGGCCACCGTGCGGAAGAGGGCCCGGTCCCCGTTCACCTCCGCCAGGTACTCCAGGTCGTCCAAGAGGACGGCGGAGCCCGGGTTGGTGGCCAGGAACTTGAGGATCGTGTGGAGGACGTCCACTTCCAGGTACGTGGGCTTCAGCGTCCGTGGATACCCCCGCTGGCCGGAGAGCCAGAGGAAGGGGGTCCGGTGCAGGTCGTAGGTCGGCGCGAGGAGCTGCGGTGGGAAGGGCGTCACGCAGAGCCCCGGGGCCTCCTGGACCATCTCCCGAAAGGCGGTGTAGCTCCCCTGGCGACCCTCCTCCAGGACCAGGTGGTTGCGCCCGGAGGCCCACCCGAGCCTGCGGGCCACGGGCTGCACCTCGGGGGAGGCCTCGATGGTGAGGAAGCCGTAGCGGAAAAGGGCGTAGGCCACGAAGGCCAGGAACAGCGTCGTCCACAGGGTCCCGAAGCCCAGGCGCGTCCCCGTGGCCGTGAGGAGAGGGCCGTAGACCTCCGTCACCGTCCCGGCCAGCGTGGGGATGGCGAAGCCCGCCAGGACAAAGCCCAGCATGAGGCGGGCGCGTCGGTCCTCCGCCCGGGCGTACCCCCGATAGAGGTAGGCGAGGGCCAACAGAATGATGAGGGCGTAGAGGGAGGCTAGGGGAAGGTAGAGGGACCCCACCTGGGCCGAATAGAACCCGAAGGGCCCCACCACCACATCCCGCACCAGGAGGTCGCCGCCCCACAGGAACGTGGTAAAGACCACGGAGGGGGTGTAGAGGACGAGGAAGCTCCAGGGGACCTCCAGGAAGGAGCTACGGCGCGGGTACGCGAGGACGAAGTGGGCCATGAGGGCGGGAATGAAGGAGATCCCGGTCCAGGCGAGGCGGACCAGCAGCCGACGGGTGGCGGGATCCTCCCCCGGGTAGGCTCGCAGGAGGAACTCGGGGATGCTCCACAGCAGGAAGGCGACCAGGAGGAGCACGTAGATCCGCGCGGCGGCGCCCCGAGGGTTCTTGGAGAGGATGTACCCGATGAGGAGGGCGCTGATGGCCAGGGAAGCGAGGGAGAGGAGGGCGAACGGGTTCATCCCCAGGCCCCGCGGGCAGGCTCACTCGCCCACGATTTCAAACTGCCCCCGATCCACCACCAGGGGATAGTAGTCGAGGTCGTGCTTCACCCCCCGAAGCTTCACCACCCCCACGGAGCGACGGACGCTCGTTGTCAGGCCGACCTCCACCGGGCGCATCCGTAGGTGGACGATGCCGTCGGAGAGGAACTCCTCCACTTGGAAGGGGCCAAGGCCCTCGGCCTCCCGGGGGGTCTCGGCCACGAGGAAGGTCGTGGCTCCCACGCCTCGCAGCTCCTCGAAGAAGTCGAAGACCTGACGCCGGGGCTCACGGATCTCGGTCAGGGCGTAGAGGGCGTTGAGCGAGTCGACGGCCAGGAGGTCGACGCCCGCCTCTTGCTTGTAGCGGGCCAGCTGCGCCGACAGGGCGGCGAACCAGTCCGCCCGGGCCTCCGCATCCTTCAGGCTCTTCCTGAGCTCCCGCATGTCCACCACGCGGAGGCTCTGTGCCTTGGCAGGCTCGAGGCCCAGGCTCTCCACCTGGTGGGCCAGACTCTCCCGGCTCTGTTCCATAGAGACGTAGAGGGCGTCCCGTCCCTCCAGGGCCTCATGGTACAGGATGCGGTAGACGAAGCTGGACTTCAAGCTCCCCGCGGGCCCGGAGACGAGAACGATGAACCCCACGGGGATGCCCCCCTGCAGGCGGTCGTCGAGGCCCGCCACTCGGGTGCCTATCCGCAGCGCGTCTTCCTGCAGCGTGATGCCCCCATCCGCACCGAAGCCAGGTCAGCTTCGAAGGGCGCAAATCCGGGGGTGTCTATAAAAACCCATCGTCGGAGCTCGGGACGCCCTGGCTCACCCTTACTGCTACATATCGTAGGATTTATATATTGTATGCAACAATAGGTCCAGTTGAGGGAGTCCATGCAGTCCAGGCCCGGGGGGAGGGCCGCCCACGGTGCCCACATCACCGTGTCCCTGGCTCACTTCGACGGAGCGCATCACCGGGAGGCCCTGGAGTCTGTCGTCCGGGGCATCCACGGGGTCAACCCGTCCGCCCACGTCGTGGTCGCCGCGCAGGAGGTCCGTCCCATGGACCTCCGTGGCGCCTCCTTCGTCGTGAAGAGCCACCTCCCCCTCTGCCCCTCGGGCATCCACGTGGGCCTCCTCTACCCCACGGTGGACAGCTTGGAGTCTCGGACCCTCGTCCTCGCCTGCCGAGGAGGGCTTCTCGTGGGACCTGACAACGGCATCCTGATGCCGGCTGCCAGGGAACTCGGAGTCGAGGCGGTCTACGAGGCCAAGAACCCCCGTTTTTGGTCCTCGCCCCCCTCCCGCATAGGGCAGACCGTCGAGCTCTGTGCGTCCCTGGCAGCTCACCTCTCCCTCGGCTTCCCGCCCGAGGAGGTGGGGCCCCCGGTGGAGGCGATAGTGGACATCGGGGAGGCTGGCTACCGGCGCGACGGCCGGGCCCTAGAGGGGGAGATCGTCTTCATCGGGCGCGGGGGCAGCCTGGTCACCAACATTCCGCGCCGGGACATAGCCCGGGTGGCGGGGTTCAACGACCTTCTGGGCGTGGAGGTCGCGGGGCGCCGCGTGCGCCTGCCGCTGCTGCGGAGGCCCCGCCACGCGCCCCGACGAAGCACCTACGCCACCCTGGGTGACCACGGCCTGCTGCAGCTCCGCGCGCGAGGGGACAGCGCCTCCCGCCTCCTGGGGGCGGAGGAGTACGGGACCATCCGGGTGGAGCGCGTGGCGCCTGGAACGGGGGAGCGGGGAGGCGCCTCGTAGCCCCCTTTAATAGCCTCCGCGTTTCACCCACGGGATACGCGATGCCGGCCACCGTCGTTGTGGGCACCCAGTGGGGAGACGAGGGCAAGGGCAAGATCGTGGACTTCATCGGGCGGGACGCGGAGGTCATCGCCCGCTTCAATGGGGGGGCCAACGCCGGCCACACCGTGAAGGTGGGGAAGGAGATCTTCCGGTTTCACCTGCTTCCCAGCGGCACGGTGCGGCGGGACGTGCTGAACGTCGTAGGCAACGGCGTGGTTGTGGACCCTGCCGTCCTGCAGGAGGAGATCCAGGACCTCAAGGGGCGCGGCTATCCCGTGGACAACCTGCGCATCAGCGAGCGTGCGCACCTCGTCATGCCCTACCACAAGGTGCTGGACGGCCTGGAGGAGAAGCTCAAGGGCTCGCTCAAGGCGGGGACCACCATGCGCGGCATCGGCCCCTGCTACCAGGACAAGGCGGCCCGCATCGGCGTGCGGGCCGGCGACCTTCTTGACGAGGCCCTCCTACGGGAACGCGTGGGAGCCGCGGTCCCCATGAAGCAGCGCCTCATCCAGGCCTACGGCGGGTCGGAGACGCTCTCCGAGGAGGGACTGGTGCAGGGGTGCCTGATGTACGGCGAGGCGTTCGGGGAGTACATCACGGACACATCCCTGCTCCTCCACGAGGCCCTGGCGGAGGGGAAGCGGGTTCTCTTCGAGGCCGCCCAGGGCACCCACCTGGACATCGACCACGGCATCTACCCCTTCGGCACCTCCTCCAACGTCGTGGCCGGCGCCGCGTCGGTGGGCTCGGGGGTGGGCTTTCGGCACATCCAGGAGGTCGTCGGTGTAACCAAAGCCTTCACGAGCCGCGTGGGGACGGGGCCCTTCCCGGCGGAGCTGGAGGGAGAGCAGGCGGCCTACCTCCGGGACAAGTCCCTGGGGGAGTACGGGACGACCACGGGGCGGCCTCGGCGGGTGGGGTGGCTGGACCTGGTCATGGTGCGCTTCTCGGCCCGGGTGAACGGCCTGGATCACCTGGCCATGACGAAGCTGGACGTCCTGGCGGGAGTGGATCCGGTCCGCGTGTGTGTAGCGTACCAGGAGGATGGCACGGAGCGTCGGGCGTTCCCGGCCAACATGCGCACCTTCGCCGGCTACCGGCCCGTTTTCGAGGAACTCAAGGGCTGGAAGGACCTGGGCGAGGAGGGGTGGGAGGAGGCCCTGCAGGCGGGCTACGAGGAGCTGCCGGGGGCGCTCCGGGAGTACGTGGACTTCGTGGCTCGAGAGGTGGGGGTGCCCGTGGGGATTGTCTCCGTGGGGCCGGGCCGGGAGGCCACCCTGGACGTGCGGTGAGGGTTACTCCATCCGGGGCAGGAAGTGGTAGCGCTCCGAGAAGCAGAGCAGGGCTGCCAAGACCATGAGGCCCGCCGCGGCGAAGAGGATGTAGGACCCCAGGGCGAGACCCCAAACGATCTGCGCGCTCCCGCCCTCGTAGGCGAGGGACGTGGACCCGCCGAAGGGGTCCTCCGCCACGGGCTGCAGGATGACGTCCGGCCGGATGCCACCCAGGTCCAGTCCCGCCAGGCCCACGAGGAGAGTGCTGGTGAAGAGGATGATGAGGGCGAAGGGGAGGAGCCAGACGATGCCGCGCCCGAGGAACTTGGCTCCCAGACGTCGGGCCGTCCGCGTGCCGGCGATGCGGAGGAAGTAGTAGGCGGTGAGGATGACGAACATCCATGCAAGGGGCAAGGGCACCAGCGTTACCAGGTCCCCCTCTCCGCCCGTCCGAAGGGGGTTCACCAGGACGCCGTCCACCCCGCCTACACGCAGGAAATCCACGGGCCCGTCCGTGACCAGGAACCCGGGGGCGTCCACCTCCAGGGTCACCACGTACCAAGGATAGAAGAATCCGACGACCCCCAGGACCAGGCCCGCGACGGCCAGGAGGAGGCCCACGGACTTCCGGTCCAGCGGGCGCAGGTGAGCGTAGGGCCACGTGCGGACGCCCGCCTTCGTCCGCCGCTGTACGCGCCACAGGCGGATCACCGTCAGGAGGGCCGAGAGGCCAAGGAGGCCCAGGAAGACGAACCAGATGTTGGCCAGGGTCCACTCGATGCCCAGGTCGACCCGGGTGGGCACGTCCAGGTCCTCGGCCCAGGGGACGGGGGACCCGAACATCTCGCCTCCCGCTCGGAAGGCGGGTCCCGGTGGACCGACCTCCGCTCGGGCGTAGGCCTGGAGGTTGAACTCGCCCCAGAGGCCCGCGAAGGCGAGCCACTCCATCCCCGGCATGGGGCTCCCCGCCTCCCCTACGTTCACCACCTCGTAATCCGTGGGCGACCAGACGGGACCGTCGTCGGAGACCTGGTCTCCCGCGATGCCGATCTGCCCCTGGTAGGGCCGGGGGTAGTTGGCGTGGGAGCCCCGGGCCACGTAGACCTTAGGGTGGGTCCCGTCCGCGAGCACGTCGGCCCACGCCAGGCGCTGCCCGTGCTGATGCTGGGAGTAGGCGACGTGGACGGGGTTGCCTCCCTGGAGGGTGACCTGCACCATCTCCCAGTCCCCCTCGTGGTGATTCCAGCGTCCCGGGTTGAAGGCGTAGAAGAGCCAGTACTGGAGGACCCTCTCGCCGTCGGCGGTCATCACCCGGCCGTAGACGACCTCAGGGCTTTCGGCGGCCCGGTACGCGGACAGGATGCCGGCGTCGTCCCGGATGGAGCCGCGGGTGTTGTTCAGGTAGTAGACGTCCCCCGGGTTCACCTCCGGGTTCGCGGGAGTGGAGTAGGAGGCCAGCTCTGCCGGGGTGGGGTCCGGGTCCACCGGGATGGGGGGCCCGCTGCTGTTGTAGCGCTCCAGGACGCTGTGCTCCAGGGCGAAGTCTATGGACACGGGGAAGTAGGTCTCCTCCGGGTGGAAGTAGAGGTACGGGGCGTACGTCTCCAGGAGGTTCGCCTCCATCGTGTCCTCCGTGCCGTCGCCGTCCACGTCTTGGGCCTGGGCGGGGCCCGAGAGACCGAGCAGGAAGAGAAGACCGAGCGCGAGGGGCCAGCGACGCATGGGCGGGCATGCCCCGGTGGCCACTTAAAAGCGTGGCATGGGGGCCCTTCCCGCCAAGGATATCAGGCCGGAGACTGGAGGAGAAGCAGTTAAGAGTCGCAACGGGCTCGCAGGGTCTGCATGCGTCCCTCCCCCCGGCCGGTCCGAGGACGCGGCTACCTCCTCCTCATCCGCATCGTGTCCATCCTTCTCTCCCTCACCTTCACGGCCCTCATGCTGGGGACCGTGCTCCTGGCCTTCCCCGGCACCCTCGCCTTCGACCTCCCGGAGCTGGGGGAGGAGGGGGGCGTGAGCTACGAGGACGGCGTCCTGCTTCTGCGCAGCGCCCTGAACATCACAAACCGGGGCTACGCCATCCCCGGCCTGGGGTCCCCGCTGACGCACGACCTGAACGACCTCTCCTTCACCGTGCGGGCCGTGGTGGCCGACTCCATCGTGGTGGCGGACTACGCCTCCCCGCCGGTGGACATCCCCGTGGGGGAGGAGCGCACCATCGCCTTGGACATCCCCATCGACCTGGCCGCCCTCGTGGGCCTGGCCTTCATCGTCTTGGAGCCGGCCAACGTCTCCTTCAGCCTGGGCGTGGGCGGAAGCACGACCCGGGGGCTGGTGGACTTTGGGGCCTCGGTGACCATCGAGCAACGCTTCGACGCTCTGGTCCAGTTTGAGGTGGACGTGGCCAACGCCACCGTCTCTGACGTGATGGGGTCGTGGGAGCTGACAGTCCCCTACGTGGTGGGGACCCCCGACTTCCTCAGCGGAAACGCGAGCCTCGGCGTCACCCTCCGCAATGCCACCGGGGGCCGGGTTGGGGTGGCCAACGAAACGATCCCTCTAGGAACGGATTGGGGAGGGAACTTCACCTTCGTCCTCGACCAGGAGCAGGCACAGGACCTCCTGGCGGGCCCCCAGGATCTCACCCTGGAGCTGGAGGTGGAGCTCCCGGGCGGCCTGCGGTTTGCCGTCACGCGGCCCCTGGACTGGGAGGGCGGGTAGATGCCTCCCCGGTACCACCCCGTGAAGGCCGTCCTCGTGGCCATCGGCAACGCCATCCCGCTGATCATCCTCCCGGTCTACGCGCTCCGCACCCTGCCCAACCTGCTCCCGTCGGAGGTCCCGCTGGACCTCCCCTTCGACCTCCAGGCGTTGGAGCGGACGATCATTACCTTCGGCCTGCTGGTGGTGGTCATGGCCGGAGCCACGGCCTTCTTCTCCAAGGGGCTCGCCCCCCGGGCCCTCTTCGGCGGGGCGCGGCAGGGAAGCCGCGTGGCCTGGATCCACTTCGTGCTGAGCGGGGGCCTCATCAGCCTGACCATCTCCCTCTTCGACGTCGCCACCGTCTCCTTCTTCCTGGACTTCCTGCGGCTCCTCTACATCCTCTACGCCGCCCTCCTCGTCATGGTGGTGTACTTCCTGGTGGAGTACTTCGTCTATCGGGGGCAATTCCAGGTCAAGGAGGGGGTCCCCGCCTACGCGATTCCCTGAAGCCCAGCCAGGCCTTCCGCCATCCTGCATGCCCGGCAGAGGCGGTTGACCGTGGGCTCCCCGCAGCGCGCGCAGGGAGCCAGCTCCGGCGGCAGATGCGCCTCCGCCAGGAGGGGGCGCAGCTGGTCGTGGCTGCGCAGGAGGGCGTGGCGGGTTCCCGGGGAGTCGCGCTCCAGCAGGTGGAGGACCTCCCGGTAGCGCGTTCGGAGACCTCGGTCCGCGTAGGGACACACCCCGTCGTGGAAGGGGATGCCCGTCAGCAGGGCGTAGAGGTAGACCTCCACCTCCGGGATGGTGCGGAGGGGCTGGATCCGGGGAATCAGGCCGGGCTGCACCGTCTCGTGGGGTCCCATGCGGGAGAGCTGGTCCAGGTCCGCGCGTCCCAGGTTCATGAGGACGGACTGGGCCGTGTCGTCCAGGTTCAGGCCGGTGGCCAGGGCGTCCGCCCCCACGCGGCGGCCCAGGACGTTGAGCCCCTTCCGCCGGAAGACGCCGCAGTAGCTGCAGGGGATGGCCTCGGGGTCCGCCTGGACGACCTCGTCCATCTCCCAGCCGACGAGCTCTTTGTACGCTAGGACGTGGTGCTCCAGGCCCAGCTCCCGGCAGAGCCGCTCCGCGTCGCCGATGCTCTCAGGCCGGTAGCCCCGGATGCCCTCGTCCACCGTCACGGCCACGAGCTCCACGTCGGGCCGCGGACCGAGGATGCCGTGGAGGAGGTACGTGGCCACACTGCTGTCCTTCCCGCCGGAGAGGGCGCAGGCGATGCGGCCGCCGTCCGTCAGGCGGAGCTGCCGGCGCACCTCCCGTTTTACCCGGGCCTCCACGAAGGCCTGGAAGTGGTCGCTGCAGAGGTGGGCGCCGCTGTAGCGGATGTAGGCCACGGCCTCCTCCCCGCACCGGTCGCACGCCACGCCGTCGCATCCGCCAGGCGGCTATATAAGGTTCCGGAGGAGCCTCTCACCCCCAAGCAGACGAAGCCTATTGTACCGCGGCGGCATGCTGTCCTCCGGCCTGGCAGGGCCAGGTGAAGCCATGGGCCCAGAGTATCCTAAGGTCATCACGGACCTTCCCGAGGCGGACCTCCCGTTCGAGGGGGTGCGGGGGTGGATCGCCCAGGGCGAGGACCACCAGCTGGTGTTCTTCTCGGCGGATCCCTCCACGGACGTCCCGCCCCACTCCCACGTCTATGCCCAGTGGGGGGTGGTGCTGGAGGGCCGGATGGAGCTGACCGTGGGCGGGGAGGCCCGGGTCTACAAGAAGGGGGAGGACTACGTCATCCCTCCGGGCGTGGAGCACTCGGCGAGGTTCTTGACCCCGGTCCGGGTCTTGGACTACTTCGGGGAGAAGGCGAGATACCGATCGAAGTAGGGGTAGCTCCCCGCCTCGGTCGCGGCGTTGAGTCGCGCTCTTGCCGATGATACCGTCAACCGTGCCCCTCCCTCTGCAGGCCAGCCGGAGGCCAGGTGGCGGCCGCACTCCGAAGGATTATGCGGGTCGGTCAACTCCCAGCAGCCATGGGCACTCCCAAGATCGAATCGCTGCTCTCGGCGCGGTTGTTCCTCCAGCCGCAGCTCGTGGGCGACCGCATGCACTTTATCAGCAACCTTGCAGGCCACATGAGCCTCTACGCCATGGACGCCACCGGCAGCGTGCCGGAGCCTCTGATCCCGCCGGACACCGCTCTGCAGAACCCGCACCTCGTCTTGGGCTCTCCCTACTATGTCTTCCCCCGGCTCGGACGCATCCTGCTGATGCTGGACCACCACGGCGACGAGAATTACCAGCCCATGTTCGTCCCTGTTGATGGGGGCAACCCTGAGCCGGTCTTCCAGGAGACCTTTGCGGACCACCGCGTGCACATGGGCCACCCGGATCTGGAGCGGAACGTGGTGTACTTCGTCGCGGAGTCCCGCAAGGAGCAGCTGCTCCGCACGTTTCGGGCCGATCTCGCGTCCGAGAAGGAGACCTTCATGGGCGAGAGCAAGTGGGGGAACTGGGTGGGCGGCGCGAACGAGGACCACACCAAGGCCGTCCTGGTTGACGGCTACACCGCGGGCGACCACGTCCTGTACTCCTGGCAGGAGGGGGCCGGGGAGCGCGAACTCCTCTACGGGAAACCCATGGAGGAGCGGGAGGAGGGAGAGGCCGTCAGGCCAAACGGCATCTCCGACATCCAGTTCGTCGGAGGGAACACGGGCCTGCTGTTCGTCACCTATCTGTTCGACGAGTCGGGGGGCCTTGGGTACCTCGGTCTCGGAGATCCTGCGGAGGTCGAACCCGTGCCCATCAGCGGGACGTTTCACACCGGACAAGGGGAGATGGAGAGCCTGGAGCACATCCAGGACAACCGGTACGTCGTCGGGTACAACATCGACGGAAGCTCCTGGTACTACGAGGGAACGTACGACGACGCCGCCCGCAGCATGCGGCTGGCCACCGTCCTGTGCGGCTCCGGGGAGCTGTCCGACGGCGTCCTGGAGTCCCTGCGGTTCGATAAGGCGGGTGACCGGTACGCCCTCTCCTTCTCCACCGCGACGTCGCCGACGCAGCTGTACTCCTTGACTGGCGAGGACCGGAGGGCGGAGAGGCACACGCGGGAGCGCGTCCTGGGCGTCCCTGAGGCGTGGATGTCTCCCGGAGAGGACGCCTCCTACGACTCCTTCGACGGGACGCGGGTCTCGGCCCGGCTGTACCTGCCCTCAGCCGACTTGGGGTACGAGGGACCCCGCCCCCTCATCTACTACGTGCACGGAGGCCCCCAGAGCCAGGAGCGCCCGGACTTCGCCTGGTTCTCCATGCCCCTCATTCAGTTTCTCACGATGAAGGGGTTCGGCGTGTTCGTGCCCAACGTGCGGGGGAGCTCGGGCTACGGCATGAGCTACATGAAGGCCGTCGACCGGGACTGGGGCGGGGAGGACCGGCTGGACCACGTGCATGCCATGACCAAGGTGCTCCCCCAGGACGGCCGGGTGGACGTCTCCCGGGCGGGCGTGGTGGGCCGGTCGTACGGGGGCTACATGAGCCTCACCCTGGCCACCCGCCACCCGGAGCTGTGGGCGGCCGCTGTGGAGATGTTCGGCCCCTACAACCTGCTGACCTTCATGGAGCGGATTCCGGAGACCTGGAAGCCGTACTTCGCCGTCGCCGTGGGGGATCCGGAGAA
>CAYGBN010000007.1:20100-52166 GCA_964348155.1 uncultured Methanomassiliicoccales archaeon
GGATCGGGACTTTCTGGTGGAGAGGTCGCCGCAGACGTACATGGAGGACCTCGGCTGCCCTCTCCTAGTCGTCCAGGGCAAGAACGATCCCCGAGTCGTGGAGCGGGAGTCCCGGGACGTCGTGGAGTCCCTGCGGGCCAAGGGAAAGGACGTGGAGTACCTGATGTTCGAGGACGAAGGGCACGATGTCCTCAAGTTCAAAAACCGCGTCGCGTGCTACAACGCCATTACGGATTTCTTCGTCAGCCGCCTCCAGCCGTAGTCGCTCGGTACGACAACCCGGGGACACGTCTCAGCTGATGAATTGCACCTCTAGGTGTCGAACCTACCGGACGATGGGGGGGAACAGGTCACGGCAGTAGGCCTCCTTAAGTACGCGTCTACTACTGTCATCTCCCGTGGAACCCCTCTCGGTCGACTACGACAAGCTCAAGGCCTACGTGGATGCCAACGGCATGTACAGGATGTACGAGGAGGGGAACCGCGTGGTCGTGGTCTTCGAGCCCACCTTCATCGAGGCGAGCTTTCACGGGACGGGGGCCCGCACCTTCATCACGTGGCGGCGGGAGGGGAACCGGGTCACCCTAGCGAGCTTCGAGATTGAGGACGTGGAGGGGGAGCGGCGAGACGTGGACTTGGAGGCCGCCCACGCCTCCCTTGCAGCGTGGCTGGAGTCCGTCGAGGAATGAGCGCTCGTCGGAATCAGGGCGAAGAACGACGGGAGAAGGCTTTTGTAGCCCAGGGCGCACGTGCCCTGCGGGTGGTCCCACGGAGGTCATCGAGCTAGCGATACTCCTCCTCGGCGTCACTCTGGGATGGCTTCTCATCTTCGCCGTGCGCCGCTACAAGGTGCACTGGGGCGCCTTCGGGACCTTCATGACCGTGATCCTCGGCTCGACCATGGTGAAGTTCTACTACGCCCAGAACCTGCTGCCGTGGTACGCCATCGGTCTGTTCATCGGCTTCTTCGGCAACCTGGCCGTCCGAGTGGCCGGGACCATTGCCGGCGGTCGTGTCGGCGAGGGGCTGCTCGAGATCTCGGCTTACAGCGGAACTGCCCACGCGGCGGAGGGCGACAACACGTCGGAGGAGAGAGTCGGGACGACGGATGCGCCCGCCGACGAGGGTCCCAGGCTCGCTCCCCCCCTCCCGTAAAAGGTTATAACCCGCCCTCCCATCCTCGCCCCAGGGGCCCGGATGGAAGAGGTCTGGGTGGAGAAGCACCGGCCCAGCACCCTGGGGGAGGTCGTCAACCAAGCGGAGATCGTCTCCCGCCTCCAGGCGTACGTGAAGCGGGGCAGCCTTCCCCACCTCCTGTTCGCCGGTCCTGCCGGAACGGGGAAGACGACCTGCGCCATCGCCATGGCCCGAGACCTCTTCGGGGAGGATTGGCGGGGCAACTTCGCCGAGACCAACGCGAGCGATAGCAGGGGGATCGACGTCATCCGAACCACCATCAAGGACCAGGCCCGCATGGCCCCCATCGGCGGCCACGGCTTCAAGATTCTCTTCCTAGACGAGGCGGACCACCTGACGAACGACGCCCAGGCGGCCCTCCGCCGGACCATGGAGATGTACACCCGCACCGCCCGCTTCGTCATCTCCGTGAACTACTCCTCCCGCATCATCGCCCCCATCCAGTCACGGTGCGCCCTCTTCCGCTTCCGCCCGCTGAAGCCGGAGGACGTGAAGGCGTACGTCGCCCGCATCGCGAAGGCGGAGGGGCTGAAGGTGAAGGAGGACGGGATGGAGGCCCTCATCTACGTCGCCCAGGGGGACCTGCGGAAGGCGACGAACGCCCTCCAAGTGGCCGCCGCCCTCTCCAACACGGTGGACGCCGACTCCCTCTATCGGGCGGCGGGGGCGGCCCGGCCCGAGGACGTCCGGAAGATGCTGGAGGCCGCCGTGAAGGGGGACTTCCTGGGGGCCCGCAGCCAGCTGGACGACCTCCTCATCGAGTACGGCCTGGCGGCGGAGGACCTCCTGGCGGAGATTTACCGCTCGGTGTACGACCTGACCCTCCCCGACGAGGCCAAGGTGGAGATGGTGGACCGCATCGGGGAGGCGGACTACCGGCTGCTCCAGGGGAGCAACGCCCGCATCCAGCTGGAGTCGCTCCTGGCGGGATTCGCCCTCCTGGGGGAGGGGCTGGGCGAGGGCTAGCCGGGTGTTATCAGGTCGGGGAATCGCGGCCGAACCTTTATTACCGCTTTAGGGGAGCCCTCCAAGGCGTCGACATGGCGAGCCCTCCCAAACACCCTGGAAGGTTTTCTCCAAGGCTCCTCAACGCCCTTTTCTGGGCGCCCTTTGCCGCCATCGTGGTCTTCGCTTTCTACCTGGCTCCCACCCTGGGCTACGCTTACCCGCCCGAGCTCTCGCTGGCCACCTACAGCACCGTCCTCCAGGGCGTGGGGATTCTCCTGGCCATTGCCGCCGCGGGGCTCTTCATGATGAAGCTCAAGATCGATGCCGCGGTGAGCAGCCTTGAGGAGCGCACCCTGGGCGTCCTGAACAACCGCCTGGGCTACTCGGCCATCCGCTGGAGCGCCGAGCTGGAGGATCACCTGGAAGAGGAGCTCATGGGCGCCGCCTACCCCGACCTCGGGGGGGAGGCCGAGACCTCCACGGACTACTTGGAACGGGAGCTGGACGAACTCCTGGACGCCATCCTTGCCAAGGACGCGGGGGGGGCGGCCCAGCAGGAGGTTGTCTACCAGGAGCGCAAGGCGGCCCTCAGCTCCGACGTGAAGGAGGTCCTGGGCGCCCTGCGGGAGCGGCGTTCCCTGCTCAGCCGCCGGTCCAGCCTGCTCCGCATCATGGGTGGCCCCATCGGCATGCTCGCGGCGCTTGTGGCCGTGGCCGCCTGGGCCCTGCCCGCCAGCGGGGGGTTCCTCGTGTCCATGAACGACTTCAACACGGCCCTCCTGTTCACGTCCACTTACGGCGGGGTTGTGGCGCTGCTCTTCACGGCCGCCGCCGCCATCAAGGCCGCTCTCGCCTAGCGGTTCTCGAAGCCTCTCCCTGGGGTTTTCCCGGGCCCCCTTGCGCAAGCGCCGCCCGGCGACCCGTCCTCGGGGGGCCTCGGGTGAGAGTCTACTGCCGCTCGTGGCCCACGACCTTGACCTCGAAGTTGAGGTTCTCCCCCGCCAGGGGGTGGTTCAGGTCGATGGTCACCCCGTCCTTCTCCACCTTCGTGACGTTGGCCTCGAAGACCTCCCCGTCCGTCGTCTCCAGGCGGAGCGTGGTGCCCACCTTCACGTCCGTCTCCCCCACCTGGTCCGGGGAGAGCTTGCCCACCAGGTCGTCCCGGCGAATCCCGTAGGCCTTCTCCGGCGGAAGCTGGAAGGACTTCTCCTCCCCCTCCGCCATCCCGACGACCTGCTCCTCGAAGCCCTCGATGATCTTGCCGGAGCCGACCTCGAAGGCAAGGGGACTCCCTCCCTCGGAGGAGTCGAACACGTCCCCGTTGTCCAGGGTCCCCTTGTAGTGAATCTCAACCTTGTCGCCCTTCTTAACCTTCATTGCGCCACAGCCGTTGAGCTTCCCAGGGAGAGGACCTTATATACATGTTTGGTCAGCGTTCCGCCGCACGGTTAAGTAGGGCGGGGCGGGTCCTCCGCCGGGTGAGGAGATGACGCCCATCGACCTCCGAAGCGACACGGTGACGCTCCCCACGGAGGAGATGCGCGAGGCCATGCAAGGGGCGGAGCTAGGGGACGACGTGTTCGGGGAGGACCCGACGGTGAACCGCCTCCAGGAGAGGGCGGCGGAGCGCTTGGGCAAGGAGGCCGGCCTCCTGGTGACCAGCGGGACCCAGGGGAACCTGGTCAGCCTGCTGGCGCAGACGCGGCCCGGGGAGGAGGTCATCGTGGAGGCCGACGCCCACCTCCTGAACAACGAGAGCGGGGGAATCGCCCGGATTGCCGGCCTCACGCCTCGCGTCCTTCCCGGCCGCTACGGGGCCCTCACGGGGGCGCAGATCGAGGCCGCCCTTCGTCCGACCAACCTCCACTTCCCGCCCACGAGCGTGGTGTGCTTGGAGAACACCCACAACGCCGCCGGGGGCACGGTCCTCCGCCCCGAACAGATGGAGGAGGTGGGGGGTGTAGCCCGGGATCACGACCTCCGTCTCCACGTGGACGGCGCCCGCATTTTCAACGCCGCCGTGGCGCTGCAGGTCCCCCCGGAGCGGCTGGCCCGCGAGGCGGACTCCCTGACCTTCTGCCTCTCCAAGGGGCTCTCCTGTCCCGCCGGGTCGGTGGTCGTGGGATCCCGGCGCTTCATCGGCGAAGCCCGGCGCGCCCGCAAGGTCCTGGGCGGGGGGATGCGTCAGGCCGGCATCCTGGCGGCCGCCGGCCTTGTGGCCCTGGACACCATGGTGGACCGGCTGGCGGAGGATCACGCCCGGGCCCGGAGGCTGGCCAAGAGAATCGCCTCCCTGGGCGCCGTCGACGTGGACCTGGACAGCGTGCAGACGAACATCGTCATCTTCGACGTGTCTCCCTTGGGTGTGTCGTCCGCGGCGTTCCAGAAGGAGCTTGCCTCGCGAGGGCTTCGGGTGACGACCAAGGGGGCGGCCCGCGTCGGATGCGTGACCCACTCCGGCATCGGCGACGCGGACATCGAGGGCGCCCTGACCATCCTGGAGGAAGCGACGAAGGCCCTGTCCTGACGCCTCCCCTCACGCCGCGGAAGTCCCAAGGGACAGCGATGGGCCCACCCGCTGGGAGATTCGGAAGTAGAGGAGGGCCCACAGCAGGTTCACCAGCGAGAAGAGGAAGCCGAAGGGGTCGAGCCCCAGGCCCAGAAAGGGCACGTCCCCCGAGGCGACCGCCTCGAGGGAGGACTCCAGAATGAATCCCTCGTACAGGCCCTGGCCCGCGGCGTTGGCCACGTGGATGGCGAGGACCACCCATCCCAGGGAGCGGTCGCCCTCCAGGAGCCGGTGGCCGACGAGCAGGTACGGCACGCCGAAGAGCGCACCTCCCACGGCCGTGACGATGGCCAGGGTCAGGATGACGTTCTCGAAGGGCGCCAGGGAATCTCCCTGAAGGATGGCCAGGATGACGGGGGCGAGGAGGGCGACGAGGGCCACGACGATGCCAATGAAGACGGCGATCCAGAGCAGGATGGCCGCCAGGACGTTCCGCTTGTGGCGGGCCCCGTAGGCCTCGGCCCCCATGTAGATCAGGATCACCGCCACGATGGCCAGGATGGTGCCCACGATGGAGACCAGCGGCAGGGCGAGGAGGATGAAAGCGATGAACAGGAGGAGGAATCCCGTGCGTGTGCGACTTTGCCCGGTCCGCTGCTCCGCCTCCGCCAGGGGGGGCGGGGCCGTGGGGACAAGGGGCGTGCCGCAGTTCGTGCAGTAATCGGCGGTCGCGGGGCTCACGTATCCGCACCGGGGGCAGGTGATGCTGCCCACGTCGCCCGCGATTCCCGAAGCCGGCTCTTGCGGTCCGCCCATCCGCCTCACACCCCCGCCCTTCATCCCTCGGAAGGCTCTCGCGACCGCCTCCTCCATGTGTCCCGGTGTGCATAATCCTTGCGACCCGGTACAGGCCGTACGGGACGTCGGAGCTTAGGCCCGCGACGGGCGGAAGCCGACTAGAGGAGGGAGGTCACCAGGAACCAGCCTCCGAGGGCCAGGAGGAAGACGCCCAGGGCGGTGCTCACCCCCCGCCGAACCCGGTCGGTCCAGAAGCGACGCGTCCGGTAGACCGTGGCGGAGACGAAGCCGTTCCAGCCCAGGTCGCAGCTCCAGTGGGCCACGGCGAAGGCCAGGAAGCCTGCCAGGGCGAAGGGGTACACCAGGACGATCAGGGCCAGTCCCACGGTGACCCACCAGATGAGGAAGTAGGGGTTGGAGGCCGTGGTCAGGATTCCCAGCAGGAGGGGGTGGTGGGGCATGGGACCTCCTTCCCCAGGCTCGCGGCGCAGCAGGGTGGACGCGCCCAGGTAGAGGAGGACCGCCCCTCCGGCGACGCCCACCACGAGGGTCACCTCCGGAAGGCCGGCCACCGCCGCGAACCCCAGAAAGAGGAGGGCCATCAGGGGGAACTCCACCGCCCCGTGGCCCAGGGCGATCCACACCCCCGCCATGTGGTCCTGGTACCCCTTGGCCACGGCGGCGGCGAAGACCGGACCCGGCACCATCACGCCGCTCAGGGAGACCACAACCGTGAGGCCGAGGGCGTACCCGAGCTCAGCCAGACTTCCCGCCATGGCCCTCTGGCCTAGCCCCCTGGTTCGCTTAAAGGCTTCCTCCGCAGGACCGTCCAGAGACGTTACTGATTCTGAGAACCATGGGGAACTCTTCTAGTACCCCCCCTGGCCATCGCGCTCGCGTGGGACCCTATTACGGCTACCAGGGTAAGAAGGGAGGGAGGGGATGGACCCTCCTGGGATTCCTGGTGGCCCTGGGCCTCTCCTACGCGACCTACGCCTACCTCGTCCCCTCAACGGTCACGGAGGTGGCCGTGGCGTGGGCCTCGATCCTCTTCCTGGGCGGCTTCCTCGCACGGCGCGGGAAGAGCGGGGCCCTGGTGGGCTTCCTCACGGTCTTCCTGCCTCTGATGCTGGCGGGCGTCGTCCTCTTGGGCATCGTCCCCCTGCCCTCCCAGGTGGAGTCGGCCTCGGAGGGGTTGGCGGGGCTGGTGACGTCCTTCTCGGAGGGGCTCGGCCTGGTTCTGTCGGCCTCCACCGGCATCATCCTCCTCACGGCCGCGGCCCTATTCGGAGCCGCCGGCGCGCTCATCGGAGGCGTTGGCGGGTGGGTCGGCGGCGTGGTCCTGCCTCGCGGCTCTCCGGGGTACGTGGCGCCCGATCCCTACTTCGACGCGGAGCTCCCTCCGCCTCCTCACGAGTGAGGGGCGAAGCGTAGCCTGTCGACCTCAGGACGAGCTTCTTTTCTCCGCCGCCTGGACAAGGGCCAAGTGGGCGGGGTTCTCCGCCTTGGGGACGTAGAGGACCTCGGCGGACGTGAAGCGGCTTAAGAGGTCCTCCACGCGCCTCTTGTGCTCGAGGAACCCGGGGTCCTTCACGTCGTAGCGCTCCTCGAGCTGGTTGATGAGCATCCAGCAGTCCGTGAAGATTCGAAGCGGGCCTGGGGTGGCGCCCTCCTCCACGAGGCTCTCCAGGGCCCCCTCAAGGGCGAAGTACTTCGCCTCCAGCTCGTTGCGGGAGCGCGGGGCCTCGTGGACCGTCGTCCGCGGCTCCTCCCCGGAGGCGAAGAAGAGGCACAAGGTCGCGACGTCCCCGTCCTCCTTCTCGAGGCTCGAGGCGTCGATGTAGACCTCCATCAGGACTTCATCGGGATGGCGGGGCTTAACCTTTGGGGCCTGGTCTCCGAGGGGCTCACCGAGGCTCCGCTACGCGCCGCCGCACCTGCCGGAGGTCCCAAGCAGCTGCCAGGGTCAGGGCCGCCGCCAGGATCCAGAGCCAGGGATCCAACAGGCCGCTGACGGTGAGAAACCCCGCGCGATTCCCCAGGGCCAGAACCGCGGCGATGACACCGACGTAGACGATCCACCCCACGAGGCGCGCCCTCCAGGGGACGACCCGCATCCGGCGAAGGGCCTCGGGGATCAGGAAGAGCGGGACCAGGAGGGAGGCGACGAAGGCGGCGAACGTCGCCAGGAGGGGGAGCAGAGGAAAGGCCATCTCGCTGAGATCACAGAGACCCTACTTAACAGGCCGTCAGGCGAGTCAGGGGTGGAAGAGGAACGCCACGGCGATGATAGCATACACGATGAGGAGCATGAGGCCCTCGAACCAGTTGCTCTCGCCGTCGTTGGCCACGGCGCCCACAATCGCTACGGAGAGGCCCACGGCAATGAGCTCGAACACCTCGAATGCCAGGGTCATGGGGTTCCCGATGAGGATCGAGGCGAACACCAGGAAGGGGGCCGCGAAGAGCGCGATCTGGGTGCTGCTGGCCGTGGCGATGCCGACGCTGAGGTTCATCCGGTTCCGCCAGGCCATCATCACGGCGCTGCTGTGCTCCGCGGCGTTGCCGATGATGGCCACCACGATGACCCCCAAGAAAAGCTCGTTGACCCCCAGGACGTCGATGGCGCCCTCCACCGCCTCGATGAGGACCTCGCTCAGCACGGCCACCAGGACCGTAGCGGCCGCCAGGACGGCGATGGCCGTGCGGCGGGACCACTCCGGGGCCTCCCCCTCCTCCCCCCGGGGGTTGAAGAGGTGGCGGTGGGTGTGGAGGCTGAAGAGCAGGGCGCCCCCGTAGGCCACCATGAGCAGGATGGCGATCCAGAGGCTCATGGAGGTGAGGAGGTCCTCCCCGATCTGACCGTGGGAGAGGAGGAGAAGGGAAGGCATAACCAGCCCCGCCGTGGCCAGGATGAGGAGGGTGGACCGGGTGGAGGCGGCGCGCCGCCCGAAGGCCTGCTTCCGGTGGCGAAAGCCACCCACCAACATGCTCAACCCCAGTATCAGCAGGACGTTGCCGATGATGGAGCCCGTGATGCTCGCCTGCACGAGGCGGACGAGGCCCGCCCGCAGGGCCGCGATGGCGATGATGATCTCCGTGGCGTTGCCGAAGGAGGCGTTCAGGAGGCCTCCCATTCCG
Organism: uncultured Methanomassiliicoccales archaeon; assembly: GCA_964348155.1. GTDB lineage: Archaea > Thermoplasmatota > Thermoplasmata > RBG-16-68-12 > JAJISG01 > JAJISG01. Next base: position 28,694 of record CAYGBN010000007.1, read on the forward strand.
GGGCCCAGGTGCTTCCCCAGCTCCTCCGTGGCCAGTCCCATGAGGTAGGCCAGCGGCAGGATGGCCACGCCCGTCACCACGAAAAGAATTGCGAAGGGGACCTTCAGAACCCAGAGGACGAGGGAGAGCGGCATTAGGCCAAGGAACGCGGCCAGCAGGGCACGCTGGGCTCGGGACTCGAGCATCGGTCCGCCAATGCCCTCCTCGTAGATAACTCGAACTCCGGGACGCGGACCTGGAAACACCTGAAGAATGGGGGGGTCGGAATCCACCTGCCCAAGCGTTCAGCGACACTCGACCAGAGGATATTTTAGTGAAGGGGGAGATGCACCGCCGGAGGTCGGGAGGTGCCCGATAAGAAACCCGTTGCGGCCAGCATCCTGTCGATGATCGGAGGCGTGCTCATCCTGCTGAACGGCGTCGTCCTCATGTTCTTGGCGGGCCAACTCCCGGGGCTCATTGGTTCGGTTCCCGGTATGGAAGACCTTGGGATCGATCTCGAGCAGATCTTCTTTGCCATCGGGTCCGTTGGCCTCATCCTGGGAGTGATCATCCTCCTGAGCGGCTTCGTCATGCTGATGCGGCCGACCACAGCCAAGGGACTGGGGGTATTGGTGCTCATCCTCTCGCTGGTCAGCTTCATTGCGGGAGGGGGGTTCCTCTTCGTGGGTCTCGTCCTCGGCGTCGTGGGGGGAATTTTGGGCATTATCTTCAAGCCGGGCGCAGTGCCTGCCCCGTCAGCGATGTCCCCGCCACCATCGGGGTAGGGATGGGGCTGCCCTAGGGGATCACAACGCCCCGGAGCAGCGCCGGGTCGCCCCTGTCCAGCATTCCCAGGAGGTCGTTCACCTCCTCCAGGGGAGCGCGATGGCTCACCATCTCCTCCACGCGGAGGAGGCCTCGCTCCGCCAGCTCGATGACCCGAGAAACGTCCTGGAGTCCGCATCCAAGGGAGCCGACCACCTCCATCTCGCGGAACATGATCCTGCCTCCACTCAGGGTGACCTCCTTGTCCGTGTAGCCCACGACCACCAGGCGACCTCCCCACTTGAGGACGTTGAACGCATTCTGGATGGTGGCGGGGCGTCCGATAACCTCCAGGGCCACATCGGCACCCCCGCCGGTCAGCTGACGGATCTCCTTGACCGGATCCTCCACCTCCGAGGCGTTCACCACTTCCCACGCCCCGAAGGAGCGAGCCAGCTGGAGCTTCTTCTCCACCAGGTCCACGGCCACGACCCGGGCCCCCGCCAGGGCGGCAATCTGGACAGTCGCCAGGCCAACTCCCCCGCAGCCGAAGACGGCGACGGTCTGACCCGGCTTGACCTCCGCCCGGTTGACGACGGCGTGGTAGGGCGTGGTGAAGGCGTCGCTGAGGATGGAGGCCTCCTTCAGGGGGAGGGACTCAGGCAGGGGGAAGACGGCGGAGATGGGGGCTGTCACGAGTTCGGCGAAGCCGCCGTTCCGGTGGTTGCCCAGCATGACCATCCGGCGGCAGAGGGTCCCTCGGCCCTGACGGCAGTACTCGCACTCCCCGCAGGGGATGACGGGCGGGAGAAGGACCCGCCGCCCGACCTCCATCCCGCCCCCGGGGGCCTCCTCCACCGTCCCGCTGATCTCGTGCCCCAGGATGAGGGGCGGCGGCTGGAAGGTGGGGACGCCGTGGAGGTAGTGGAGGTCGGTTCGGCACACCCCGCAGGCGGCCACGCGCACCAGGACCTCGTCGGCCGCGGGCGTGGGAGGCTCCACCTCCTCCACCCGCAGGTCGCCCTTCCCGTGGAGCACCGCGGCGCGCATCACTCGTCCTCCCACACGGGCTTCCGCTTGTCCAGGAACGCGGCCACGCCCTCCTTCGCGTCCCGGGTGGCCATGAGCTCCTCCACGTAGAGGCGCTCCGCTTCGGCCACCGCCTTCTCTAGGCCGGCCTCCCACCCCGCCCGGAGGGCCCGCTTGGCCAGGGCCAGGGCCGGGCCGCTGTAGCTCTCCAGCGTCGCGCAAACCGCCGCCACGCGCGACGCGAGCTCCGCGTCCGGCACCACCCCGTTGACCAGCCCCAGCTCCGCCGCGCGGGTGGGGGAGACGTTCTGGCCCAGAAGCACCAGCTCGGCGGCCCCGCCCAGGCCCACCCTTCGTGGGTAGAGGGCGGCTCCGAAGGGTGGGAAGGAGGCCAGGGTGATCTCCGGCTGCCCCAGGATGGCGCTCTCCGCGGCGTAGACCAGGTCGCAGGCCGTGGCCAGCTCCAGGCCGCCCCCCAGGCAGGCCCCGTGGACCTGGGCCACCGTGGGCACGTTGAGGCGCACGAGGCGCAGCAGGACGTTGTGGAAGGTTTGAAGCATCTCCTCCACCCGCTCCTCCGTGTGGTCGGCCACGTCCACGCCGGCTGAGAAGGCCTTCCCCTTGCCGCGGAGGACAAAGCTGCGGACGGGGGCCGCGTCCGCCTCCTCCAACGCCCCTCCCAGCTCCTCCAGCATCTCCAGGTGGAGCACGTTCAACGGCGGGCGGTCCAGGGTCAGCGTGGCCCGACGCCCCTCCCGGTCCAGCGTGAGAAAGCGGTAGCCCATCCTCTCCCCTGTAGGGAGGGAGGCCCGCTACTAAGAGCTTGTCCCCCTTCGCTCCAGGCGCCAATGGCCCAGGTAGGCCGCCCCCAGGGCCCCGGCGAACTGCGACTCCTCGCTGACGTTCACCGGCTGCCCCAGACGCTCCTCCAGGGCCCGCACCATCCCCGGGTTCAGGGAGAGGCCCCCTGTGAGGGTGACCTCCTCCTCCACGCCGACTTGCCGCAGGAGGGCCAGGACGCGGTCGGCGATGGAGATGTGGGCCCCCATGACGATGTCGTCCGCCCGCCGTCCCTGGGTGATGTGATTGATGACCTCCGACTCCGCCAGGACGGCGCAGATGCTGCTGATGGGCTGGGGATCCTTCGCCTGCAGGGAGGTCTCCCCTAGCTCCTGCAGGTCCATCTCCAGGGCCTTGGCGATGCGCTCGAGGAAGCGCCCGGCCCCGGCGGCGCAGCGGTCGTTCATGCGAAACTTCCGGACGCGGCCGTCCTCGTCCACCCGGATGGCCCGGGAGCTCTGGGCCCCGATGTCCAGGACGCACCGCGTCCCGGGGAAGAGGAGGCGGGCGCCACGGCCGTGGCAGGTGATCTCCGTGATCTGCATGTCCCGCGCGGGGAAGGCGTAGCGGCCGTAGCCCGTGGTGGCGACGTAGGCGAGGTCCTCCCGCTTGACCCCCGCTCGCTCCAGGACCTCCTGGAGGGCCTGGCCCGCCGCCTTCTCCAGGAACGGCCCCGTCTTCAGGCTCACGCGACCCAAGACCCTCTCCTCCGCGTCCATCAGGACGGCCTTGGTGGTCCCGGCGCCGATGTCGAGGCCCGCGGTGATGCGCATCAGCTCCCCCCCGCCTCCTCCAGCTGGGCGCCCTTGCGGGGCTCCCCGCCCTGCGCTCGCTCGCCTGCGAAGAGGGCCGCCCCCAGGCACCCCATGTACTGGGACAGCTCGCTCACGTTGATGGACCGCCCGAAGCGCTCCTCCAGGGCCCGCACCATCCCCTCGTTGCGGGAGACGCCCCCCGTGAAGGTGATCTCCGGATCCGTGCCAATGCGACGGACCAGGGCCATGGTCCGACCCCCGATGGCGTTGTGCACCCCCTTGAGGATGTCCGCCACCGACTGCCCCCGGGCCAGGTGGGAGACGATCTCCGACTCCACGAAGACCGTGCAGACGTTGGTGATGCGAATGGGCGCCTTCGCGTGGAGGGAGACGGGGCCGATCTCGTCCAGCTCCAGGTCCAGGACGGCGGCGGCGTTCTCCAGGAAGCGTCCCGTCCCGGCGGCGCACTTGTCGTTCATGCAGAAGTCCAGGACCTCCCCCTCCTCGCTGACGCGGATGGCCTTGGTGTCCTGCCCCCCGATGTCCACCAGGGTCCGCGTCTTCGGGAAGAGGAAGTGGGCGCCCTTAGCGTGGCAGCTGATCTCCGTGACCTGCGCATCGCCGAAGGCGATCTTGTAGCGGCCGTATCCCGTGCCGATGACGTAGGCGAGCTCCCGCTCCCGCACCCCTGCGGCGGCCAGGGCCTCCTCGTACGCCTTCTCGGAGGCAGCCGTCACGTTGGCCCCCGTGGCCCGGAGGCTCTTCCCCACCAGCTCGTTCTCCGCGTCCAGCACCACGGCCTTCGTCGTGGTGGAGCCGGCGTCCACCCCCGCGACGTACATCACGACCCCCTCACGATACGCTGGTGCTCCAGGCTCTCGAAGAAGGCGTCCACCCGGTTCCTCAGCTGGGCCTCCTGGAAGTAGCGGGGGTCCGCCAGGTCGGACTCGATCATGAGGGTGGGGATGCCCAGCTCGTGGCTGAAGGCCTCCCGGAGGTCCGCCTGGCCCACGGAGAAGGAGCGGCACGACTTCACGGAGTGGATGACCATGGCGTCGGCCTGGTACTCCTCCACGTACCGGCGGAGGAGGTCCCCCCGCAGGCCGAGGTTCCAGTTCGTGTAGCAGTTGATGGCGTACTCCGCCACGCTCTCCATGGGCCGGAGGGGGTCGTGGCGCACGCCCTGGTCGAAGAGGCCCCCCACCTTGGAGTAGGTGGAGGCGACGCCCACGGCCCCCCAGGGCTTGAAGAGCTCCCAGAAGGCGCGGAAGTGGGGCCAGCAGGGCGGCCCCTCGTACACGACGCGGACCTTCTCCTCGGGCACGGGGCCCACGCCCTCCTGGCTGCGCTCCTCCATCTCCTCCCGCACGACCTCGTAGTAGCGGACGCACTCCGGGGTGCCGCGGAGCACGTTGATGGGGGCCATGAAGAAGAGGGCCTCGAAGTAGGCGTCGAAGGGGGAGGGGCGGCGACGCGCCATGGCCAGGACCTCGGCCCACAGCTCCTCCGCCTGGCGGGAGTAGCGGAGGGTCTCCTGCAACTTCCCCTCATCAAAGGGGAGGCCCGTCACCCCCTCGCAGTACGCCACCAGCTCCCAGAGCTGCTGGGTGACGTACTCCACGTCCTGCATCGTCGTCTCCTCGGCCCGCACGTAGGGGATGTCCAGAAGGAACAGGGGGGCGTCGTAGAAGTCCGCCAGGGCCTCGAACCACTTGATGAACGTGTTGCAGCCGGAGAAGTTGCAGACCAGGAGGTCGGGCTTGGGGATGCGGCCGGAGGGGGTCTCCCCGCCGCCCAGGTAGATCCCCACGTCGTTCTTCACGTAGCCGCACACGTCGCTGGAGTAGCCCATGTCCTCCGCCCGGAGGATGTTGTCCCCCGCCACCTTCTTCACCCCGCACTGCAGGGCGTTGATCTCCGGGTAGACCGCCCGGAAGCCGAAGGGGCGAAGGACCTCCACCACGTTGCCGGGGACGAAGAGGTACGCCACGGGGCCCTCGCCGTTCTCCAGGTCCCGGTAGTAGCCGCCCATGAGCTCCCGTTGCACGACCTTCCCCGCGTCCTGGTGTCGCAGCGCCATGATTTCACCTCACGCGAACAGGATGGACTCTACGAACGTCTCCACCTGCATCCGCACGGATTCGAAGGCGCTCATCTTCTCCTCGTACTCCAGGTGGAGGTAGGGCACGTCCGCCGCCTCCAGCGCCTCCTTGTAGAGGATGTAGTCGTAGAGGGCGGGCTCGCAGAACTTGGCGGAGCAGAAGAGGACGCCGCGGGCCCCCGAGGCCTCCATCCAGTCCAGAAGCGCGTCCCGGCGTCGGCGGCGGGGGAAGCTCACGGACGAGAGGCGCGCCCGCTGCAGGTAGCTCTCCGCCAGGCTGCGCAGGGGGTTCCCGTTGGCCGGGATGGGCTCCGTGTACCACCGGTAGCCCGCCAGCATCTCATCGTCCACCACGTAGCAGCCCGCCTCCTCCAGCACCCGGAGGAGCTCTAGAGGGGGCTGCTCGCAGAAGGGGCCCAGCAGCAGGACCCGGATGTTGTCCCGGGCCTTGGTGGGACGATCCCGCACCTTCCGGAGGGCCTGCTCCAGGAAGGTCACGTGCTCCTCCACGGGCATGTGGGCCGCCGCGCGCAGGAGAAGGTAGGCGTCGTGGGCCGGGAGAAGCCACGGGGACGCCTTCCGCAGGGCGTAGGCCTCCTGGAGGAGGGCCCGCTGCCGGTTGTGGAGGTCGATGCTCGCTTGCAGCGCCTCGTCCTCCGCCGGACCCCCCGTGAGTACCTCCAAGTGGCGCCGGAATCGGCCCAGCTCCCGCTCCAGGTAGGGCACCGCCGCGGGGGAGGTCACGTTCTGCGGCAAGTGGAGGTAGTCCACGAGGGTGTCAGGGAAGTTCCGCGCCCAGACGCCCGAGAGGTTGCGGGCCACGTCGCAGATGTCTGTGAAGACCATGCCGTCCAGGTTTGCCAGGTGACCCGTCAGCCCCAGCTCCAAGGTGCTGCGGGAGACGGAGCAGACGAAGGACTGCATCCGGGAGTCGGCGTAGTCCACGTCCAGGAGGCCCCACGTCCCCATGACCCCCACGGGGAGGATCCCTGCGGCGTGGATGATCTCCTGAGGGGCGTACACAGGGAAGTGCCCCAGGGCCTTTCCCCCGGTCTCCTCCTTCCAGCGGGCGACGTAGCTGAAGTCTAAGTCCTCCGCTCGCTCACGGGCCTGCTCCAAGAGGTCTTGCGGCACGGTGAGGCCCCAATAGGCTACATAATGGCTATGTCGTAGCTACAAGATATAATTATCCACAACGGCGTTATAGTTTTCGGTGCGCCGAAGCGCGCCCCCCGCTCCTCCCCGCAAACCCGTATATAGCGAAGTGTCCAATCCCGCCGCATGCCCAGGGATCCCATCAAGGAACGCACCCCGGAGGAATTCGACTTCCAGGAGATCCTCTACGAGAAGGACGACTGGGTGGCCCGCGTCACCATCAACCGCCCGGACGTCTACAACGCCTACTCCACCCTGACCCTGCGGGAGATGCAGGAGGCCTTCAGGGACGCGGCGTACGACGACGCCGTGGCCGTCCTGGTCCTGACGGGGGCGGGAGAGAAGGCCTTCTGCACCGGCGGGGACGTGAAGGAGTACGCGGAGGTCTACACGCAGCGGCCCCACGACTACTGGAAGTACATGGGGGAGTTTCAGGGCGCCGTCGACGCCCTGAGGAACTGCGGCAAGCCCAGCATCGCCCGACTGAACGGCATCGTGGCCGGCGGGGGAAACGAGATGCAGATGGCCTGCGACCTCGCCATCGCAGCCGACCATGCGGAGATCATGCAGGTGGGGACCCGGGTGGGGAGCGTGGCCGCGGGCGGGGCGACGCAATGGCTCCCCCTCCTGGTGGGGGACCGGCGCGCCCGGGAAATCCTGTACCTCTGCGAACGCATCCCCGCCGCCCAGGCGCTGGAGTGGGGGCTCGTGAACCGGGTCGTCCCCTACGACGCGTTGGACGACGCCGTGGCCGAGATGGCCGGGAAGCTGGTGGAGAAGTTCCCCGAGTGCAGCCGCTACACGAAGCAGCAGGTCAACTTCTGGAAGGACCTGGCGTGGTACAACACCATCGGCCACGCCCGGGACTGGCTCTCCATCCACTTCGCCTCCCAGGAGCCGTGGGAGGGCATGCAGGCCTTCGTGGAAAAGCGTCCCGCGCGCTACCGGGAGCTTCGGGAGGAGGCCGCTGCGGGCGGCGCCCCCGCGTTCCTCTGGGGGCCCTATGTCCGGGAGTGCGGCGAGTGCGGGGCCAAGGGCATCCCCTCCAAGTTCGCCCACTGCGGTGTCTGCGGGGCCGAGCTGGAGTAGCCGCGGACCCCGATCACGTGAAAAGGCGGCCCAGCCAACGCCTCTCCGTGAGGATCTTGGCCCAATGCCAGAGCCTTCTGGGCTTCCGCATCGTCACCGGGGGTGGGCCCTCCCCAAAGAAGCTGCCTCGGACCATCCCTCCCTTTCCGTACCCGGTCTCCACGAAGCAGATGCCGTAGCCGTCCCAGCGGGCGCCGTCCCCACCCATGAGGTCCCCCACGATGTTTCTGACGGCCACCTTGGCTTGGCCGTGGGCAAAGACGCCCGCCTTTGAGAGGAAGGGGACGTTCCCGGACGGCGTCTTGATGCTCGCCACGTCGCCCACGGCGTAGACGTCGTCGAAGGAGGAGCGGAGGGTGTAGCGATCCGCAGGAATCCAGGGTCCCTCCTTCGTGAGGTCCGAGTTCCGCACCGCCTGGCACGTCGTGTGGGGAGGAATGGCGACCAGGAGATCGTACTCCATGCGCGCATCTCCCTTGAAGTGGACAATCCCGCCCTCGGGATCGACGTGCCCCATCTCTCGCTTGACGTGGACCGGAATGTCCCTTGCCTCCATCAGGGCCACGGCTCCCCTTCCGATGGCCTCGCCGGCGGCGGGGAGCGGAAAGGCCTCCGGCGTGAAGAACTCCATCTCCACCTGGTCGCGGATGCCTCGCTGCCGAAAGTAGTAGTCCATCAGGAACGCCGTCTCGTAGGGCGCGGCCGGACACTTGAAGGGCAGCTGGGAGATGCCCACCGCCACCTTGCCCCCCTGGAACTCTCGGAGGGCCTGACCCAAGCGGAGGGCGCCCTCCATGTCGTACGGGTGATGAGCGGCCTCGGCGAATCCCTGGATGGCCGCGGGCTCGAGCTGGGCTCCGGTGGCTACCAAGAGGTAATCGTAGGGAAGGGTCCCTCCGTCCGTAACGATCTCCCGCTCCGCTGGGTTAATGGCGACGACCTCCTCCTCGCGGACGCGGACGCCTCGGGCCTTCAGCCGGGACAGTGGCCTCCACACCTGGTCGGGACGCCTCCAGCCCATCATGAGCCACGGATAGTTTGGCGGAAAGTAGTGTCGGCCCTCCCGGTCCACCAGCGTGATGTCCGCGCGGCCTTTGAGCTTCCGTGATAAATCCTGGGCTGCAAAGGCGCCTCCGATTCCTCCCCCGAGAATGACAATGCGTGCCGTGCTCTTCTCCGCCAAGGCGACGGGAGCGCTGCATATTAAGACTTTAAGCCCTGACCCGGTTGTCCGTGGTCAGGGAGGTGCGGGCAGTGGACGCCGAGGAGGCGGACCGGACCCTGGAGGCCCCTTGGGACGGGGTCGCCGGCGTGTACGAGGAGCAGCGGGCACGGATCTTTGGGCCCCGGGCGGAGGAGCTGGTCCGGAGGGCCGGCATCCAAGAGGACGCCCGGGTCCTGGACATAGGCACCGGCACGGGCATCGCAGCCCTCCGTGCCGCGCGGGAGGTCGGCCCGGAGGGGTACGTCCTCGGCGTCGACACGGCGGAGGGCCTCCTGGAGGTCGCCCGGAAAAAGGCGGAGTCCGAGGCCCCCGGGCACGTGGAGTTCCGTCGGATGAGCATGGCGGAGTTGGACCTGCCGGACGCCTCCTTCGACCACGTCATCGGGAACTACTCCCTCTGTTGCTCGGCCCGCTATGAAGAGGCCCTCCGGGAGGCCCACCGGGTCCTGCGGCCCGGGGGGCGCCTCACGTACAACCACGAGGGGCCACACCCGCCCGCCCTCATCCCGCTCTTCAACGACGTGCTGGCGAAACACAAGGTGGCGGAGCCCTCCGAGGCCACCCGCCGCATCCGTGAGGCAAACGCGTTTGTGGAAGAGCGGTGGCAGGATGTTCGCGAACCCTTCCGGGCCCTGGAGGAGATGGAGGTGGCTGGCTTCCGGGCGTGCGAGGTCTTCCTGACCTTTGAGCGCCAGGCCCACCCCACCCTGGAGGCCTACCTGGACTACAAGCTGCAGGGCTCCGTGGAGGTGGCGGAGATGGGGGAGGCGGCAGCGCGGCAGCTGCGGAGGGAGCTGGCGGACGCCCTGCGGCCCCACCTCACGTCGGAGGGAGTGACCCTTCGCATGGAGGTCGTCGTGGTCACGGGGGTGAAGTAGGGCGCCGGTCCCCCGATGGGGGCAGCAGCTATCTAGGAGACACGCCCTCTCCCCCCGGAGGGTGCCTCCATGGTGCAGAAGGTCATCGACGTTGTGGGCGTCTCGAAGGAGAGCTTTGCCAAGGCCGCGGACAACGCGGTGAGGACGGCGGCCAAGACGGTTCGGAACATGAAGTGGGCCCGCGTGTCCGAGTTGGAGATGGGGCTGGAGGGGAAGGACGTGACGGACTACCGGGCGACCCTCCGCATCTACTTTGACGTGGAGTGAGACGCAGGCCTCGCCGCACGTGTTTGTAAGTATAGTCTATACGCAAAGAGCAAGCCCGGGCCCTCCTCTTTTCGGCCTGCCTAAAGGAAGGGGCGGCCGTGAACCTGGCGGAGGTGAACTCGGGCCAGACGGTGAAGATCGAGGAGGTCCATGATCCGGAGGTCCGCCATCACTTGCTGAGGCTGGGAATCCTCGAGGGTTCCCAGGTCCAGTGCATCCAACGGCTGGGGCACGGGCCCGTCGTCATTCGGAAGGACGGGATGGACCTCTCCCTGGGCCATCGACTGGCGGAGCGCATCGTCGTCTCCCCGGTGCGGGTGGACCCATGAGGCACGACCACGGGCGTCGCGAGAGGACGCCGCGCGGCGTCTGCGCCATCGCCCTCGTGGGGAATCCCAACACGGGGAAGTCGGTGCTGTTCGGAGAGCTGACCCGCCAGTTCGCGGAGACCTCCAACTACCCGGGGACCACCCTGGGGCTCAAGCACGCGCGGATGGGGGACTGCCTCGTGGTGGACACCCCCGGGGTCTACGGGTTGGCGGGCTCCAACGGGGAAGAGGAGGTGCGACGAGCCGTCGAGGCCGCCCACGTCGTGGTCAACGTCATGGACGCCACCCGCCTGGAGAGGGGGTTGTGGCTCGCCCTGGAGCTCGAGGAGACGGGGAGGCCGGTCCTGCACGTCCTGAACATGTGGGACGAGGTGGAGGAGGCGGGCATCGTCATCGACGTAGGGAAGCTGAGCGCGATGCTGGGCGGGCCGGTGTTGACGACGGTGGCCACTCGTGGGGTCGGGGTGAAGGAGGTCGTAGGGGCCCTCTCGGGCCTTGTGAACGCAGCGGTGCCCACCCTTCAAGTGGAAGCGGCGGTCGGAGGCGACGCCGCATTGGCCCGGGACTCCCCGGTTGCGGGAAGGGATGCCGTCGCCCGGAGACGCCGCATCGATGCCATCCTGCAGGGCGCCCTGGTAGAGCTCCCGCCCAGGAGGGGGCTTGCCGATCGCCTCTCGGACCTCATGATTCATCCCCTGACCGGCGTGCCCCTGGCCTTGGGCATCCTGGGGGCCGTGTTCTACCTCATCGGGACCTTCGTGGCGCAGGACCTCGTGGCGTTCACCGAGGTGGTGGTCTTCCAGGGCGTCTACGAGCCCGCCGTGCGAGGCCTCCTGTCCAGCTTCCTGTCGGGCCCCCTGTACACGATTCTGGCGGGGGAGTTCGGGGTCCTGACGATGACCGTCACGTACGTCTTCGGCCTCCTCCTCCCTCTGGTCTTCGCCTTCTACGTCCTGATGGCCATCCTAGAGGACACGGGGTACCTCCCACGCCTGGCGACCCTGGCCGACCGGACCTTTAGCGCCATGGGCATGAACGGGAAGGCGGTCATCCCCATCGTCCTGGGCTTCGGCTGCGTGACCATGGCCACCGTCACCACCCGCATGCTGGACCGGGGGAAGGAGCGGGTCATCGCCATCGCCCTCCTGGCCCTGGCGGTCCCCTGCTCCGCGCAGATGGCCGTCATCCTTGTCCTTCTGGCGGGCCTCGGCTTCGCCTACTGGGCCCTCTACGGAGGCATCATCCTGGGCGTCTTCCTTATCATCGGCGCGCTTCTGAGCCGCATGGTCCCGGGGGAGCGCTCCGACCTCATGTTCGAGCTCCCCACCCTCCGCATGCCGCAGTGGCGGACGGTGCTCCGCAAGGCGCGCTTCCGCACCTGGGTCTTCATCAAGGACGTCTTCCCCCTGTTCTTCCTGGGGGCCCTCATCATTAGCGTTCTCCTGGTGACGGGGGCCTTGGAGGCGATGAAGGGGGCCCTGGCGCCCCTGGTGGTGGGGTGGCTCGGCCTGCCCCCGGAAGGGGCCACGGCCCTTCTCATGGGCTTCGTCCGACGGGACTTCGGCGCCGCGGGCTTTTTCCACATGGCCCTGACCCCCCTCCAGGCGGTGGTGGGGATGGTCGTCATCACCCTCTTCATCCCCTGCATCGCCAGCGTCATGGTCATTCACAAGGAGCTGGGGCTGAAGGGGATCCTGGGCATCCTCGCCTTCACCCTGGCGGTCGCCTTCGTCACGGGCGGCCTCGTCTACCGGATGCTCACGCTCATCGGCGTGGGGTGAGGCGGTGGGGGACCCCCCGGTGCCGACCGTCCTGCCCGTCCCCCGGTCCAAGGCCCAGGCGGCCCGCCTCTACGATCGCATCAGCCCCTTCTACGACCTGGAATGGGCGTTCCAGCGGCGCTGCGTGGAGGAGGGTCTCGACGGGCTGCACGTCCAGGCGGGCGAGACCGTCCTGGAAATCGGCGTGGGCACGGGCCGCGGGCTACAACAACTCGCGGAACGCGTCGGCCCCACGGGCTGGGCCTGCGGCCTGGACCTCTCCCGTGGCATGCTGGCCGCCACGCGGAGGCGGCTGGGACGAGCGGGGCTGTGTAGGAGGGCCGCCCTCGCACAGGGCGACGGCGCGCATCTGCCCTACTGGCCCGAATCCTTCCACGCCGTCTTCATGAGCTTCGTCCTGGAGCTCTTCGACACGCCGGATATCCCGACGGTCCTGGGGGAGGTGCGGAGGGTGCTCCGCCCCGACGGCCGCGTGGGACTCGTCAGCATGTCGAAGGAGGGAGAGCAGACCGCGATGGGGCGGCTCTACGAAAGGCTGCACGGCGCCTGGCCCCAAATCTTCGACTGCCGCCCCATCCTCCCCGCCCGCGCCCTCGCGGAGGCGGGCCTCCGGCCTCGCACGACGAAGCACAGGAGGGTCTACGGCATCCCCGTGGACGTCGTCGTGGGCGTCCGGGAGGGCGGCTAGGACGCCTTCAGGCCCTCCAGGATGCGCCGGTACAGGCGGGCCTCCTCCCCTTCCCGGAGGGCGCAGAGCCGCTGCAGGATGAGCTCCGGCGTGGAGCGTGCGATGTGGTTGGGCTTGGGCGTGCGGTCCACTAGGAGGTTGAAGTCCCCATCCAGGCCGCGCGCCTCGATGCCGTCCACGCGGACCTCCGTCCGCCCGGCGATGGCCCGGGCGGCGTGGGTCACCACCACAGCGTAGCTCCCGCTCTCCCGGAGGAGGTCCAGGAACGAGGCGACCACGGCAGCCGCCGCCTCCGGCTCCGTCATCGCCTCCAGCTCGTCGGCCAGGACCACCTTCCGGTCGCCGTCGAGCGCCAGGGGCATAAAGGAGGTGAGGAAGCCCTCCAACGCGCCGGCGCTCAGGGGGCGTTGGCGGGAGAAGTAGTAGCACGCATCCACCGGCTCCAGGACGGCCTCCCGGGCGTTGACGGGCAGCCCCATGGCGCCCAGGATGCAGGCCTGGGCCACCGTCTCTAGGAGGGTTGTCTTGCCTCCGCTGTTGGCCCCAGTGAGGAGACTGATCCGATCCTCGGAGGGGAGGGTGTAGTCCACGCGCTGGGCATCCTCCGCATCGGCCAGGCCCAGGTGAAGGGCCCCACGCAGCCGCAGGCCCTGCCCCCAGCGGGGAGATTGGAGGTCGTACTCCAGGGCGAAGCGCCCCAGGGCCGTCTCGAAGTCGAACTCCAGCGCCCGGCGGTGGGCCTCCCGGACCTCCTCCTCCCGCGTGGCCAGGAGGCGTGCCGCCCGCTGGAGGGCCTCGAAGGCCGCCATCTTGGCTCGCTGTCGACTGGCCCTCAGGGCCGCCTCCACCTCTTCCGCCTCCAGGGCGAGGGGGTAGGCGGGCTCCAGGTGGATGCGGAGGCCCGTGCGTCGGAGAATCTCCTCCTGCCCCTCCTCCAGGACCTCCAGGAACACCTCCTCCAGGCGTCGCGGCAACCCCCGTTCCAAGAGCTCCACCAGCTCCGTCCCCTCCAGGGAGAGGCGGCTGAGACGCTCTTTCAGGGCCTCGTTCAATCGCCCCACGATGGCCTCCAGGGCCTCGTCCCGCGGGACGGGGGGCTCCATGTGCAGGGTGGAGAGGAGAGCCAGGACCTCCTCCGCCACGCCCAGCCCCTCCACGAAGGGCGCCAGGTCCCGCAGGGCCTCCAGGGCCCCCTCGTTGCCCCGGAAGAAGTCGACCACGGACTCCGGGAAGAGCTGCCAGGGCTCCGGGCTCCCCAAGACGACGTGGACCTGGTCCTCCCCTCCGACCTCCGCCCCGCCCGTGGAGGAGACGAAGAGGATCAGATCGTACGCCTCGGGCCGCACGAGGTCTTCCGGCCGCACGACCTCGCAGTAGCGGCCGTAGGGCTCGAGCCGCGCCAGGGTCTCCCGGTCCTCCACCACCACGACCTTCGACGAGTCGAAGACCGGCCGGGGGCGCTTGAGGGCGGGAAGGCGGGCGAGGAGGCGGGTGACCCTCTCCAGGGGGAGCTGACGGACTCGCTCCTTGGCGGCCAGCACCCGGGAGAGGAGGGCCTGCCTGGCCGCGACATCCCGCAGCGGGCGGAGGAGGAGGGCCTTGTTCCGGGCGTAGGGCGTCTGAGCCAGGGACTGGATTCGCTGGATGATGTCCTGGTGGAGGACCTCGGCGGCCTCGGTCCGCACGAAGGGGAAGCTCTCCACCCCTAGGAGGTCGGAGATGAGCTCCACCGCCATGCGGGGGGAGACCCCTCGGATGCCCGTGAAGCGATCCAACTCCAGGTTCTTCGCGGCGGCGACCAGATCCTCCTCCGTGCCGAAGGCGTGCAGGAGCTTCTCCTGGGTCTTGGGGCCCACCCCCTTCAAGGCGCTCAGCAAGGGACCACGGGGCCTGGCAGAGGCGGGGGGCTTAAAAGAAGGGGGGAGGGGGATGGGTGAAAGTGCGCGGCCGGGGGAGCGCCTCAGAACAGGATGACCTGGACCTCCTCCCCCTCCTCCGCTTCCGTCTCGGGCGGGAGGACGACGTACCCCACCCCCTCTGAGACGCTGGTGACGCTGCCGGCGTGTCGGAAGGCCCGGTAGGCCGTGCCGCCCTCCAACCGGACGGTGACGAGCTGGGCCTTTCCCTTCGCGGGGAGAAGGGGTTCGCCCAGGGTCGCCCGCACGTGGGGGGTCTCCGGGGGGAGATGGGCCAGCTTCCGGACGACGGGCACCAGGACGTGATGCGCCAGCAGGAGGCAGGAGGCCGGGAACCCGGGCATCCCGAAGACGAGCCCCTCGCCCACCCGTCCCAGGAGCAGGGGCTTCCCCGGCTTCGACGCCACGCCGTGGAATAGCACCTGGCCCAGGGCCCCCACGGCATCCCGCAGGTAGTCGCGCTCCCCCACGGAGGTGCTGCCGGAGAGGACCACCAGGTCGGTCGCCTCCGCGCGGGCCACGGCCTCCTGGATCGCGTCGAGCTCGTCCGGGACCGGGTCGAAGACCTCCGCCTCCGCCCCGTGCTTCTCCAAGAGGCTCGCCAAGGCGAAGGAGTTGGCATCGTAGACCTCCCCGGGGCCCAGGGGGCCCGTCCGCCGCACCTCGCGCCCCGTGGCGAAGACGGCCGCCCGGGGGCGATCGATCACGTGCACGGACTGCAGGCCCAGGGCCGAGAGGGCGCCCAGGTGGCCCGGCGTCAGGACGGTCCCAGCCACCACGATTCGATCGCCCCTGCGGATGTCCTCCCCTCGCCGGGAGACGTTGCGGCCGCTGTCCACCGCCTTGCGCGGGCGGATGGCACCCCCCACCAACTCCACCGCCTCCACCTCGATGACGCTGTCGCAAGCGGCGGGGACGGGAGCCCCGGTGGCCACCTCCACGCACGTTCCCGGTTCGAGGGGACCCTCGAAGAGCTCCCCCGCATGGGAGCGTCCCACAATGCGCAGCTCGACGCCAGGGAGGGCGTCCGCCGCCCGGAGGGCGAACCCGTCCATGGCCGCCTTGTCAAAGGAGGGAACGTCCACGGGGGAGACGGCGTCCTCCGCCTGCACGCGACCCCTCGCCTCCCGCAACTCCACCTCCTCCACGCGGGCGACGGGCGCGGCTGCCCCCAGGGCAATCTCCAACGCCTCGTCCAGGGGGAGGAGCTCCGTGAATGGACGCATGGTGGCCCCCCCTAGCCGAGTCGGCCATAAGAAGGTCGCCCCGAGGGCGGAAACCCCGGTCGAACCGCCCGCCAAGACCCCGTCCATAGTAATCACTATGGACCTACTACGACAGCCCAATCACCCCCCACCTGCCTGCTTCGTCCCAGGTGGTTCGGTACGAATCGCCCAGGAGCGTAGGAAGAAATGCAGGCGGAATACGGAAGGGCGGTCGTCCGGGAGCGGACGAACCCCAAGCAGCTGGCGGAACTCGCCCGGTACCTCCGGATGGAGTACGGGCCCGGCACCGGGCCCGGATACTTCTTTGCGGAGTTGGCCGACGGGGCCCGGACGCGGAAGGCCGAGGGGACCAACGGGGTCCTCAGCGCCCTCCGAAGGGTCGTCCGGGCCCTAACCGGCAACGGCGGAACCCCCGAGACGAGCAGCGGCTAGACGAGGTGAGGAAGTTGACCGAGTGCCGAGGAGGGGCGCTATACAAGTACCCAAAGGAAGGAGGTGAAGGCCGTGTTCGGTGCGTTCAAGGTGACCATCGTGGTCGTGGCAGTCGCCGCCCTGCGGTGGCTGGCCTACCTGCCCATCCTCCGGTGAGGGCGGGCACCCCCTTCTATTTTTTCACTCTCACGAGCGGCAGCCTGGGGAGGGAGCTGCGATGAGGGACTGGACGCCGGGAGGGCTGGCTCGGGACGGCCGCGCGGGACCTCCCCGGGTCTCGGCCCTTGTCGTGGCCACGGCCGCCCTTCTGGCCGCCGCTCTCCTGACCCTCCCCTGGATGGCCGGGGGGGTGGACCCCGGGCTCGGGGAGGTGGAGCGGGTGGAGGGCCGCTCCGTGGCGCGGCTGCCCACGGGCTTCGTCTTCGTTTCCACATTCGCGGCCATGAAGGGCGCTCATGTCCTGGGGGGCTACGCGGAGCACACGGAGGGCTTCTACGAGTACATGTACGCCGTGGAGGTCTGGCACGGCGGCGCGTACGTGAAGTTCGTGTTCGGCGTGGAGTGCGGGCAGCCGGTGACGGTGACCTTCCACGTCCTGTACGTCACCCCCGTGGGGGAGCACGGGGAGTACGTCAAGGCCGTCACCTACTTCTGCTGAACGCCCTCCGGGGCGACCACGAGGGGGTGTTCTCCTCGCACCCCCTCAACCCCCGCCCGCATCCGGCATCACTCGTGGGCGTGGGCCATTCGAAGTTCACCCACCAGATGGCCCAGCTCGGGGAGGATGAGGGCCTCCAAGGCGAGGCGTGAGCCCGCGGGAGCGCCCGGGAGGGCGAAGAGAAGCGTGTCCCGGAGAACGCCAGCAAAGGCCCGGCTCAGCATGGCGGCGGATCCGATCTCCCGGTGGCTGAGGATCCGGAACAGTTCGCCGAAGCCGGGCAGGGTGCGGTCCAGCAGCGGGGTCACGGCCTCCCACGTGACGTCGCGGGGGGAGACCCCCGTCCCGCCGTTCATCACGATGGCGTCCACGGCCTCCGCCTGGACGGCCTTCTCCACCGCCGCCTGGATCGCTGCCACGTCGTCCTTGGCGAGGAGGTAGAGGACCTCCCGATGCCCCGCCTCCGCCAGGCTTCGTCGCAGCAGGCTCCCGGTCTCGTCCGTCTCCTCCGTCCGGGAGTCGCTCACCGTGACCACGGCGAAGCCCACGGAGCGGGGCGCGTGGGCGTGGTGCTCCTCAACCCCCACGGTCCACCCTCTTCTCCTCCACCCGCACCCCCTGGATGCGGGTCGCGGGGTACTGCCCGGCCTCGTCCTTCTCCAGGGCCTTCACCATGTCCCACGCCGTTAGCAGGCCCAGGGTGACCCCCACGAGCGCCTCCATCTCCACCCCCGTCCGCTCGTGGGCCGTCACGGTGCAGCGGACCCGCAGGGCGTCCTCCTCCAGGAGCACCGCCGGCCGGACGGCGTCCAGGCGGAGGGGGTGGCAGTGGGGGATGAGCTCCCAGGCGCGCTTCGCCCCCTGGAGGGCGGCGAGGGAGGTCGCCTGGATCACGTCCCCCTTCTCCACCTCATTCGCGGCAATGGCGGCCAGGGTGCCCGGCCGCAGCAGGAGGCGCCCCGAGGCGGTGGCGGACCGGCGGACGACCTCCTTCCTGCCGACGTCCACCATCTCCGCCATGCGGCCTCACTCGCGGACTCGGGGCTCCGCGTGCTCGTGGCGGACCCAGGCCTCCCCGTCTACGTAGACCTCCTTCTTCCAGATGGGGGCCTCCGCCTTCGCCCGGTCCAGCGCCTCGCGGCAGGCGTCGAAGGCCTCGTGGCGGTGGCGGCCCACGGCAGCGACGAGGATCGTCTTCTCCCCCGGGGGCAGGTCGCCGACGCGGTGGATCACGAGGACCCGGCGGACGTGGTACGCCTGGCGGACCTCCTCCTCGATGCGGCGGAGCGTGGACTCCGCCATCTCCCGGTACACCTCGTAGTGCAGCCGCTTGACGGCCCGCCCCTCCGTGGCATCGCGGACGGAGCCGAAGAAGAGGACGGTGGCGCCCTCCTCGGGCTGTTGCAGCGTCCGCAGGACCCCCTCCACGTCAAAGTCCGCCTCCACCACCCGGTCCAACCCCCCGCCGCTCACCGGCGGCAGCAGGGCCACCTCGTCCCCCGCCTGGACGGCGGTGTCGTCCTGACCAATCTCCTGGTTCACGGCCACCAGGACGGGGCCCATGCCCTGGGCCTTGGGGTAGGCGGCGTGGAAGGTCTTCAGGAGCGCGTTCACGGAGCACGCGTCGGGAACCTCCAGGTCCACCGCCTCCTGGCCCACGGCCTCCCGCAGGGAGGCGAAGAGGCGCACCCGCACCTTCAGGTCTCTTCCCTCCAGTACGGGACGCGGGTCTGAATGGCCTTGGCGAAGAGGGCAACGAGCTCCTCGTGCGAGGCCCCGCGCCGCAGGGCGCCCTTCAGGTCCACCGCCGCCTCGGCGTCGAACAGGCACGTCTTGATGCGCCCGTCCGTCGTCAGGCGGATGCGGTAGCAGCCGTTGCAGAAGGAGGGGTTGAACATGGGGCCCACCAGCTCTACTACGGCGGCGCTGCCGTTGGCCGGCACGCGATACTGGGGCCGGTCGTGGAGCTCGTTCTTCCCCACCAGGACCCCCTGACCGCGGAGCTCCCGCTCTAGCTCCTTCACGGGCACGTACTTCTCCCAGAACGAGGGGGCGTCCAGCTCGTGGAGGGGACCCTGAAGCTCGATGACCTGAAGGAGGGCGCCCCGCTCGGCCGCGAAGTCCATCAGGTCCCACACCTCCGCCTCGTTGACCCCCTTCAGGAGGACCATGTTGATCTTCACCTGGGCGTACCCGGCCGCCAGGGTGGCATCCAGGCCCCGCAGGACCCGGGGGAGGAGGTCGGCCCCCGTGATGGCCTCGTACGTAGCCCGCCGGAGGGTGTGGAGGCTCACGTTGACGCGGTCCAGTCCCGCCTCCCGCAGGGGGGACGCGAGCTCCTCCATGAGGGTGGCGTTCGTCGTCATGGAGAGCTCCCCGAGGTGCGGGCGCAGCCGCTGGACGATCTCCACGATGTCCCGCCGCAGGGTGGGCTCGCCGCCGCTGAGTTTCACGTTCTGCACGCCCACGTCCGCGGCCGCCCGGACGGCCCGCTCCAGGTCCGGCGCCGTGAGGTCGTAGGCGTTGGGCGGCTGCCCCTCCATGTGGCAGAAGAAGCATCCCACGTTGCAGACCCGGTTCAGGGAGATGCGCAGGTTCGTGGTCTGGCGGCCGTAGGGATCCTGCACGCTCGGACGAAGGTGGGGCGTTCACATAAGGGTTTCGAGACGGGGCTGGACCTAGGACGAAGAGGGCCTATCCCGTCCGGAAGAGTTCCTCCGCCCTGGCGAGATTCTCGGGGGTATCCACATCCAGAACGCAGTTCAATCCGTAGGGCATCCGCGCCAGGTCCTCCTCCTCCAGGTAGGAGAGAGACAACAGCGCCAAGACATCCATGACGGCGTCATCACCGCGGGCGTGAACCTGGAGGCCTGCACTGGCCAGGGCCTCCGTATGGTAGGCGGCAATCACGGGATTGGGGACGCCGCGGAGGCGAACCACCGCTCCCTCCACCCCCTGCCCCCGGGAAAGGAGCTCCTCGTAGAGGCTGGTCGAGAGGAGAGGTGCATCGCATGGCGCCACCACCACCCACTCCCCCTTGACCTCCTTCAGCGCCACCAGGAGGCCCCCGAGGGGACCCGGCCCCTCGTCCGGGACCAGCGTGGCCTCCAGGCGGAGCCCTTCGAGCTTCTCTCGATGCTCCTCCCTCCCGTAGGCGACCAGGACCTCCTCCGAGACGCCTTCAAGGACCCGGAAGGGTCGAAGGATAAGGGGCTCGCCCGCCAGCTGGACGGCGGGCTTGTACGCGCCTAGTCGGGTGCCTTCGCCCCCGGCCAGAATTATCCCCGATATGCTCGGCACCTTGGGAGCCAGGGATCCGAGGGGCTAATAGGTCTCCTATGGACCAGCATGTACTTTCCTTGGAGCTGCAAGTATTCTATAGGTTGTATGTTCGCATCGGCTAAGCGACGAATGGGGCATCGCGCGCCGATGGAGGAGGGTAGGTGGGGCCCTGCTCGTCCGCCTCCCCCGGCCGTGTGGGGCTGCAGGTGCGAAGGTGCATGGGCACAGACCCGTCGCCTCCCTCTCCTTCATCGGCACAGGAGAGGGTAGCAGCATGAAGCTCCGGAGACGCACGTTTCTGAAGGTGGGTGGGGGGGCCGTAGCCTCGGCCGCAATCGCAAGCCAGCTCTCCCCCCTGAACCTCGGGATCCCCTCTATCTTCCGGCCCCGGCAGGACGGGCAAGCCTCCCCCCTTGAGGAACAGCTGGTCCCCACCACGTGTTGGATTGGAAAGCAGGACTGCGGCATCCTTGCCCGGACGGTGAACGGCCGGGTCGTCAAGTTGGAGGGCCACCCCGACCATCCCCTGAACGTGGGGACCCTCTGTCCCAAGGGAGAGGCCCAGATCATGGCGTTCTACGATCCCAACCGAGTCCAGACACCCCTCAGGAGGACCAACGAGAAGGGGGTGGGCGGCGAGTGGGAGGAGATCTCGTGGGATGTTGCTCTGAGCATGGTCGCTCAGAGGATGACCGACATCATGGCGAGGGATCCGAGCCTCATACTCTGGCAGAAGGGAAGGAGCAAGGCCAAGAGGTTCTACGACGACGCCTTCGTAAAGGCCGTCGGCGCCACCAAGATGGGACACGGCGGCTACTGCTCCGACGCCGGCTACCGTGCCGCCGAGTACACGATCGGCCTGCACGGGGTGCAGCACCCCGACTTCCGGTACACCCGGTACCTCCTCTCCTGGGGCTGGAACATCACCAACGCGGGAGGGAACAAGTTCTGCTGGATCACCTGGCCGCGCCAACTCATTGAGGCGAGGGAGCGAGGCATGAAGGTGGCTCACATCGACCCGCGGCTGCGAAGCGCCGGGCCCTTCGCGGACGAGTGGCTGCCAATCAAGCCAGGGACCGACTTGGCCCTGGCGTTGGCCCTGTGCAACGTCCTCATCGAGCGTGGGTACGTCGACGCGGCGTACCTCACGCAGTACACCAATGCTCCCTACCTCGTCGGTGAGGACGGATTCTTCTACCGCGTTGGCGGCACCGAGCAGGTCTGGGACCAGGGGACGAGTGGACCCCTGCCCTACGACAATCCTGCGGCCATCCCGGCTCTCGAGGGAGAGTAC
Organism: uncultured Methanomassiliicoccales archaeon; assembly: GCA_964348155.1. Classification (GTDB taxonomy): domain Archaea; phylum Thermoplasmatota; class Thermoplasmata; order RBG-16-68-12; family JAJISG01; genus JAJISG01. The sequence continues at coordinate 50,386 of CAYGBN010000007.1, forward strand.
GGCGTAGGCGGCGAGACCCTGAAGCCTGCGTTCCAGCTCTTCAAGGAACACGTGGCCCAGTACACCCCCGCGTGGGCCGCAGACATCTGTGGCCTCACGGCGGACAAGATCACGGGAGTGGCCGTCGAGCTCGGCGAGAACGCCCTCATCGGGAGCGTCATTACCGTCGACGGGGAGCTGCTGCCGTACCGACCTGTGGCCATCATGGCCTACCACATGACCCAGCAGGAGCTGGGCTTCCAGGCGAACAGGGCCATGTTCCTGCTGATGATGCTTCTAGGGGCGGTTGGCGCCGTCGGCGGTCAGATGATCGATTTGTCGTGGAAGATTCACAAGAACTACACCGCCCTCGACACGGTGGAGATCGGGGACCCACCCTACAACTTCTACCTAAAGGACAGCAGGTTCTACCCAATCAATACCGCCCTTCCGGGCGTGACCGCCAAGGTCATGCTGGATCCGGCCAGGTACGGGGTCGACGACCTCCCCGAGATGCTCATCCTGCACATGGCGAACCCCCTGATGTCCTTCCTCTCCCAGCAGGACTTCCTCGACTCCTACAAGAAGTTCGACTTCGTCGCCGTGATCAGTCCGTGGCTGACGGAGACCGCTGACTACTTCGCGGACGTTGTACTGCCCGCGGCCACCATCGAGAAGTACGAGGGGCCGATGTCCGCCTCCGACCAGTACGTCGATGCCACGGCCCTTCGCCTCCCCCCCATGGATCCCCTGTTCGAGTCCAGGGGCGAGATCGACATCTACCTGGACCTTTGCGAGAAGGCCGGCGTACTCTTCGGGGAGGGAGGCTACCTGGACCAGGTCAACGCAGGCTTGGGCTTGGAGGACTCCTACGCGCTGCCCCTGGACAGGAAGCCGGCGGTTCGCGACATCTTCGATCGATGGGCGAGGTCCCAGGGGTTGGAGGACGGCATCGGCTACTTCGAGACCCAAGGCGTGCTGATCAAGGGACCCGTCGCGGCCACGAAGAGATACGGCTATGCGACGGACCCGCCCTTTGGCGGTGCCCTCCACCGACTGTACGGGGAGAGCCTCCTCCGGTATCGACAGGAGATGCAGGCAAAGGGTGCGGACGAGATCTACTGGCAGGACTACACGCCCTTCCCCACCTGGAGACCTCTCACCATGGAGGGCTCCCCCGCGGAGTATGACCTGACCCTCATCAGCTACAAGCTGATCACGCAGAAGCAGTCGCGAACGAGCTTCATCCCGCTGCTGGCTGAACTCTCTCCCCGGTCCCGCCTCGACATCAATCCCCAGACGGCAGCGGCCCGTGGGATTGGCGAGGGGGATGAGGTCTGGGTGGAGTCCCACAATGCGGTGACGGGGGAGACGCGAAGGCTGAGGGTGAAGGCCGCCCTCACGGAGTCCGTTCGCCCGGACACGGTGGGCATGCCCTTTCACTTTGGTCTCTGGACCCACCCAACCAACGAGGGTCAGGGTCCCAATCCCAACACCCTCTACTACACGGGAGAGGGCTACGTGAGCAACACCGCGGACCAGTCGTATCACGTGAAGGTCCGCGTCTACAAGGAAGGGGGTGGGGGCTGATGCCCAAGTACGCCATGGCCGTCGACCTCTCGCGGTGCACGGGCTGCCGAGCCTGCATGGAGGCGTGCAAGGTGGAGAACAACACGCCGGAGGCCCACTTCTGGATGTACGTGTTCCGGTTCGAGGAGGGGACGTACCCCGACACCAAGATCTGGTTCATGCCAAGGCCCTGCATGCACTGCGACAACCCGCCCTGCGTGAAGGTGTGTCCC
>CAYGBN010000008.1:0-21030 GCA_964348155.1 uncultured Methanomassiliicoccales archaeon
CGCTTCTGCCACTACTGCTCCCGGGTCTGCTGCATGTACTCCATCAAGGAGGCCATCCAGGCCGTCGACCACGGCGTGGAGGACGTCACCGTCCTTTACATGGACATCCGGGCCTACGGGAAGGGCTTCGACGACTTCTTCCACCGGACCCAGGAAGAGGGGGTCAGGTTCCTGCGGGGCCGCCCCTCGAGGATCCAGGGGAACGGCGGAAACGTGCGGGTCCGATACGAGGACACCATGACCGGGATGGTCCAGGAGGAGGACTTCGACATGGTTGTCTTGGCGCCTGCCCTCCTGCCTGCTCGAGGGCTGGACCAGCTCGCATCCGTCCTGGGAGTGGACATCGATGGGGACGGCTTCATCAGGACCGTGGGGGCCCGAGGTAGCCTGGAGGAGACCACCCGGGAGGGCGTGTATGTATGCGGTTGTGCGTCCGGGCCCAAGGACATCCCAGACAGCGTGGCCGAGGCGAGCGGCGCCGCGGCAAGCGCCATGGCCTACGTGGATGAGCGCTCGTGGCCGGTACCCGAAGAAGTCGAGCCCCTCGACACCTCGGACCCCAACAAGGTCGGCGTCTTCATCTGCAACTGTGGGTCGAACATCGCCGGCACCGTCGACGTGCCTGATGTGGTGGAGTACGCGGGGACGCTGGATGGGGTCGAGGTCTCCCAACAGCAGATGTTCTCCTGCTCCGCCAACACGCTGAGCAGCATCACCGACGCCATCAAGGAAAAGGGGCTGACCAGGGCCGTCGTGGCCGCCTGTTCGCCCAAGACCCACGCGCCCACCTTCATGAAGGCGTGCGCTCGCGCGGGGTTGAACCCCTACCTGCTTGAGATGGCCAACATCCGCAACCAGAACTCCTGGGTCCACAAGAAGGAGCCAGAGGAGGCCACGGAGAAGGCCAAGGACATGGTCAGGATGGCTGTGGAGAAGGCCAAGCTCCTGAAGCCCCTGACGAAGATTCGGCAGAAGGTGACTCGTCGGGCGCTGGTCGTTGGGGGAGGGGTGGCGGGGATGAGTGCCGCCACCGCCCTTGCGGAGCAGGGCTTTGAGACCCACCTCGTCGAGCGGGAGCTCCATCTGGGTGGCCAGGTGGCCAACCTTAGCTACGTGTCCGGTGTGGACACTCCCGCGAAGCGGCTGCTCGGGGAGAAGAAGCGAGAACTCTCCCGCGCTGGCGTCAAGGTGCACCTCGGCACGGAAATCGAGGTCGTGAGCGGTTACATCGGCAACTTCCACGTGACCCTCACCAACGGGGAGGATCTCGACGTCGGCGGCATCGTGATGGCCACCGGATCCAAGCCTCACGTCCCGGAGGTCTACGGATATGGTCAGGACCCACGCGTGATGACCAATCTCGACCTCGAGCGTGTCATGCCCGACGTCGAGGCCGACAAGGTCACCTTCCTGGGCTGCATCGGCTCCCGCCAGGGTAAGAAAGGGTGCTCCCGGTACTGCTGTCAGTCCATGATACAGCAGGCCCTCCACCTGAGGAAGATGGGCAGGCGTGTCAGGATCGTTACGAAAGACGTCAGGACCTACAACCGGCACGCCGAGGAGCTATACGAAGAGGCCTCCCGGTGGGGCGTCCAGTTCTTCCGGATCTCCGACGAGGAGCCGACGGAGGAGCAGGTGGAGTGGGACGACGGCCGCGTCGTCTTCTACGACAACCTGTCGGGCGAGAAGATCGCCGTTCCCACAGACCTCCTCGTGATGGCGGTCGGCCTCGAACCCTCATCCGGTGGCGCCGTGACGAAGCAGCTGAAGCTCGCCGTCGGGGAAGACGGCTTCCTATTGGAGAGCCACCCGAAGCTGGGGCCTGTGGAGGCAGCGGTCCAGGGGGTCTACCTTGCAGGGGCCTGTCAGAGTCCCAAGGAGGTCGGGGAGTCCATCTCCCAGGGCCTGGGGGCCGCCTCCAAGGCCTCCGTCCTCCTGGCTCGAGACGAGGTGGAGAAGGAGCCCCTGACGGCCATCGTGGACCCGGAGATCTGCACCGGCTGCACCCTGTGTGCCAAGGTGTGTCCCTACAGAGCCATCATCGCGGAGGTGAAGGAGCCGGCCGTGGTGGTGGAGGCGGCCTGCACCGGGTGCGGCACCTGCGCGGCGGTGTGTCCGGTGGACGCCATCACCATGCCTGGCTTCACGGACGAGCAGATCCTGGCCCAGATCGACGCCGCCACGGAGGTGAACCCGGAGGACAAGGCCGTGGTCTTCGCCTGCAACTGGTGTTCCTATGCCGGGGCGGACCAGGCGGGAATCGCCAAGTTCCAATACCCCCCGTCCTCCCGCATCATCCGGACCATGTGTTCCGGACGCATCTCGGAGAAGTTCGTCCTCCGGGCGTTCGAGCGGAAGGCCGGAGCCGTATTCGTCAGCGGCTGCCACCTGGGCGACTGCCACTACCTGACGGCCAACTACGAGACGGAGAAGCGGTTTCACCGGTGGAAGAAGAAGGTGGAGGCCAAGGGCTTCGACCCGGAGAAGCTGGACTTGGGCTGGTTCACCGCGGCCGAGGGGAAGCTGTTCGCCGCGAGCATGACGAAGGTCCACGAGAGGATCCGGGAGCTCCAGGCGATGGGGGCCAAGGCGGAGGCGAAGGAGGGAGCGGCATGACGGCCGGGGCCGTCGTGCAGCTCGACGACGCCCTCTGGGAGAGGGTCTACGAGCTCACCGCGGGGGCCATGAACCCCTGTTTCCAGTGCGGCACCTGCAGCGCCACGTGCCCCCTCCTCTCCCAGCTCGCTCGCCCCTTCTCCGCCAGGAAGATCCTGCGCCGGGCCCAGCTGGGCCGGGAGGACGGGATGCAGGACGTGTGGATGTGCAGCGCGTGCCGGTCCTGCGAGGTTCGCTGCCCGCGGGACGTCCACATCGTGGAGGCCATCATGGGTCTCCGTTCCCTGGCCTTCCAGGCGGGGGAGGCGCCCCCCGAGATGCACCGCCTCCTCTGGAGCACGCTGGAGGAGGGGAACCCCTGGAGCGGTCCGCGCTCCGAGCGGGCCAAGTGGTCCGAGGGCCTGAAGCTGCGGAACGCCGCCGACGGCGTGGACGTCCTGCTCTACGTGGGCTGCGCCGCATCCTACGACCCCCGGCTCCAGACGGTGGCCCGAAACACGGCCCGCATCCTCGGCAAGGCGGGGGTCCGCTTCGGGGTCCTGGGGGCGCGAGAGAAATGCTGCGGCGATGCGGTGCGGGTCACCGGCGAGCGGGGGTACCTGGAGAGGCTCATCGAGGAGAACGTGCAGAGCTTCGCGGAGACGGGGGCCTCCACCATCGTCGCCGTTTCGCCCCACTGCTTCGACATGTTCCGCAACCTCTATCCGCGGTACGGCCTGCATGCGGAGGTGCTCCACTACACCGAGTACCTGGAGCGGATGCTGGACGCGGGGGACCTGAAGGTTCCGAGGGTGAAGAAGTCCAGGGTGGCGTACCACGACCCCTGCTACCTGGGCCGCTACAACGGCGTCTTCGAGCCTCCCCGGAAGCTCCTGGAGTCCGTGCCCGGCCTGGAGCTCGAGGAGCTGAGGGAGACCAAGCTGAACGCCCTCTGCTGCGGCGGGGGCGGCGGCGGCATGTGGCGCGAGGAGGGCGGCGAGCGGCTCTCCGACCGGCGGCTGGAGCAGGCGAAGGAGGCGGACATGCCCCTCCTGGCCACCTCCTGCCCCTACTGCATCCAGAACTTCGAGGACAGCGCCCGCAGGATGGAGGGACCGAGGGTTGTGGACGTGATGGAGCTCATGATCCGTCCCGAGAGGAGGCGATAGCCTGCCCGGGGACGTCCAGCCCGACCTTTACAAGGGACTCTGGGTGTACCTGGAGCAGGAGGAAGGAGAGCTCCTCCCCGTGGGGCTGGAGCTCCTGGGCAAGGGGCGAGAGCTGGCGGACGAGATGGGCGAGACCCTCACCGCCGTCGTGCTGGGACGCGACATCGGCGCCCTTGGCGACGAGGCCATCCGCCGGGGGGCGGACGAGGCCCTCCTGGCCGACCATCCGCTGCTGGAGGGCTACACGAGCGACGGCTACACCAAGGTGATGGCGGACCTGGTGGACGCCCGGAAGCCCAACGTGCTCCTCATCGGCGCCACTTACGACGGGCGGGACCTTGCGGGGCGCCTGGCAGTGCGTCTCCGCACGGGCCTGACGGCCCACGCGACCCGACTGGAGGTGGATCGAGCGTCGGGCCTCCTGCTTTCGGCCGTGCCGGGGTTCGGCGGCAGCATCCTGGCGGTCATCAAGACGGAGTTCGGACGGCCCCAGATGTCCACCGTGAGCGCCGGCATCTTCGCCCCCTTGGAGCCCGATGAGAAATGGGAGGGCAAGGTGGAGCGGGTCGAGGTGAATCTGACCCCCGCCCACATCCGCCAGAGGGTCCTGGAGCGGGAGATCGTTCCCGTGGAGGACATCGGGTCGGCGGAGCGGGTGGTCGTGGCCGGCATGGGGACCGGCGGCGACCTGAAGCTTACGAAGGAGTTGGCCCAGGCCCTGGAGGCCTCCCTCGGCGTGACGCGGCCGCTGGTCGACATCGGCGCCGCCCCTCGGGAGAAGCAGGTGGGCTCCACGGGCGTCTCCCTGAGGTCGAAGCTGGTGTTTGTCCTGGGGGCGAGCGGGGCCAGCCACTTCGTCGCCGGGTTGCGTGATGCGGGCACCGTCGTGGCGGTGAACGTGGACGGGGATGCTCCCATCTTCGACGAGGCTGACGTGTGCCTCGTGGGGGACCTGAACGAGATCCTCCCGCGGCTCCTCGAGGAGCTCGAGAAGGGGAAGGTGGTGATGGCGTGAGCCTGGACATCGTCGTCTGCCTGAAGGTCGTCCCCAAGGCGGAGGAGGTCAGGCTCGATCCCGAGACCAAGACCCTGGACCGGGCCGGGGCGGAGAACGTCCTCAATCCGCCGGACAAGAACGCCCTGGAGGCGGCGGTGCGGCTGAAGAGCATCTACGGGGGGACAATCACCCTCCTCTCCATGGGTCCGCCCCTGTTCAAGGAGTTCCTGGAGCTGTGCCTCGGCATGGGGGCGGACCGGGCGGTCCTGCTGAGCGATCGTGCCTTCGCCGGGGCCGATACGTACCCCACGTCCCTGACGCTCGCCCGGGGCATCCAGAAGCTCGGCGCGTGCGATCTCGTCATCTGCGGGGAGGAGTCCGCGGACGCGAGCACGGCCCAGGTGCCCCCGGGCCTCGCCGAGTGGCTGGACATGCCTCTGCTCTCCTTTGTGGACGAGGTGTCCGTGGAGGGCACGACGGTGAAGGCCCGCAGGGCCATGGGGTCCTCTTACGAGGTCGTCGCCACCCCGATGCCCGCCGTCCTCTCTGTGGTGGTGGGCTCCAACGAGCCCCGCTTTCCCGACTTCGAGAGGGTGGAGGAGGCGGCCAGGTCGGGGTGGTCCAAGGTCTGGACCGCGGCGGATCTGTCGCTGGAGGAGGAGGAGATTGGCCTCAAGGGATCCTACACCATCGTCCACGAGCTGGTGGAGGGGGAGCCCGTGGAACGGAAGCGGGAGTTCCTGACGGGGAGCGCTGAGGCGCAGGCCAGGGCCCTGGCGAAGGCCCTGGAGCCGTTTCTGAAGGCCTAGCCTCGTCCGCCCAGGGGGACGATCTTCCCCGCAACCCATCCGCCGATTCCGGCGACGACGAGGCCCACGATGCCGGCCGCGAACGCCACAGCGATGAGCACCAGAGCGGCGGCGGTCCCGATGAGGGGGACCAGCGTCTCGAGCCCCTCCGCCTGGCCCGCCACACCCGCGACCCCCACCAGGAGGATGACGGCAAGGGCCATGATGGGCGCAAAGAAGACCAGGAAGCCGACCACCGCGCCTCGGCCGCCCTTCCGGGTGATGGCTCCGCCGAGGAAGGCGGCCCCCACGGCGATCAGGAGGACATCGGTGGCGGAGTACGCGCGCGGCGCGAAGACGAAGAAGTAGTACAGGATGGCCCCGGAGACGACGAACCCCAGCAGCCAGAAGAGGCCGCCGCCCTTGGCGGGTCGGGAGACGGTCGTAATGGACGGGGCGTACGTGGAGGCGGTCCCCCTGCCCGCGGTCTGGCGGACGGGAGTGACGTGGACGACGTCCGGAGAGGGGGTGCCGTCCCCTACCTCGCCATCGGGGTCCTCAAGCGTGCCATCACCTCCTCGAGCTTCTTGCGGGAAAAGCGGTCGTCGGTGAGTTTCTCCAGGACCCCTTGGCTGATGAAGAACACCTCGGGGCGGTTCCAGAGCTCCATGTACGGCACGACGAGCAGGCGTACAAAGGTCCCTGCCTCGTGAGCCATCGCCTCCACCTCCGCTCCCAGTCGCTTGCCCGACTTGAACAGCTTCCCCAGGGGCAGGTTTCCGACGAGGTACGACTTGAGCTTCCCGCCCCACACCGCCTTGAGGAATCCCCGTTCGTGCGTTCCGCCGGACTCGAGGATCTTGAAGTCCGACGCTTCCAAGGCTCGCGTCAGCAACCCTACGGCCGCTTCCACTCCCAAGTCATCCAGGATGAACTCCTGGAGGGCACCTTTGGCCAAGGCATCGCCACCCGTCCGTTGCCTTGACGGCTCTTCTACCTTCGTTTCTGGTTATCAGGATCAAGAACCAACGGTCGCTGAGACCGAAACCCTAAAGCGCGGCGGCCGATGCAAAGGACGGATGGCCGAATTCAGGCGGTGTCCGCTCTGCGGCGCGTCCGTCAAGATGGAGAACCTCGAGCGCCATGCCACGCGGGCCCATCCCGGGCGGAAGGTGGATTTCGGCCTCTCCGAGGAGGAGAAGGAGCGCGTCCGGCCGGCCCGCCGCCGTCCGACTCTCGGTCGGCGCGAAAAGCTCGTCTACCCCCTGGCAGCCTTGGCGGTCGTCGCGGTCCTCGTGGTGGTCGCCTTTGTGGCCCTCTCCCCCCCTTCTGGGCCGGAGGGGCCCGCTCCGGACTTCGTCCTTCCCGGCGACGGCGGGGGGACGGTCCACCTGGCGGACCTTCGAGGGCAGGTGGTCCTTCTGGACTTCATGGACACGGACTGCGGAGGATGCCAGAGCGAAACGGCCAACGTTCTTGTTCCGCTCCACGCCGCCTACGGGAATCGGGTCACCTTCCTCTCCGTGGATGTGGGCTTCATTGGCGCCCCGGATACGATGGCGGACATTGCGGAATTCAAATCCACTTACGGGTCCACGTGGACCTACCTCCTGGATGACGGGTCCGCCGCCGACCGCTACAGCGTAACCAGAACCCCGACCATCTTCGTTCTGAAGGCGGACCTTACGATCCAGGGGGGTCCCTACGTGGCCGCCTCGTACGAGGCCCTGGCTGGAGCCCTTGATGCAGCCCTGGGGAGTTGACCTTGCGAGGGTTTGGAGGACGCGCGTTTCTGCTCCTGGCACTGGCTGGGCTGGGCCTCAGCGGCTACCTGACGGTCCTGAGCGTTGTGCGGGCTGACCTCTCCTTTTGCGAACCGTACCCCTTTCTCTCGTGTGAAGCCGTCATCTACAGCTCCTACGCCCGGATCCTCGGTGTCCCCGTAGCCCTGGTCGGAGCCGGCGGCTTCGCGGGGCTCTTCCTCTTGGGGTATGGGAACCTGACCGCCGCAGATGCTGGAAGGCGACTTCCCATGGGGATGGTCATCCTCTCCCTCCTGGGCCTCGCGTTCGGCTCGTACCTCACGTACGTGGAGCTCGCGATCCTCCGTTCCCTCTGCATCCTCTGTTTCGCCAGCTTCTTGCTGATCCTGCCGCTGCTGGGACTGAGCCTGCTGGAGCTTCGGGCATCCCGCAGGGCCCCATGAGGGGGCTGGCCATCCTTTAATAGCGGGGGCGGCATGACGCCGTTATGCGGGGCATCGAAGCCGTCCTGGCGAACAAGAAGAAGTCCCCCATCACACGCGTCGAGCCTTCGACCCTCCACGTCTCCCGATTCAGTGCATGCGTCGCCTTCTACCGCCGGGCCGTGGGGCTCATGCTCCGCCGCCAGGTGGCCGGCGAGGCGGAGTTCGACGTGGCGGGCTCTACGTTCACGCTCCGGGAGGCTCCGGCCTCCAGGGCCCCCGCTCCCCGGGCCGTCCGGGTGGTGACCCGGGACCTGGAGCGCGTCCAAGCCTCCGTTGAGTCAACCGGCGCCACCGTCGCGGAGGGCCCCCAGAGGCGTGCCGGAGATACGGGAGAGGTCCTCCTGGCCGTGGTCGAGGACCCCGACGGAAACCGCGTCACCCTGGCGCAGCCCCTGTAGCGCCCTACGCCGCGTGGCCGATGGCCTCCTGCGCGGAGGCGAAGCCGCGGGCTGCCAACTCCTCGTCCAGCTCTCGCACCAGGTGGCGAACCACCAGTGGACCCCTCATGATGAGGGCGGTCAGGACCTCCACGGCCCGGGCCCCCGCCTCCAGGAGTTCACACGCGTCCCGCCCCCGCAAGACGCCTCCCACCCCCACGATGGACACCTTCTCCCCCCACTCCGCGGTGAAGTCCGCAACGGCCGTGCGGACCAGGGGGAAGAGGGGGCGACCGCTGAGCCCCCCCCTTCCGATGCCGAGGTCCGCCTCCTCCACCGGCAGGGTGTTGCAGAGCACGACGTTCCCCAACCCGCGGCGCACGGCCCGACTCCCCATCTCCAGCGCCCTCTCCCGTCCCCGCTCCGTTGCGTACGGCGACAGCTTCAGGAAGACGGGCCCCGGGAGGGAGGCCAGGTGCTCCAGAAGCGCCTCGTAGGCGTCCAGGTCGTCCTCAAAGGTGCGCCCGGTCTCCGTGTTGGGGCAACTTAGGTTCACCTCCCACCCCGCGCCCAGCCAGGCCAGTTCCGCGAACGCCCGATCCATCTCTCGGATGCTCTCCCCTACGACGCTTAGCAGGAGGGGCACGTCCGGCTGCCTGTCGAGCAAGCGAGATCGGACGTACGGGGCCCCCTTGGACGGGAGGCCCATGGCGTTCACGAGGGCCTCCTCCTTCACCCGTCGCGTAAACCACGGGCGCGGGTTCCCGGGGTGGAATTCCGCCCGGACGGAGCCCACCACGAGGAAGCCGAAGCCCAACCCCGCCATGGCCGGAGTCAGGTCCCCGTGCTTGTCGAAACCCGCCGCCAGGCCGAAGGGGTTGCGAACGTCGATGCCCGCCACGCTGGTGTTCATGGGGAGGCGGGAGGTCCATGAAGCGCCCCCCCCGCCCCACAGTCCGCGGCGGAAGGCCCATTGCGAGAGTTCGTGGACCAGATCCGGGGGAAGGGCGAAGAGGAAGGGCCGGAGGACCCCGTAGAGGTCCATCTGTCTGCCCATGGACCTCCCGCGTAAAAGCCTTCCCAGGCTACTGGACCACCGTCATGGGGTAGCGGCTGCGGAACGTCTCCTCCTCCGCGAAGCGCTCGAGCCGGAAGGGCGTCAGGTCCAGGGCTTCGTACCGCCCGTGAACGATGCGCTCCGCCAGCGCTTTTCCCACGGCTGGGCTGAACTTGAAGCCGTGGCCGCTGTAGCCGGCGGACAGGTACAGGCCTTCAGGCGACGCGACGGGGCCCACGATGGGGTGGAGATCCGGCGTCGCGCCGTCCACCCCCACCCATCCCCGCACGAAGCGGGCCTCCTCCATCTCCGGCCAGCGGAGGGCCAGGCGTCGGGAGACATCCGTCACGAAGTCGAAGGAGACGCCCTCGGGAAGGGCGTCGGGGTCCCACGTGCCCTGGGTCTCCTCGTCGGTGCCCACGAGCAGCGTGCCCCCACGCTCCGGTCTCCAGTAGGTCCCGGTGGTCATGTCGAAGGCCATGGGTGTCCCTCGAACGTCCCGGGGCGGGCGGAGGACTCCGAGGGAGAGGAGGGCGGGCTCCACCGGCAGGTCGACGCCTGCGGTGGCTGCCAGGGAACGGGCCCACGGACCGGCCGCGAGGACGACCGTCCGGGCCTCCACGTCTCCCCGCTCGGTGTGGAGCCCAGCGACCCGCCCGTCCCGCACCCGGATGGCCTCGACCTCCGTCTCCGTGTACACCTTCCCACCCCGCCGCTTGGCCGCCGCGGCGTAGGCAGCGTTGAGCTGGTAGGCGTCGCCGTACCCCGCGTCTTGCTCCACGGCCGCCAGGACGATGCCTTCCGGGTTGAGGAAGGGGTAGATCTTGCCCGTATCCTCGGGGACCCGGAGCTCGACGTCCACACCCTGGGCCCGATGCATGGCCACGTTCTCCCGCAGGGCCCCCTCGTGCTCCGGCCCCGCCAGGAGAAGCAGGGGGTGCTGCCGGAAGTCGACCTCCATGCCCAGCTCGCCCGGGAGCTCCCGCAGCAAGCGGACGCTCGCCTTGACGATGCGCACGCAGATGGCGTTGGAGTAGTGGTGACGGACGAAGGAGGCCGACCGGCCCGTGGCCCCCGCCCCGATTCCCCCTTTGTCGAAGACCGCGACCTCCCCTCCCCCCTCCTGGAGGAGGTGGTAGGCCAGGCTGGCGCCGTGCACGCCCGCCCCCACGATGGCGATGTCGACGCTGGCGAGCAAGGGGCCGGGACCGGGCGGCGGCTGCATAATCCTTTGCCCCCGCCGCATGGCAGCGTTGAAGGAAACGCTTTTACGCTCGGCCCTCGCTGTTTCCTTCGATCCCATGAGCGTCAAGCCTTCGGAGGAGGACGTCCGACGGCTCCGGAAGGAGAAGGACGCCTTCTTCCGGGAGTCGCCTCACAGTCCCATCCCCATCGCAGAGCGGAGCGCCTTCCAGGGTCTGCGCTACTTCCCCTTTGCTGCGGACTTCGCCTACGAGGTGGAGCTCCAGGAGCTCGAGGATCCGGAGGAGGTGGTCATGGCCACGAGCGCTACCGGGGAGGAGGCCCTGTACCACAGGGTGGGCTACTTCGAGTTCGAGGTGGAGGGCTCCCCGCAGCGCCTCTACGCGTACCGCAGCGCCCACGAGCACGAGCACGGGCGTCCCTCCCTCTTCCTCCCGTTTCGCGACGCGAGCTCCGGAAAGGACAGCTACGGGGCGGGGCGATACCTGGACCTGGAGGTTAGCCCCTCCGGGCGCTACGTCCTGGACTTCAACCTGGCCTACAACCCCTACTGCGCCTACAGCGAGCGCTACGTGTGCCCCCTGCCTCCGGGGGAGAACTGGCTACGTGTGGGCATCCGCGCAGGCGAGAAGGACTACGCCTCGGCGGAGTGAGGTCTGGGGGAGCGGGAGGAACGAGGGGTCAGGTTTCTCTCTCTGATACTCGGGGGGAAATCCCTAAGAGCGCGCAACGCGCGCGTACTCCTGGACGCGGACCGCTCGTATCCAGTATCGAGGCCCGGCGACGTGCTCGATTCGCCTCCCCCTTACCCGGTCTCGGGGACGCCCATGAAGCCCATCCTCCGGCTCCTTGCCGCCCTGCGCCACTGGTTTCTTGACGAGCTTGAGAGGGCGAGAAGCGACGACGGTGTGGACGAGGTCAATCGAAGCCTCTCCCTCCTGCGGCGGCTCCGTAGGAGGGGCGGGAACCCCCGGGAGGAGGAGCTGTTGGTCGACCGCCTGGTCGCAGAGGGCGGCGTGGACTCCGCGTCGCCGAGCGCCCGGGAAACGGATCCACCCCCCCGGCGGCTGTCTCCCGAGGAGGTGCGCCGGCGCCAGTCGATCTTCCAGAACCGTGCCCGGGCCATGGACGAACAGCTGGCGGCTGACGCGGGGAATCTCGATGCGCTCTTCGCCAAGGCAGCCTTCCTCGCCCTCCGACAGGAGTACGATGAGGCCGCCCGCCTGCTGAACGACCTCACACGCCTGGACCCAACGTACCCGGGGGCGTGGCACCTGAAGGCGAAGGTGTACCAGCTCATGGGGGATCCCCGCATGGCGGAGCTCTGCCTGAGGAGTGCCCAGCGTGCCGGCTGAGACGGCGGGTGTCCGCGGGCCGCGGGGCGCTAGGCGAGGCGGTACACCAGGTCCCCGGGACGCACGCGATCCTTCACGAGGACGCCCACCTCCTGGCCTACGCGCGCGTCCTCGATCTGCTGCCGCTCGATCTCCATGGACTCCACCGCCTGGGAGAAGTCGGTGGTGGCGCCCTGGAACTGGATTTCGTCTCCCACCTTCAGGGCGCCGTCCGTGAGACGGATGGCGGCCACCTGCGGCTTGGCGTAGTACTTGAAGACCTCTCCGACCTTGACCCGTGCCATGGCCTGACCCCCCCGGACATCGGCGGCCGTCAGAAAAAGGCTTCGTGGCATGCCGAGCGGCGGGACGCGAGAAACCTTTAAGGTGCGTCGCCGATTCTTCCCGCCTGGGGAGGTTCCTTGGTCCTGCCGCTTCATCTGCTCGAGAAGTCCCTCAACAAGACCGTCTCCCTTCTGCTGAAGGACAACCGCATCCTGAAGGGGACCCTGGTGGGGTACGACGACTACATGAACATGGTCCTGGAAGGGACGGAGGAGACCCAGGGGGACCAGGTTCGGCGCATCGGGACGGTCATCCTGCGGGGCAACAACGTCGTCACCATCGTCCCCCAGTGACCTCGTCGAACTTTATTAGGGACCCCACGTGTACGGGCCCGGGATGCAGGCCGCCATTCTCGCGGGAGGCGAGGGCACGCGCCTCCGCCCCCTCACCTACACCCGACCCAAGGCCCTGGTGCCCCTGCTGAACCGCCCCATGATCCTGCACCTCTTGGATGCCCTCCCGCCCGTCGTGGACCAGGTGCTGCTGGCCGCCAGCTACCGGATCGACGACCTGACGGCCTACTTCGCGTCCCACCGGGGGGAGATCGACGTGCGCGTCGTGGCGGAGGCGGAGCCCCTGGGCACCGGCGGGGCCCTGAAGAACCTCCAGGGGATGCTGAAGGGGACCTTCCTGGCCCTGAACGGGGACGTGATGAGCTCCCTCTCGCTCGCGAAGCTGCTGGCCTTTCACGAGGCCAAGGGAGGCGTGGGCGCCCTGGCCCTCTGGGAGGCGGAGGATCCCCGCGCGTTCGGCATCGTTGCCCTAGGCGAGGACGGGCGCATCCAGCGGTTCCAAGAGAAGCCCTCCCTCCAGGAGGCCTTCTCCCGCCTCGTCAACGCAGGGATGTACGTGCTGGAGCCGGAGGTCCTGGACCTCATCCCCCCCGGGCGACCGGCCTCCCTGGAGCGGGAGGTGTTCCCCCGAGCCCTTGGCCAGGGCCTCTACGGCATGCCCTTCGAGGGCTACTGGGCCGACGCGGGAACGCGGCAGGCGTTCCTCCACGCCACCCAGCTGCTGCAAGAGCGGGCGGGAGGAACTCAGGGGGAGGGCTGCGTGGTGGACGACGGGGCGCAGGTGGTGGAGCCCGTGACGCTCGGGCCAAGGTGCGCCCTCCACGGGTCGTCCGTGGGGCCCTTTGCCGTGCTGGGAGGGGGGTGTCAGGTGGGAGCCGCGAAGCTCAGCCAGTCTGTCTTGCTGGAGGGGGTGACGGTGGAGGACGGAGCGGTCGTGGAGGACTCCCTGATCGGGGCGGACGCAACCATCGGGCGGGATGCCTACCTGCGTGAGTGCATCGTCGCGGACGCGACGGCGGTGGAGGCGGAAGCCAAGCTCGTGCGGCGGCGGGTGGGACGCTGAGACGCCTCTTCGGCACCAACGGCATCCGCGGCGTTGTCGGCGAGGACATGACGGCCGGCCTGGCGCTGGACGTCGGGCGCGCCGTGGGCACCTTCCTCAAGGGGGGACCGGTGGCTCTGGGACGAGACACCAGGACCTCCGGCCCCATGCTCCACGCCGCCGTCCTCTCCGGGCTGACCTCGGCCGGCTGCGACGTTCGGGAGCTGGGGGTGGCCCCTTCCCCTGCCATCCAGTACTACGTAAAGACCCGGGACGTGGCGGGGGGCGTCATCGTCACCGCCTCCCACAACCCGCGGGAGTACAACGGCCTGAAGGTGGTGGACGACCAGGGGATGGAGGCCTCTCGGGAGGTGGAGGAGCGCATCGAGGCCCTCTACTTCGACGGAGTCTACCGCGAAGCGTCCTGGGACGCGGCGGGTCGGGTGGACGAGGTGACGGAGTGCAACCCCCACTACCTGGAGGCCGTGCGGCGGCAGGTGGATGGGGCAGCCATCGCAAAGGCGAACCTCCACGTCGTCCTGGACTGCGCCAACGGCGCCTCCTGTCTCACGTCGCCCTACCTGCTCGGCCGCCTGGGGTGCCACGTGGCCACCCTGAACGCCCAGCCCGACGGCACCTTCCCCGGCCACCCCCCGGAGCCTCGGGAGGAGCACGTGGTCGAGCTCCGGGAGATGGTGGAGGATGCCGGGGCGGACCTGGGGGTCGTGCACGACGGCGACGCGGACCGGGTGGTCTTCGTAGACGAGCGAGGGACGTTCGTCCCCGGGGACCGCACCCTGGCCCTGGTGGCGGGGTACGTGGTCCAGCGGGAGGGAGGCGGCACGGTGGTGACCCCCGTCTCCTCCTCCAGCTGCGTGGAGGACGTGGTGCTGGCCCGCGGAGGCAAGGTCCACTACACGGCGGTGGGGGCCCCCCTGGTGGCCCGGACCATGCGGGCGGAGGGGGCCGTCTTCGGGGGGGAGGAGAACGGCGGGCTGATCTTCCCAAAGCATCAGCACTGCCGCGACGGAGCGCTGGGGCTGGCCACGGTTCTGGAGATCATGGCCACGGAGGAGGGGAGCCTCTCCGAACTCCTAGCTCCCATCCCGGAGTATCACCTGATGAAGCGTGGCGTGGCCTGTCCCGACGAGCACAAGGGACCCGTCCTCGCCGCGCTGGTTCCTCGATTCAAGGGCCGCGAGGTGGAGACGGTGGACGGGGTGAAGGTGAGGGAGGAGGGGGGTTGGGTCCTCATCCGCCCTTCCGGGACGGAGGCGATCATCCGGGTGTTTGCGGAGGGGAAGACGCAGGCGGCCGCACGACGCCTGAGCAAGGAGGCGGTGGCCATCGTAGAGGAAGTCATCGCAGAGACGACCCGCTAGTTCTCCGTCAGACCAGAAGCGCGATGCCGTAGGCCAGAAAAGCTCCCAGGCTGGTGGCGATGAGGTTCGTGGTCTTCTTGGAGACCCACCCGCGCATCTCCAGGGTCGCCCCCACCAGGCTGTCCACCTGGCAGCCCAGGAAGCCCACGGCCACGGGAATGGTCAGCAGCAGCGGACCGGAGGGGAAGGTCGCCGGCTGCCCAAGGACGCCCGGGAGCACGCTGAGAAAGAGCCAGGCCGTCAGGGCGGTGTAGAGGGCCGCCAGGAGGGCGGCCCCCTGTCCTAGCCAGGAGACGCCCCCGTTCGTGCCGGCGCGCACGCGCTCCAGGGTCGTGATGAGGTACGTTCGGGGGGAGAGGACCCCCAGCTCGCTCGCCAGGGTGTCGGAGGCGGCCACGGCGATGGCGGACACGAAGAGGAGGCCGAAGACCTCCTTGGAGAAGGGAGGGATGGCGACGAAGCTGAAGATGGCGATTGCCGTGGGGGCCAGGCCGTTGGCCAGCACGTTGGAGTAGCGTCGCTCCCCTCGCAGCCCCTCCTGAACGCCGATGCGCTCCTTGTTGGAGAACCGGTAGCGGGTGGCGAAGAAGCTGGTCAGCAGGAAGAGGAGGAGGAGGAAGAGCCAGAGGATGTCCCCGAAGATGCCGATGAGGAACCCCACGGCGAAGGCGGCTGCGGAGCCGTCCCAGGTAAGCACCTCCCGCACGTAGGCCAGGCTGGCCAGGGCCGTGCAGAGGAGGGTGGTGATGAGGACGGCCTCCAGGGCGACCATCCTCCCGCCTATTGGCCCCCCTACTAAAGCCTTTCTCGCCTCAAAGCCAGCGGTCCAGCTGGCTCTGGTCCCGGGCGGCCAGGCCCTGACGCACCTTCTGCAGGGCGGAGGTCACGCGGTCCCGGGAGAAGTCGTGGTCCCCGCAGAGAAGGTCGAGGATGCCCTCCTCGTCGGGGTCCTCCCAGCGCCGCTCGTACGCGTCCGTGTCATCCGGCTCCAGGAAGATGGCCCGCACGTCCTCGTAAGCCTCCAAGAGGAGGTCCTCAGCCTGCAGGACCCCCTCCAAGTCTCCGTGCTCGCGAACAAGGTGCAGCGCCTTCTTGGGACCGACACCTTTGATGCCCTCGTTGAAGTCGGTCCCCACCAGGATGGCGAGGTCGACGAGCTGCTCCCGCGTGAGCTCCAGCGCCTCCAGGTTCTCCGCCAGGGGGATCAGCTCGATGTTCACGGTGGTGTATGCCTGGCGGCCAGGCAGCTTGCGCCGGCCAGAGAGGCCGAGGTTCTTCACCAGGCGCGGGGAGCCGTAGAGGAGTGAGTCGTAGTCCTGGGATCCGGTGGCCCAGACGTCCCCACGGGCCGCCATGTGGCTCGCCTGAGCCTCTCCATCCCGGGGGGCCTGGAGGGTGGGGACGCCCAGGAGCTCCAGGAGGTCCGCCGCACCCTCCACCATCTCGTCCGTCAGACGGGACGTCTGCTGGGCCTTGGTCATGGCCCGCTCCAGGTCCCCCGCCTTCTGGGCTTCCCGCCACTCCTTCTCCGCCCGTCGGCGGATCCGCATCCGCCCCTCCAGAACCCCTCGCTTCAGGGGGTGGGGCGTCCCGTCGAATACGAAGACGGGCAGGATGCCCTCCAATAGGACGCTGGAGGTCCGGTAGATGAGGCCGCTCAGGTGGGAGGTGACGCGGCCGTGACGGTCCATCAGAGGCGTCCCGTCGGGTTGGCGGATGATGGCTAGGAACTGGTAAAGGGTGTTGTAGGCGTCGATGGCGATGGCGCGTCCCCGCAAGTCCCGGAGGCGGGTGACCTCGTACGTCACCAGGTCCGTCAGGTTGACGCCCATGGCCAGGCGGCCAACGGCCTGCGGCGGTAAGAGGTTTCGCCCTCAGGCCATTTGGACGACCACGGTGAAGGTCTCATCCCGTATCTCCGCCTCCACCACGTACTCCGCGTCCCCAGGGTCCTCCACGAACAGCACGTCGCTGGCATGGACCTCCTGTTGCAGGTACTCCTTCCGCAGGGCCAGCAGCCCCCGAAGGTGGGGAGAGGCGATGAGCTTGACGAGGATGGGGTTGGAGTCGTCCACCCCCACCTCCTTTCGGCCCTCCAGAACGATGCGGATGATCTCGTTGGCGTACCCCTCCGCTTCCGTCTCCTCTGTGAGGGTCGTGTCCAGGAACACCATGCCCCCGGGAAACTGCTGGACCACCACGTGGTCCGGGATGATGACCTGGAAGTTCACGATGCTCGAACCGATGGTGACGGACTGGCCCTCGATGCCCATCTGGTATCCGCCCCTGTCGATGCCCTCCTTCACCTTCCACGGGTCCCGGGACCTCAGGATGAGGCCGATGCGCTTGGCCCACGTCTCGTAGGCCCTGGCCAGCGCCTCCTCGTCGATCTGCATCTTCAGGTCCGCCCCCTTCCAGAACTCCCCCTTCTGGAGGATGTCCGCTTCCTTCGCGTTGGCGTGGCTCAGGATCATCGCCTTGAAGCTGGCAGCCGCGGCAGCCACCTCGGGCTTCGCCGCCCGGATGGCGATCCGAGGCACGGGCCAGAGGATCTCCAGTCCCGCCTTCCCCCGGGCCTTGCTTACGGCCCGGTCGATCTCCCTCACGAGCTCGATGTACTCCTTCAGGGTGGTGTCGTCGACCTCGACGCTCACGCCCTCCACGCCAGGGCGCTTCGGGGGGGAGGGCGGGAGGGGCTTGAGCTCCCTCCCCAGGGCCTCCTCGAGGCTCACCAGCCCCCCGTCGAAGCCGTCCTTCTCCACGGCGCTGCTGACGGACTGGACCACCTCCTGGGTGTGCTGAGCCCGCTGGGCGGGGGCCGTCCCGTAGAGCAGGCGCGAGGTGACCGGACTGGCGGCCAGGGGCCCGAGGTCCGCGCCCTCCGCGTCGGTCGCCAGAAGGAGCCGCTGCAGGATCTCCCGAAGGGCGACCTGGACGGCGGCGTCCCCCTTCCAGTCGCGCAGGTCCGCCCCATGCCGGTCCGCCACCTCTCGGAGGGTCTCCACCATGTAGAGGGGAAGAAGAGAGGGCTCGCCCTCCTGGAACAGCGTGACTAGATAGGCCACCTCTCCCGGCAGGACGAGGGCCCTGCCGCCCGGCGTGTCGATGCGGGTGAAGGGCTTCGGGCCCCCCGCCTCCTCGCGGACGAAGGCTTCCACCGGTTCGAGGCCCTCGTACAGGGCCTCCTGCTCCTCGTTGCCCCGAAACATGCGCGTCACATGGAGGACGGAGGTGCCCGACGGGAGGAAGAGGAGGGCGTCCGTGACTGGGTAGCTGTTGGAGGCGGTCACCGGCAGGTCCCGAACGTCCCTCATCAGCTGCCCTTCGTCCAAGAGTCGGCGGTAGGTGACCTCGACCTCCACGGTCCCGTCGCCGCCCTCTCGGGGCCGCACTCCCAGCTCCAACGCGCGGGTCTCCCCGGGATCCAGCCTCTCAAGGGTCGTGTCTCCCTGGACGTCCACCTCCCCCTTGAGGACCGCCACGACGTTCTCCGCGGGCCAGTTCCCCCGGTTCGTGATCTCCACGGCGTACCGGTTCCACACCCCCGCCTGGAGTGCGCCCGAGGGCGTCCGGACGAGCAGGCGTGCGTCCTTGCCACCGGCGTCCGGCCTGGGAGAGAGGACCGTGGACCGGGCACGCCGTAGCAGGGCCTCCAGCTGGTTCACGTCCCGGGCGTCCGCCGCCTCCCTGGCGGCCACGAGGATCCGCCCCAGCTCCTCCTCGCCTTCGAGGGGCTCCGTCTCGGCCACGATCTCCTCCACCATCTCCAGCTGGCGTTTCCGCTTTTCAAGCATGAAGGTCTTCCGCAGCTCTCGGGTTAGCGCGTCCGCCTCCTCCAGGTGGCGGTGGACCCTCCCCAACTTCCCCTCCGCCAGGGCGCCCCGGGCCTGCTCGAGTTCCCCCCGCGCATCGGCTACATCGGCTCCCTCGCGCTCCAGTTCGTTCAGAAGGCCGTTGATCCGGTCCAGGGAAGCCTCGATGTGCTCACCTACCACGCGTTCCTTCAGGACGGAGATGGACTCCTCCACCGAGCCAACGAGACGTGCGGCGGCGTCGAATTCCCCCCTGGCCAGGGCTTTCTTGGCCTCCTCAACCTGGCCCCTGTTGGCGTTGTACTCCACCGCCCCGTCCTCCAGGCCCTCCAGCCCCAACTGGGCCAGGTCCTCCAGCTCCTCCTCCAGGAGGTTCATGGCTGCGTCCAGCTTCTTCTGCAGCTCCTGCTGGGACTTCAGGGCCTTCTCCACGGCGTCCTGGATGAGGCTCCAAGCCCGGTCCGTGTCCTCCGCCACGGCCTCCTTCGCCGCCGTTAGGAGCTCCTCGGACTCCGCCAGATCGAGGCCCAGCGCCTTGCCCCCCCGGATGAGGCGCAGGGCAGAGCCCATGGTTGTCTCCGTCCCCTCGGGCCCCCGGATGATTTCCTCGTCGGTGTAGTAGAGAAGCTTCCGCACCAAGCCCTCGACGCCCTCCACCTCGCTTAGGAGGCCCGTCCAGTTCTCCAGGCGGTCGCCGTACGCCCGCTCGATCTCGTTGATGATCTCGGTCATGTAGAGGGGCAGGAGTTCCGGCTCCTCCCCAAGGAGGACCGCCGCCAGGAAAACCCGCGGCCCTCGCTCGATGATGATCTTGCTCTCGGCGAACTCGAGACGGCGCAGCCCCGCCTTGGTCCGCTGGCGGAAGGAGTCCTTGACGAAGTCCTGCACCACGGTCAGCATGCCGCTGAAGATGTCCTCGTCGATCTCGTCCAGGGTCCGTCGGGATTCGTGGCAGATGAGCCTGCCGTCCACGTGCACCAGGAAGGCGTCCTCCACCAGGTACGTCCCCGGGGCGGAGGACCGAATCCGAAGGGGCTGGGTCGTCTGCACCTCGGTGTCGTCGAAGTAGCGGCGGAAGGCGATTTCCGCCTTCAGGTCCGCGCTCCCACCGACCTTGGGCCTGAGGTCCACCTTCACTTCCTGCCGAGAGCCCGGGGCCACCTCGGGGACTGTCTTCATGCCCTTGACGTCCACGTCGCCGTGCAGGCGGATGCGGACCTGCCGCGCAGGCGCCTTCCCTCGGTTCTCCAGGTAGAAGTGGTGGTGTGTCCACTCGCCCTCCACCAGGCCCTCCTCGGGCATCTCCACGATGAGGTCGGGCTCCACGTCCTCCTCCAGCGCCCGCACCGACTCCCGGACCAGCCGACGGGCCTGCTCCAGGGACTGCATCGCCTCCGTCGGGGCCTCGTCTGTGGACTCCGCCTCCGTAAGGGCCTGGCGGGCCTCCTCCACCCCGGCACCCAGGGCCTCCGCCACGGCCAGCTGCTTCCGGACCTCGCCGATAAACGTCTCCAAGCCTTGGGACCCCTCGCCCAGCCGGAGGATGGCCGTGGTGAGGAGTGGGCGCACCGCGTCGGGGTCGCCTTCCTTCAGCGCCTCGTGCGCCTTCACAAGGACATCCCGTGCCTCCTCGATTCGGGCGGTTGCGTCCTCTGCGTCCTCCGTCACGTCCGCCGCCCCCACCGCACGCTTGAGATCCTCCAGGGCCTGGCCCAACCCCCGGGCCATGAGACGGGCCTTGTCAATCTCCCCCTGGGACGCGGCTTCCCGCACCTCCCCGAAGTACTCCTCCATGTTCGGGAGGGTGACCCCGCTGGCCTCCAGCGCCTCCAGATCCGCCCGAATCCCCCCGAGATAGCTGGTCACGTCGCCAACGATGGCCTTCTGTCGCGCGCCGTTGACGATGTTTTCGATGACTTTGCAGTACTCCAGGACCTGGACGTAGCGGCCTTCCTCCAGCGCCTCCTGGGCCGAGGAGAGCACCTGGTCGCCCCGCTCCACGGTGAGGCCCTCCGCGGCTGCGGTCTGGACCGTGGTGTCCGCCTGGGCCAGCCGGTCGTTCGCCGCCACCTCCAGACCGTTGGAGAGGAGGTCGGCGATGGCCTCGAGGGAGCTCAGGGCGGCCTCCGCCTCCTCCAGGTCTCCCCCGGTCAGGGCGTGCTCGGCCATGGCCATGTCCTCCTCCGATCCTTCGATGGAGATCTCCGCTCGATCCAGGTCCTTGATGAGAGCCCGGAGCTTCGACAGGCGACGTTCCAGCCTGATGCGTCGCTCCGCGGATGCCTCCTTGGCCGGCTCCTCCTCCCCGGTCCCGCGGCACGCCTCCAACCCCATGCGGGCCAGGTCCAACACCTCAAAGGCCCGGTCCTTCTCCAGGCCCTTCTTTGG
>CAYGBN010000008.1:21128-49183 GCA_964348155.1 uncultured Methanomassiliicoccales archaeon
ACCTTCGCCTCCAACTCCTCGACGGATCGGAGGGCGGAGGCCTGCAAGGCCTCCTCCAGGGACGTGGAGGCCTCACGGGCCCGTTGGAGAAGATCTTCCGCCTGGGAGACATCCTGGGCCCCCAGGGCCTCCTGGGCCCCGTCCAAGAACCCCATGGCCCCGCTGACCTCGAGGCCCGCAACCTTCATCTCCGCCAAGAGGGACCGAAGGTCCGCGACGCCCCGGAGGATCTCGTTCTCCTTCAGGGCGGCCTCCGCCTCGAACTTCGCCTCCACCAGACTCTCGATGTCTGAGGCACGACCCTGGGCGAGGGCCTTCTCCACCTCCACCAGGAGCTCCCGCGCGCCCAGGGCGCTGACGCCTCCCTCGCCGGCACGCTCCACGACCTTCTCCACCGTGGTGAGGACGATCTCCCGTTCCCGCTCTTTCCGCGCCTTCGTCGCCGCGCGGTTTGCCTTCTGGTACTTCCCCCGAAAGGCACGCCAGTCCCGCTTGGCCAGGGCCGCCTCCGCCTCCTTGCGGGCTTTCTCCGCCTCGGCGGTGTCGCCCTGCATGCCCCGGACCTCCTCCACCTCCACCCGGAGCAGGTCGAGGGACTCCTTAGCCTTCCGGATCCGGGCGGCCTCCTCCGCCTCCCGGCGGCATCGGGCCAGGGCCTTGGTGACGGCGCTGAACCGGTCGTCGTGGAGGGCCTTCCAGGCCTCCTCCATATGGGGTTTCGTCGCCGTAAGGTCGGACCCCTCCTTCGCCTCCCGCTCCAGGAGCTTCTCCGCGCGACGGATGTTGTCCTCCGCAACCCTCCGGCGGCGGGCGCGCTCTGCCGCCTCCCTGGCCGCCTTCGTCCACTTTTGCACGTCGGCGTACACCCCCGACTTCAGGGCCTTCCGGGCTTGCTGGAGGGCCTCCTCCGCTTCCTGGGCGTCGGCTCCCCGATCGGCCGCCTTGCCGATGTGCTTCTTCGCCCCGTCGATGAGGCTCTGAGCGTACGCATTCTTTCGGGCGTACTCCGCCATGCGGGCGGCTCGCTCCAGCAGCGCCTCGGCCTCCGGGGCGTTTCCCTGCCCCAGCGCCTCCTCCGCGGCGGCGAGGGCCTCCTGCGCCTTCTCGGTGCTCCCTCCGCGTTCCCGGGCGTAGTGGATCCGCTTCCGGGCCGCGGCGACGCGCTTCTCCGCATGGCGCACGAGGCCCGAGGGATTGGCAGTCCGACGGACGGCCTTGGAGGCCTTCTTCATCCCCTTCGTCTTCCCTGCCTTGACGCGGCCCCCTTTCGGGGCGGCGGGCGCCCGCTTCATCATTGCGGTCCCCTCCGCCCGGGCTAGGGCCCCCTGGAGCGCCTGGACCGCGCGAGAGGCCTCCTCGATGTCCCCCTCGTCCAGCGCCTGGAATCCTCGCTCCACCACCATGCGAGCTTGCTTGAAGTCTAGGCCCTGGGGCTTGTCCAGGATCGCAGAGCGCGCGTCCTCGAGCTGGCGACGGGCATCCTTCTCGTTCCGCTTCTCGGGTTTGGACGTGGCGCTGCCGCCGCAGAAGATGCAGGGGGCGGACTCCTCGGAGAGGGAGGAGTGACAGAGGGCGCAGGAGCTCACGTCACCGACCACGCTTGCGAGCGATGCGGTTCCTTCCCTGCTGGGCGTCTATAAAATTGCCCACTTCGTTATCAGCCTCGATAGACTCTGACCGGCTTCACCCTCACGCCAGGAAGGGGGAGAACAGCACGATGGCGAACCCCATCCACGCCACGAGGACGATGATGAGGAGGACGCCGCCGAAGTCCAGGATGGCGCCGACCCCGATGAGAGCCAGGGGGAGGATAACGGCCAGGGCGACGTAGAGGAACCGCTCCAACCACTCCTCCATGGAAAGGCCTCCCCGCCCCATCATGCTAGGGCCGCCGTCGCGCGCTTGCGAAGCTTCGCGATGCGGTCCCCTACGCGGCCACCGTAGACGGCTGTCCCGGCCACCAGGGCCCGGGCACCCGCCGCGGCGGCGGGTCCCGCCGTGACCTCGTCCACCCCGCCGTCGACCTCCAGCTCCACGTCGAGCCCCCCTTCGTCCAGGAAGCCTCGGGCCTCCTCCACCTTGGGCAGGACGTCCATCATGAACTTCTGCCCGCCGAAGCCCGGCTCTACGGTCATGAGGAGGAGCACGTCCACGAGCCCCAGAAACGGCTTCACCGCCTCGAAGGAGGTGGCGGGCTTGATGGCGATGCCAGGCCGGACTCCCAATGCCCGGATGGCCTGCAGGGTCTTCTCCACCTCCTCCTCCGCCTCCAGATGGATGGTGAGGATATCCGCCCCTGCGCGGACGAAGTCCTCCACGTAGTGGCCGGGCCGCTGGATCATGAGGTGCACGTCGAAGGGGACCTGGGTCTCGGACCGCAGGGAGGCGATGACCGGGGGGCCCAGGGTGAGGTTGGGCACGAACACGCCGTCCATGACGTCGACGTGGAGGTAGTCGGCTCCGCCCTTCTCGGCGCGCTTCGCCTCCTCCCCAAGCCTGGCGAAGTTGGCCGAAAGGATGGAGGGGGCGATCTTAATCATCCGCCGGAGATGGGCTCCGCTCCTTATCTATCTCACCCCCGGAGGAAGGTTCATAGCCCTTCGCCGCCTTTTCGCTGAGGGGGTGTTCCGTGGACCGCGTGGACGGGCTGAAGGCCGTGGGCATCTTCCTCCTCTCCCTTGGTCTCGCCCTGGGGATGGGCCTCGGCTTCTCCGTCCTCTCGCAGGCCCCGTCGTGCGACTACCCCGTGGTGCTGAGGAAGGAGCGCGTCGATGGCGGCCTCCGGACAACGGTGACCTCCGTGGAGGGGGAGTTCGCCGTGGTGGAGGTGGGGTACCTGGTCATCGAGCTGACGGACGCCGTCGCCCCGGTCGTCGAGGAGGGGAACCTCACGGAGGCCCTGGACCGGACAGATGGGGTCGTCTACCTCCCCGGCGACCCGGAGGCGGGCGTGCTCCAGGAGGGCGACGCCCTGGAGATGGACGCCGTGGAAGCCGACGTGGGCCTCCTGCTGGTGACGATGGAGGGCGCACCACTCGGCTGGACGGAGGGGTGCGAGGCGTGACCTCCTCCTTCGGCCGCGCTCCCGCCGTCAACTATTAAGACGGGGACCCCATTGAGCCCTAACCCAGGGGGGCGCGCGGTTGGGCCGGGAGGAGAACCTCGTCCGCGAGCTGGAGGCGAAAGCCAGGCGGTTGCGAGCCCACGTGCTCCGGATGACCCACGCGGCGGGGTCCGGGCATCCGGGCGGCTCCCTCTCCGCCGCCGACCTGATCACGGCGCTGTACTTCCACGTCATGAACGTGGACCCCCAGAACCCCACGTGGCCCGACCGGGACCGCTTCGTCCTGAGCAAGGGCCACGGCTGCCCCGTGCTCTACGCGGCCCTGGCGGAGCGGGGGTTCTTCCCCCGGGAGGAGCTGCTCACCCTGCGGGCCCTCAGCAGCCGGTTGCAGGGCCACCCGGAGCTGGGCACGACCCCGGGGGTGGAGGCCTGTGCAGGCGCTGAGGGGCAGGGGCTGAGCGTTGCTGTGGGGATGGCCCTGGCCGCCCGCCTGGACGGAAGGACCCATCGTGTGTACGTGATGATGGGAGACGGGGAGCAGGACGTGGGACAGACGTGGGAGGCGGCCCTGTCCGCCGCCCAGTTCGGGCTGGATAACCTCACGGCCGTGGTGGACCGGAACGGGATCCAGCAGGAGCGGCGGACGGAGGACATCATGGCACTGGAGCCCCTGGCGGACAAGTGGCGGGCCTTCCGCTGGCACGTCCTGGAGATCGACGGCCACGACATGGGGCAGATCCTGGACGCGTTGGAGGAGGCGCGGCGGGTCAAGGGGAAGCCCACGCTCATCGTCGCCCGGACAATCAAGGGGAAGGGCGTCAGCTACATGGAGAACGTCATCCGGTTCCACGGCGTGGCCCCCACCGACGAGGAGCTGGCCCGGGGACTGGCGGAGCTGGGGGAGGCGAGATGAAGCCCGAGGAGTGGAGGGTGGAGTCCATGCGCACGCGCTTCGGCGAGGCCATGGTGGAGCTCGGCAAGCGGCGCCAGGACGTGGTCGTTGTGGGGGCCGACACCACGGAGTCCCTCAAGACCGCTCTCTTCGGCGAAGCCTTTCCCGACCGCCTGTTCAACGTGGGCATCTCCGAGCAGAACATGATGGGGGTGGCCGCGGGCCTGGCCGCCTCCGGGAAGGTGGCCTTTGCCGCCACCTATTCCGTCTTCGGCACGGCGCAGGTCTACAATATCATTCGGCAGTCCATCGCCTACCCCAACCTCCCGGTGAAGATCTTCTGCAGCCACGCGGGGCTGACGGTGGGGCCCGACGGGGCCACCCATCAGATGCTGGAGGACATCGGCCTACTGCGCTCCCTTCCGAACATGAAGGTTGTGGTGCCCTGCGACGGTCCCGAGGTGGCCCAGGCCGTTCACGCGGCGGCGGAGGTTCCCGGACCCCTCTACTGCCGGTTCAGCCGGGCCAAGTTCCCGGTCCTTACGGAGCCGAATGCCCCCTTCAAGCTGGGCAAGTCCACCCTCATGCGGGAAGGGGAGGACCTGACGTTTGTCGCCTGCGGCATCATGGTCTCCCGGGCGCTGGAGGCCGCGAAGGAACTGGCCAAGCAGGGGGTCCGGGCGCGAGTGGTGAACATGTCCAGCGTGAAGCCCCTGGACGAGGACGCGATGGTCCGGGCGGCTCGCGAGACGGGGGCCCTGGTGACCGCGGAGGAGCACACGATCTACGGAGGGCTGGGGAGCGCGGTGGCCGAGGCCATCGTCCAGCGTCACCCCGTGCCCATGCGCATCGTGGGCGTGGAGGACACCTTTGGCAAGAGCGGGGACGGATTTGAGGTGCTGGCGCATTTCGGTCTGACGACGGAGAAACTGCTTAATGCAGCCATGGATGTGATACGGAGCAAGGAGGTGGTGGCCTGAAGATCTTCCTGGACACGGCCCACATCCCCCACATTAAGGAGGGGGTGGAGTGGGGCGTGGTGGACGGCGTGACCACGAACCCGAGCCTCATTGCCAAGGAGGGACGCTCCTTCGACGAGATCGTGAAGGAGATCTGCGGCATGGTGGACGGGCCCGTCAACCTAGAGGTTGTGAGCGAGGACGCCCCGGGGATGGTCAAGGAGGGCCGCCAGCTGGCGTCCATCCACAAGAATGTGGTGGTCAAGGTTCCCATGACCCCCGACGGCCTGAAGGCCGCCCGTACCCTCCACAAGGACGACATCCGGACGAACGTCACCCTGGTGTTCAGCCCGAACCAGGCCCTCCTGGCGGCCAAGGCGGGGGCGTACATCGTCTCTCCCTTCATCGGGCGGCTCGACGACCAGGGTCATGAGGGAATGGAGGTGATTCGCCAGATCGTGACGATGTACGACAACTACGGCTTCGACACCAACGTCCTGGTGGCGAGCATCCGGCATCCCGTCCACGTGGTGGACTCGGCCTTGGCGGGGGCCCAGATCGCCACTCTCCCCTACTCCGTCCTCGCGAAGATGTTCAAGCACACCCTCACGGACGTGGGCCTTCGGCAGTTCATCGACGACTGGAAGAAGGTCCCCGAAGAGATGCGGCCGTTCTAGCCGCCGCCCTTCCGGCTGAGGAGAGGGCTAAGGAGCTAAATAGACGGCGCGGAATGGACACGCAGATGGAATCTGGCCGGGGCGCCAAGGCCAAGCTTCTCGTGTTCGCCCTTCTCCTCCTGGCCGTCGTGGCCGTGGTCAACCTTATGGGCAATGTTCTCCGCCTGTCGGAGGCGGGGGCATCCGAGGGGGGGACGATCCCGTTCTCCCTCCCCCGACCCGTCGTGGCCGTGGACCCCGAGTCCACCCTCCTCTTCGGCACCGTCATCTCCCTGGCCGGGCTGGCCATCCTCATCGGGGCGTACGTCCGCTACCGACCCAGGCTGCGCCTCCCCGTCGAAGAACTCCTCCCCATTGCGGTGGGCATCCTGTTCCTTCTCTCGTTGGCCCTCATCCTGACGCCGAACGAGGGCGCGCTGGACGCAGGGGGCGCGGACGAACAGGGCGGTGCGGAGGAACCCGCGGGGGAGACCACCACGGGGACGGACACGGGGGGCATCGCCCTGACCTTCAATCTCGGTCCTCGGTCGTTGGGCCTCTTGCTGGCCGCCACCTTGCTGCTCGCCACCTACCTCTTCCTGGGGGCGTCTCGGCGCCGCCGTGACCGTGCCGCGGGGGAGGCCCCCACCCCGGAGGAGAGACAGGCGGCAATCCGCACGCTGGAGGAGGGCATCTACCACCTACAGCTGGGCCGAGACACGCGCTCTGTCATCCTGGAATGCTACAAGGACCTCCTTCACCTCTTCCATCGGCGGGGTGTGCGTGCGCCGGCCGCCGCCACGGCCCGGGAGGTGGAGCGGTTGGCGAAGGCTTCCCTGGGTCTGTCCTTCGCCTCCGCCACGGCCCTCCGGGATCTCTTCGAGGTCGCGCGTTACAGCGTGCATCCCCTGACGAAGGCTGATCGGCGGAGCGCCATGCGGTACCTGGGCGCCGCGAGGGAAGAGCTGGAGGCCACGCATCGTGTGGGCTAGGTTTCCCCGGTCCCGGAACCGGATGCGCTGGCGGCAAGGGGTCCCCCCTCTCCCCGGCCCCAGGCGGCGAGGGGCTCCGGTCGTCGTCACGCCCGCGCAGGTGGGCCTCCTCCTCTTCGTGTCGGCCCTGATTCTCCTCTCTTACGTGTTCCCTGTGATGGCCCCGGATGTGCGATGGGCGCTCTACGTGCTCCTCTTGGTCGTCGTCGGGTGGATTCTCATCCTCTTCGTGCGCCGGGACACGGTGCCCGTTCCTCCCTTCGGGATGGCCAGGGGCCCCCATGCCGGGACCTCGGATGAGCTGGGTCGGCTGGTAGCGGCCCTGAGACGGGCGGACCAGGGGATGCGGTACAGCCAGGGCCAGGTCGTCCGACGCGTTCGAAGGGCCTACCTCTCAAGGTTGGCCTTGGAGCGCGGCATGCATCCGCGGGAGGTGGACGCCCTGCTGGACAGCTCCGGCGGCCTGCACCGTGCCGTTGACGACGCGACGATTCGCCGCTTTCTGGAACGGTCCGCGGGCGCAGAGGCGCGCGTGCCGGCGGGGGAGGGGGAGGATGCGCTCCCCTCTCCCGTCCCGTCAGGGGAGTCCGCCACCCGCTTCCTCGGCCGCGTGCTGAGGTCGATGGAGGGCTCGCGGTGAACCTCCCCGAGGTGGCGGGCCTGGGCGAGAAGCTCCTGGCGGAGGTGTCGAAGGCCATTGTGGGGAAGGGGGAGGTCCTGGAGAGGGTCCTCCTGGCGATCCTCGCGGATGGCCACCTCCTGATCGAGGACGTCCCGGGGCTGGGCAAGACCATCATGGCCAAGAGCTTCGCCGCCGCCCTCGGATGCCGCTTCAAGCGTGTCCAGTTCACGCCGGACCTCCTGCCGGCGGACATCACGGGAACGTACGTCTTCGACCGGCAGAAGGGGGACTTCCTGTTGCGAAGGGGGCCCGTGTTTACCCACGTCCTCCTGGCGGACGAGATCAACCGGGCCCCCCCGAAGACCCAGGCCGCCCTCCTGGAGGCCATGCAGGAGCGTCAGGCGACCATGGAGGGGGAGACCTACAACCTGGAGCGCCCCTTCCTGGTGATGGCGACCCAGAACCCCATCGAGTACGAGGGAACGTACCCCCTCCCCGAGGCCCAGATCGACCGCTTCATCATGCGGATCCGCATGGGATACCCTTCCCAGGGGCACGAGGTGGAGATGCTGGAGCGGCGGCGGGAGCGTCGCAAGGACGAGGTGGACATCCGCCGCGTGTCCGGCCCGGAGGACGTGTTGGCCATGCAGGAAGCCATGGAGGACGTCGCGGTGGTGGAGGATGTGGAGCGCTACATCGTGGAGTTGGTGTCGCGCACCCGTGAGCACGCCCGCGTGCAGGTGGGGGCGAGTCCCCGCGGCTCCCTGGCCCTCCTCAAGCTCTCCCGCGCCCTGGGGGCCCTCCGGGGCCGGGACTACGTGCTTCCCGACGACGTCAAGGAGCTCGCCGTGGACGCCCTCTCCCACCGCCTCATCTTGAAGCCGGACCCCATGATCCGGGGGGTTCAACCCTCGAGCGTGGTGGAGGACGTCCTCCAGGAGACCCCCGTGCCGAAGGTGGAGTAGGTGCGGACGGACCAGGTCGTCTGGCTGGTGGGCATCGTCACCGCCCTTCTGCTCCTCGGCCTCATCACCCTTGAGGTCCGCCTCCTCGCCCTGGCGGTCCCCCTTCTGGTATACCTGGCGGTGGCGACGGCCTTCCAGCCAGCGGAGCCCCGGTTCCGCGTCGAGCGATCGGTGGATCGGGAGACGGCCTTCGAGGGAGAGGCCCTGGACGTGGCGGTCACCGTGGAGAACCGGGGAGCCACGCTGGAGTTCGTGGAGATGTCAGATGAGGTGCCCCAGCGGCTGGAGGTGGTGCGGGGAAGCAACTACCTCGTCACCCAGCTCCTCCCTCGGGAGTCTCTGGAGTTCCGCTACCGGCTGCACTTGGCTGTCAAGGGGAGGTACACCCTGGGTCCCCTCCGGGTCCGGAGCCGGGATCTCCTGGGCCTCTTCGTCAGCGAGGTCACCCAGGAGGAGGCGTTGCCCCTTACCGTCTTTCCCCGGACGGAGGACCTCCGGAAGGTGCAGATCCCCGCCCGCTCCACCCGCCCTTGGCTGGGGCAGATCCCCTCCCGGTCCGCCGGGCCCGGGCCGGACTTCTGGGCCATCCGGGATTACGTCTCGGGCGACGAGATGCGCCGCATCAACTGGAAGGCGACGAGCCGCCTGGACACCCTCCTGACGAACGAACACGAGGGCGAGCGCAGCGGAGACTTCGTCGTCGTCCTCGACGCCCGGGAGGAGGCCGCCGACGGCCTGGTTCGCGACAGCGCGGTGGAGATGGGCGTCCGGGCCACCATCTCCCTGGCCACGAAGCTTCTGGAGGAACGGAACCGCGTGGGCCTCATCGTCATGCGGTCCGTCCTCGACTGGGTGTACCCCGCCTTCGGGCGGGGGCAGCTCCACCGCATCGTGGAGGCCCTTGTGACCGTCCGTCCCGGGGGGGAGTGGACGCTGGCTCACGTCCCTTGGATCCTGAACCGATTCTTCCCGCCGCGAAGCCAGCTCATCATCATCACCCCGTTGGTGGATCGTCCCGCCCGCGAGGCCATCGCGGAGTTGAGGGCCCAGGGCTTCCACACCCTCGTCCTGTCGCCCTCCGTGGCGGAACCCACCGCCGAGTTTCCGGGAGAGGAGGACCGCGTGCGAGTGGCCCGTGCCATCCTGCGGCTGGAGAGGGAGGCGAACGTTGGACAGCTTCGTTCGTTCGCCCCGGTGGCGGATTGGACATCCGACCAGCCTCTGGCCCTGGCCCTGAAGGAGGTGTGGCTGTCAGGACGACGTCCGGTGCGCTGAGGGCCGCGAAGGCCGCCCCGCTGGTCTTGCATGTGGGATTGGCGGCGTGGGCGAGCCTCCTCGCGCTGTCGTCTCCCGTTGGAGATGCGATCTTCGCCTTGCTCGTCGTCGTGGGCGCCTCCTTGGGCCTGGGCCTGTCGGGCGCCCACCGACCCGCTGCCTGGAAGGACGCCTTGTCGACCCTCCTAATGGGCGTGGCGTTCGTCGCCGCCGGGGTGTACGTGGCCAACGTGGGCATCGTGCCCCTTTACTTCTTCGTTGCCGTGCTCCTTTTGACGTATCACCTTGCGGGCTTCCGGACAAACGTTGCGTCCCTGCAGCCGACGTTCGCCGAGGACCCGCGCTCCTCCCAGGGCCTAAGCTCCGCCTTCGTTGCCACGGCCATCCGAGGCGTGCTAGTGGCGGCCCTCGTTCTCATGATCTCCCTGATGGCCTTCGTCGCGGCCACGGCCCTCGTGGTCGGCTTCGCCGACGAGCTTACGGCCTTCCTCCTGGCCCTGGGCGTCCTTATGGCGCTGCTGGCGCTGGCCACTCTCCCGCGCTCCGCCATCAGGTTGAAGTAGAGTAGGTCGGTTGAAGCCTGTCGCCCCGATAGTGTAGCGGCCGATCATCCGGGCCTGTCGAGCCCGGGACTCGGGTTCAAATCCCGATCGGGGCGCTTCGTGGGGGAGGCCTGGAGAGGGGGCGGGTCAGCCCGGCCTCCTCTCCAGGGACCCCCCTGGCTTCGGGGCCACCCTGTTGCATGCTAGCTCCTTATAAGAGGCCGACGCTGGACCCTGTCCCAGGCGGCGTGCACGGAACACAAAGGCCATGAAGACGGTCCTCCGACTGGCCAGTGAGCCCAGCATCCTCGTGGCATCGTCCGCCCTTGGGGCCTTGATCGCGCTTCTCACCGGCCTGGTGGAACGTGCGTCGGGAGCCAGCATCATTGGCTATGCGTACCACGGTGCCCCTCTGATCTGGCGGGTCACCCGGACTCTGATGCCCACGGAGGTCTACCCGGTCCATCTTGCCTTGGACATCGCCTTCTGGACGGTCGTGAGCTTGTTTGCTCTCGTCGGCCTCCAGGCCCTTGCCTTCCGAGGGCGAGGCCGACGTCTCCCGGCGACCAGGCTCCTCCTGATGGCCGCCGGCCTCCTGTTTGTCGCCCTCGCTGTGGACCTGGTCCACGAGCTGGGGCACGCCCTGTGGGGGACGCTTGCGGGCGGGTCCTTGCAGTACCTGCAGGTCGCCTGGTTTGAGCTGTACCCGGCGCCCGGCCTCCGTACCCCCTTCTACGTGGGCCGCGTCCTGGTGGCGGGCCTCGGAAGCCTGGTCACTCGCGGGCTCTTCCTGCTGGGCGGTTCCGCCACCACGAACATCCTC
Organism: uncultured Methanomassiliicoccales archaeon; assembly: GCA_964348155.1. Taxonomy (GTDB): domain Archaea; phylum Thermoplasmatota; class Thermoplasmata; order RBG-16-68-12; family JAJISG01; genus JAJISG01. The sequence goes on from CAYGBN010000008.1 coordinate 31,919, forward strand.
GCCTGGGCCTTGGGTCTCCTGCTCTGGGGGGCGTCTCTCGGTCCCCGGGCTCGCGTGGCGTCGTGGGTCGCGGGGGTCCTGGGTCTTCTCGACCTCCCTCTCTACGTCCTCCTCCCCCAGCTGGGCCTACGGCACTGGATTTTCCTGGGGGGCGAGACGGCGGAACCCCTCGTGGGCGCCCGGGCGCTGGGGGTCCCGGACCCCCTCTTTTACCTCCTCACGACCCTCACCAGCGCGGGACTTCTCGTCCTGTACGCCCGAACTCACCCCGGGCACGCGTTGAGATCCCTCGTGTTCGGAGCGACGGGCAACGCCGCCTAGGCGCCGTCGGTAGGCCCCTGGACGGTCGACACAGCCGCATCCAGGGAAACCTCCACCTGCTCCCCGCTCGCCAGGTCCTTCAGCGCGACGTTTCCCGCGTCCCATTCTTTCTCCCCCACGAGGACAGCGTATCGGGCGCGTGCTGAACCCGCGTACTCGAGGTTCCGCGAGGGCCCGCGTCCGACGAGGTCGATGTCCACCGAGGCCCCCGCGTCACGCAGGGCCGTAAGGACGCGAACTCCCGCCTCGCGCATGTGGTCCCCGATGGGGATCACGAAGGCGTCCAGGGCAGGGGAGGGCAGGGACACGCCGGCCTTCTCCAGGGCCAGGAGGACCCGATCGAAGCCGACGGCGAAGCCCGTGGTGGGGAGGGCCTCCCCTCCCAGTACGTCCGTCAGGGAGTAGGCTCCGCCGCCACAGATCTGGCTCGCGACACCCAAGGCGTCGTCATGGAGCTCGAAGACCATACCGGTGTAGTAGTCCAGCCCCCGGACGACCCCCAGATCGTAGAGGGGGTCCGTGATGCCGTAGAGGGCGAGGCGCTCTCCGACCTCCCGCAGGTACTCGAGGCCCGCGGCCCGCCGGTGGCCCGCGTCCGCGAGGGCGTCGGCCGCTTCCTCCAACACCTGGGCCCCGCCCTTCGTCCCCGCCAACCGGAGAAGCATCTCCTCCACGTCCCCGAGGCCCGCGGCCTCCAACTCCCGCCGAAGCCCCTCCACATCCCGCTTGTCCAGACGGCTCAGGATGCGGGCCTTGCGGCCGTCCTCCACCGGCAACAGCTCGCGCACGAGGCCAATGTGACCCAGGCGCAGCTGGAAGCTCTCGAGCCCCGCCTCCCGCATGGCCCCCACCGCCGTGGCGACGACCTCTGCGTCGGCCGCCACAGGTTCCCCGCCGAGGACCTCCACGCCAAACTGGAAGAACTCGCGGTAGCGTCCAAATTGCGGCTCGTCGTAGCGGTAGCAGCGGCCGAGGTAGAAGACCTTCAACGGCTTCGGTCGGCTCTGGAGGTCGCTGAGGTAGAAGCGCATGACGGGGGCGGTGAGCTCCGGGCGGAGGGCGAGCTGACGGCCGCCCTTGTCCTCGAAGGCGTACAGCTCCTCCACGATGCCGGGCCCCGACTTGGCGATGAAGAGCTCAACGTGCTCGAAGGTGGGGGTCTCCACCTCCCGGTAGCCGAAGCGGTGGGCGACCCGGACGAAGGCACCCTCCAGGTACCGGCGCTTGGCCATCTCCTCCGGACCGAAGTCCCGGGTCCCGCGGGGACGCTCCACCATGGAGGCCCTGCCTAGGCGGGGCGGGGCCTTAAAGGGTTCCCCCGCGACGCTCAAGGGCTAAATACCCTCGGGCGGTAGGTCGGCGCGTGCCCGCCCTGGACCTTCGCTGGATCTACTTCGACATCGATGGGACCCTCTGCGAGTACGGGTCCGATCCCAGGGAGGTGCTGGAGGGGATCTGCCGTGACCTGGGCGTGGATGCCTCCCTGGACCCCCACGCCTACTTCGAGCTCTACAAGACGGTGGCGCGGGAGCGTCCGGGGGAGGGGTACCGCACGGTGAGCGACGAAGCCTATCGGCGGCTGCTCGCCCGAGCGGGCTACCCGGACGACGCGCTGGCGCGTCAGGTGGCCAACGCCTACCGGGAGATTCGCCTGAGGAGCATCGATCTCTACCCCGAGACCCGCGAGGTGCTGGAGGCGCTCCGGTCGCGGGTTGCCCTGGGCATCGTCTCCAACGGCCCCAGCGAGATTCAACGGGCGAAGCTGCGCAAGTTCCGCCTGGAAGCGTACTTCGACCCCGTGATCATCTCCGGGGAGGTGGGGTTGGAGAAGCCCGAGCCTTCCATCTTCCATTTGGCCCTGGGGCGGGCCAAGGCCCGCCCAGAGGACGCGGCCCACGTAGGCGACAGCCTGGTCCACGACGTCGCGGGGGCGGCGGGTGCCGGGCTGACGAGCGTGTGGATCAACCGCGGCGTGCTGGATGACGTGGGGGAGGTGCGGCCCGACCACGAGCTGGCGGACCTGCGAGAGCTGCTTCCCCTCGTCGGAGCGTGACTACTCCACGGTGACGCTCTTGGCGAGGTGGCGGGGCTTGTCGATGGAGCAGCCCCGTTCCCGGGCAGCGTGGTACGCCAAGAGCTGGAGGGCCACGGCGTTGACTACGGGCGAGGCGACGGGGTGGACCCAGGGAACCCGAAGGACGTGGTCCACGTACCGCTCGATCTCGTCGTCGTCCTCGTAGGCCACGGCGAGGACGGGCGCGCCTCGGGCGCTGATCTCCCCCACGTTCCCCACCATCTTCTCGAAGGTGTGGTCGCGGGGCGTCAGGGCCACCACGGGGGTGTCCTCGCTCAGCAGGGCCAGGGGCCCGTGCTTCAACTCCCCGGCGGGAAAGCCCTCCGCGTGGATGTAGGAGACCTCCTTCATCTTGAGGGCCCCCTCCAGGGCGATGGGGTAGTTGATGTTCCGCCCGACGTAGAACATGCTTCGGGCCCCCTGGAAGTTCCGGGCCACGGCTTCCACCTCCTCCGCGCGGTCCAGAACGGACTGAACCGCCCGGGGCAGGGCCCGCAACTCCTCCGTCCACTTCCGGACGTCCTCGGTGGTCAAGTGGCCCGAGGCCAGGCCGAGGCGGAGGGCGAGGATGTAGAGGGCCGCCAGCTGCGCGACAAACGTCTTCGTCGCCGCGACGCCGATCTCTATGCCGGCCCGGGTGAAGAGGATCTCCTGCACGTCCCGGGTGATGGTGGATCCCATGTAGTTCGTGACGGCCAGGGTGGGACAGCCCCGGCGACGCGCCTCCCGGGCGGCGCCAACGGTGTCGGCCGTCTCCCCGCTCTGGGTGACGAGGACAACCAGGGGATGGCGGTCGGCCGCTCGGCCGTAGCGATACTCCGAGGCGAGCTCCGCCGACGTGGGGACCCCGGCCAGCTCCTCCAGGATGTACTTCCCCGTCAGGGCGGCGTGGAAGGAGGTGCCGCAGGCCACCAGCTTCACGCTCTGAGGAGGAACCCAGAAGGTCCCCGCCCGCCTCATGTCATGGAGGCGGCCCTGGAGCGTGGCCCGCAGGACCTCGGGCTGCTCAAAGATTTCCTTGAGCATGAAGTGAGGGAAGCCGCCCCGCTCGGCATCCTCCACCGTCCAGGAGACCACCTCCGGACTCCGCCGGACCGCAGCGCCGTCGGGGGCGAAGATGGCCACCTCCTTCGGCGTCACCGAGGCGAGCTCCCCGTCGAGCAACGGGAGGACGCGGTTGGTCTCTCGCAACAGCGCCGGGACGTCGGAGGCGACGAGGTTCTCGTCCGAGGCCAGGCCTATCACCAGGGGGCTGTCTCGCCGGGCGACCACGAGCCGCCCCTCCTCCTGGGCGTGAAGCAAGGCGAAGGCGTAGGACCCCTGGAGGCGGGGCAGGACACGGCGGAGGGCCTCGGCCAGGTCCCCCTGGTAGGCGTCTTCCACCAGGTGGACCGCGACCTCGGTGTCCGTCTGGGACGTGAACTTGTGCCCCGTCCCCTCCAGCTCCTCCCGGAGGAGGGCGTGGTTCTCCAGGATCCCGTTGTGGGTGAGGGCGATCTCCCCCCTGCAGTCGAGGAAGGGGTGGGCGTTGGCCTGGCTGGGGGCGCCATGGGTGGCCCAGCGCGTGTGCCCCAGACCCGCGGTCCCGTCCAAGGGGGGGAGGCCCCCCTCCAGGTCCCGGATCTCCCCCTTGTCCTTGAACAGTTGGAGGGCGCCGTCGAGGATGGCCACCCCCGCCGAGTCGTACCCCCGGTACTCCAGCCGCTTCAACGCCTCGAGCAGGATGGGCAGAGCGGGACGACCGCCCGTGTACCCCACGATGCCGCACATCTACATCACCACGGCCCCGTGGGGCACGTCCTTCCGGAGGACGGTCCCCGAGGCGACGTCGGCGCGCGCGCCCACGAGGGTGCCGGGAAGAACCCGGACGCCGCTCCCGAAGGTGAAGTCCTCGCCCAGGAAGGCGCCCACCTGGGACAACCGATGAAGCTCCCCGTCGACCGTCACGTTCGCCGTCTCGCTCGGTACGGCCAGGTGAGAGCCTGCTCGAACCCCCTTGCCCAGGACGGTGCGGGAGACGTAGGAGAAGGCGCCCAGGGCGCAGTCGTTCATGATGACGCTCTCCTCCACCACCGAGGATGCGCCTACGGTGACGTTGCGCCCAATGGACGTGGAGGGGTAGATGGTGACGTGGGGCCCGATGTCACAGCCCGCGCCGATGGCCACGGGGCCCAGGATGTAGGCCCCCGCCCGGACCACCGACCCCTCTCCCACCGACACGGGGCCACGGAGGACCACGCCCTCCTCCACCTTGCCCGCCACGCCCTCCTCGAGGCGCGACAGGGCCGTGGCGTTGATCCGGGTCAAGTCCCACGGGTAGACGGCGTCGGTCCAGGTGCCCTGGGTGGTCACGGCGCGAAGGCCCTCGGCCTCGATGACGGCCTGGAGGACCCCCGGGAGATCCGTCACCCCCTTCGCCACCCGTTCCTCGCAGATGTCGAGGAACGTTGGGGGCAGGGCGTAGATCCCCGTGTTGATGAGGTTGCTGATGCGCTCCTCCGGCTTCTCCACCAGCAGCTCCACGCGGTCGCCCTTCAGGACCACCACGCCGTAAGGGGAGGGGCTCTCGCTCTCCGTGATGACCAGGGCCGGGGCCTCCTTGGCCTCGCGAAGATCCTGCACCGTCCGGGCGTCGACGAGGTTGTCCCCCGGCAGAACGAGGAAGGTCTCGTCCAGCTGGTCCTTGGCCTGGAGGAGGGCGTGGGCGGTGCCCAGCTGCTTTCGCTGCTCCACGTACGTGATGCGGGCGTCGAAGGGGCCGCCGTCCTCGAAGTGGGTCATGATTCGCTCCTTCCGGTAGCCGACCACGAGGACGATGTCGCGGATGGCGTTCTTCACCAAGGCCTCCACGGGATACTCAAGGATGGGCCGGTTGGCCACGGGAATCATGACCTTCGGCTCGGAGTGAGTGAAGGGGTCCAGTCGGGTGCCCTCCCCCGCCGCCAGGATCACCGCCTTCACGCGCTCACCGTCACGCCCACATGGGATGCTTCGTGCCCGGGGTATGTGCCTTTCTCTCTTATTATCGCTGCTGCGAACGCCCGACGACCTCAACCTCGTAGGGGACCCTCTGCTCCGCCCCCTCCCCGGCCGCCTCCAGTCCCGCCAGGACGTCCCCCAGGGAGTCCTCGGAGGCCAGGAGGAGGACGTCGAGCCCGCGTTGGGCCGCCTCCACGGCCGCCGCGGCCACGGCGAACTCGAAGTCAACGGCCCGGCCGAGCTTCTCCGCCAGAGCCCGGGCGACGGCGTCGCTCACTCCGAGTCGGTGATGCCGATGGGCCCGGAGGATGCGCTTCGCCTGCTCCTCGTCCACGGCCTGGGTTCCTCCCCCGCGGGCCCCCGGCAACCGGAGGACCGTGATGGTCCCTCGGGGCAGGTCCACCATCCCCTCCAGCTCCACCACCGCCACGTCCTCCCCCCTTCGGGCGGCGTGGAGCGCCTTGCCCTGGGAGGGGGAGGTTCGACCGGGGTGGGCCACCAGATATCCGTCCTCCATGAACAGGCCGACCCGTTCCGCCTCCTGGATGTCCGACCCCGCCAGGGCGGAGCAGAAGTCCAGGATGCGCATCCGGCCGGAGGCGTGCTCCACGAACTCCCGGAGCTCCCTAAACCGCTCCTGGAGGAGGGCCACCCCGTCCATGGTCGGCCGGTAGACGCCTGCCTCCCGATGGATGAGCCCCTCCTCCGTCAGGCCCTTCAGGTAATCGGAGACCCCCTGGACGGTGAGGTCGACCGTGTCCGCGAGGCTCTTCATTCGGCTGTGCTGCCGGGTGGTAATCTCCAAGAGGAGGAGGAGGCGGGTGGACTCCCGCACATCGCGGAGGAGCCGCATCGCCAGGGAAAAGGAGGGGCTGGCTATTTAACGTGCCACGAGGGCCGTCAGCGGCTCAGTGGTACGCGTTGTAGGAGACGATGTCCGAGGCGTTCTTGCTGCCGGGGGGGTCCGGGACCTCCGCCGGGTAGCCCAGGGGAACAATCCCCACAACCCGGGCCTCGGAGGGCGCGTCCACGAGCTCCCGCAGCTTCTCGTCGTCGAAGGCGTTGACGTAGCACGCCCCCAGGCCGTGATCCACCGCGGCCAAGAGCAGGTGGTCGATGGCGAAGGCGACGTCGACGGCGTAAGAACTCATGTAGCCGCCCACCAGCCCGTCGCTCTGGTCCAGGAGGGCCAGGGCCACCACAACGATGGGCGCCTCCGCGATCCACTTCTGGTTGGAGGCGGCGGCGGCCACCCGGGCCTTCCGCTCCTCGTCCGTCACGAGGACGAACTTCCAGGGCTGCATGTTCTCCACGGACGGGGCCAGGCGGACCGTCCGAAAGACCGCCTGGACCACCTCTTCGGGCACGGGGGCCGGCTGAAATCTCATCACGCTCCGCCGTGCCTTCACGACCTCCGCCAGGTCCATGGAGTGCCGAGGGCCGGAACCCCCAGGCGAATAAAGCTTTTTCCCAGCCAGCCCAAGCGCGGTGTCACGTGGATTCGGGGAAACCCCTTTGGGGGCGGGCGGAATGCGGCCCTGTGGTTCGCCTGGCGTGGGTGGCGGGGGCCGTCGCAGTCCTTCTGCTCGGCGTGGCCTTGGGCGTCCTCCTCATGACCGCTCCACCTCCCTTCGTGTCGGGGAAGCTGGCCCTAGAGCCCGTTCGGGAGGGTCTGGACTTCCCCGTAGCCCTCGCCTTCGCCCCGGACGGACGGCTCTTCTACAACGAGCTGCGCGGGGGCAGGGTTCGCATCCTTCAGGAGGGTCACCTGCAGGAGGATTCTTTCCTCGCCTTGGATGTGGCGCAGCGCGCCGAGACGGGCTTGCTGGGCCTCGCGCTGCACCCGCAGTTCCCCACGATCCCTTACGTCTACGTATACTACACCTACCAGGACGGCGACGGGCTGCACAACCGGATCTCTCGGTTTCCCGATCTGGGGGACCTGGCGGGGCCGGAAGAGGTGCTCTTGGACGACCTCCCCGCCAACACCCACCACAACAGCGGCCGCCTCGCCTTCGGGCCCGACGGGCACCTCTACGCTGCCGTGGGAGACGCCCTGGATGCGCCTCGGGCCCAGGACCCGGAGGATCCGGCCGGCAAGATCCTGCGCCTGCGTGACGACGGCTCCCTGCCGGAGGACAACCCCTTCGGCGCGTCGTATGCCTACTTGCGGGGCATCCGGAACGTGTTCGGCCTGGCGTTCACCCCGGGGGGCGTGCTCCTCTTCACCGAGAACGGCCCCACGGGCAACGACGAGGTGAACCGTGGCCAGGCCGGGGAGAACTACGGCTGGCCCCAGGTTCAGGGAATGGCGGGGGACGCCCGCTACAAGGAGCCCCTCCTGGTCTTCACCCCCTCCATCGCCCCCACGGGGATCGCCTTCTACACCGGCACCGCCCTGGGCTCCAACTACACGCAGGCGGCCTACTTCGGCTCCTGGAACGACGGGGCCCTTCGGCGGATCCTGGGGGACGTGGACATGGACCAGGAGGTTGCGGCGGAGGTGATTCTGCGCGTGGAGGAGGGCGCGGTCCTGGACGTGGTCCAAGGGCCGGACGGCCTGCTTTACCTGAGCACCCCCACCTCCATTCACCGCCTCGTCCTGGAGCCGGAGGAGACCCCCGCCCCGGGTGCGGTGGGGACCGCATCCGGATGGGCGGCGGCGACTGCAGAAGGCTTATTAGGAAAGGGGGGCTCCCTTCGCCCGGCGGACCCGCCGTGGGAAAGGGCCGGTGGCTTAGACTGGTCTAGAGCGCCCGGCTGATATGTCTCATTGACGCGGAGACCGGGAGGTCGCCTGTTCGAATCAGGCCCGGCCCACTTCTCCAACGGCGCCCACCCCGGCCGGATTTCTTGTCCGTCTTTGATTCTTGCGGACCAATCCATAAGGGCCTCCCCTCCCCACGTGACGTTCGAGGAGATGACCGAAGGACCGGGTCGCTCGCTGGATGAAGTCCTAGAGCGGTTGCGAAGCGTTGACGGCGTGGAGGCGGTCGCCGTCGCCCGCCTCGACGGCCTGGTCGTCTCTCATCGCCTTCCGAGCTGGATGGACCCCAACCTCATGGCGGCCATGGCGGCGGTGCTTGTGGGGGCCGCGAGCCAGGTCGGCCAGGCGTTGGGCCGGGGCGCCTTGCGTGCCTGCCAGCTCCGGTGCGAGGAGGGGCGGGTTATCGCCTTTCGCACCCCCGGCTCCACGATCCTCGTGGTCCTGCTTTCGGAGGAGGCCGACGTGAACGGCATCCTCACGTCCCTGGAGGACGCGACAGAGGAGATCGGTCAGGCGCTCTCCGCCCTCCTTCCTGCCGCCCCCTCGCAGGCGCCTGCCGTCCAGCGGCCGGCCTAGGTTCTAATAGCCGGGACCCGTACTCCGCCGCCGATGGTCGTCGTCGCCCTGGACCGTCAGGACCTGGCCTCCCTCCTCGGTCGGGAGGTATCCACGGAGAAGCTTGAGGAGGTCCTCCCCAGGATGGGGATGGAGATCAAGGGGTGGGAGGACGACGTCCTTCGGGTGGAGGTCCTCTACAGCCGGCCGGACATGCAGTCCGTGGAGGGGGTCGCCCGCGCCCTCAAGGGCCACCTGGGCCTGGCGGAGGGGATGCCCGCGTACGACCTAAAGGTGAGCGGCATCGACTTCCTGGCGGACCCCAACGTGGCGGAGGTCCGGCCGTACGTCGTGGGCGGCCTCGTGACGGACCTCCCCCTAACGGAGGCCCTCGTCGTCTCCTTGGTGGACCTGCAGGAGAAGCTCCACGTAGGCCTTGGCCGCCGCCGGAGGAAAGTGGCCATTGGCCTCCACGATGCCGACACAGTGGAGCCCCCCTTCCGCTACAAGGCCTTCCCGCCGGACGGGGCTCGCTTCGTCCCCCTGGGCGGGGCGGAGGAGATGAGCCTCGGGGAGATCCTGCGAGACCACGAGAAGGGACGGGAGTACGCCCCCATCCTGGAGGGAAAGCCCCTCCTCCCCCTGATCCTCGACGCGAGGGAGCAGGTCCTCTCCTTCCCCCCCATCATCAACGGGACGGTGACGGCCCTCACCCCGGAGACGGAGAACCTATTCATTGATGTGACGGGGACAGACTTCGCCGCCGTCAGCAGCGCCCTAAACATCCTGATGACGGCGTTGGCCGAGCGAGGGGGCCAGCTGGCCTCGGTTACGATCATGCATCCGGAGGAGGCGTTTGACACCCCGGACCTCGCCCCCCGGTCGTGGGAGGTGTCCCTCAAGCGGACGAACGCGTGGCTTGGGCTGAGCCTCAGCAGAAAGAAGGCCGTGGACGCCCTTCGCCGGATGCGGCTGGACACCAAGGGCCGAGGCGATCGCATCGAGGTCTCCGTCCCGGCGTACCGGACGGACATCCTCCACGAGGTGGACCTGATGGAGGACGTGGCCATCGGATACGGTTACCATCGGATTGCCCCGACCTTGCCCGGACACGGGACCCTCGGCGGCGCCTCCCCCCTAAACGAGTTCACCAAGGCCCTGCGCCAGGTCCTCGTCGGACACGGGCTGCAGGAGATCCGGACCCTCACCTCAGAGGACGCGGAGAGCCCTTTCCGAGCGCCCGACGGGGCGGTGGAGATCCGGAATCCCCTCTCCTCCGACCTGACGGTGGTTCGGGCGAGCCTCCTGCCATCGGTCCTGAGGATCCTCCAGCTGAACCGCCGACGGGAACTCCCGCAGCGCTTCTTCGAGGTGGACGACGTCGTGCTCGGCGGGTACAACCGGCGCCACGTGGCGGGCGTCCTCATCCACCCCAAAGCAGGCTTCACAGAGGTGAAGGGCCTGGTGGAGGGAGTCCTCCGGGACGTGGGCCTGACGCTGAAGGTGGAAGGGGAGGAGGATCCGAACTTCCTGGCGGGGCGGTGCGCCCAGGCGTTGGTCGGCGAGGAGCGGTTGGGCATCCTGGGGGAGGTTCACCCGGAGGTCATCGTGGCCTATGAGCTGCGGAATCCGGTCGTGGGCTTCGAGCTGGACGTGGAGGCCCTGTTTGCCCTCGCCCGGGAGCCAGGTCCCGCCAAGGATTAATATCGCCCACCCGATGGCGTGGGCGCGCTGCGGTAGCTAAGCCTGGACAAAAGCGCCGGCCTTGAAAGCCGGTGGGCCGCAAGGCCCTCGGGAGTTCGAAGCCCTTTGCCCGGAGGTCGGAATTCTCCCCCGCAGCGCTCCTGGCCACGGGGGAGCGCCCAGTCGGGCGGCATGAAAGCTTAATAGCGGCCTCTCGATGGAGTTCCTGCGCGTGGGTAGCCAAGCTTGGTCAACGGCGCAGCGTTGAGGGCGCTGTCCTTAGTGGTTCCCAGGTTCAAATCCTGGCCCACGCACTTCTCGCCTCGCCCCCCTGCTCCCCCCTCATGCTGGAGCGGAGGACAGAGGTCCCGAGACGGGTCCATATCTTAGGGACTGGATAGGGGTCCCTCCGCAACCGCTTTTTAATACCTTCCTCATTAGCGTGTTACGCTATGCCTTGTCGTGGAGTGCTGACCGCTCCTCGGCCTCGCATGGTGAGGGGAAGAGCATGAGACGACGTGCCTCAAGGGACCGTGTTGGAGGGGGAAGTCTGGTCGGGAGAGGGGCGAAGAGGGGCGTTCGCTCAGCCGCAGGTTCGGTCTTGTTTGTTCTCCTTCTGGTTGGCGCCCTGCCGCTCCAGTTCGCTGAGGCAGAAGAGACGTCGGGTTGGTCCACCCCTCTTCGGCTGTCGACGGGCCCTGCCCTAGACCCTGAGGTGGTCATCGATGCCAACGGCAACGCCCTGGTGGTCTGGCGAGAAGGGGATCCAAGGACGTTGGAGTGGGGCGGGGTCGTCCACGGCTCGTGGTTCTTCATCGACGAGGGCTGGGAGGAGCCGGAGGAACTCCTCTGGGGGACCGTCTGGAGGCCGCTGGTTGCCTTTGGTTCCCAAGGTCAGGCCTTGGTTGTCGGGGGTTCCTACTCGGGCCTGGCGACAAACCGCTACGAGCCGGGATACGATCGGAACTCTGGGTCGGGCCTCGCGTCCGAGGGAGGATGGACGGGATACGACAAGTGGGCGTACGGCTACACGACGAGTCGTCCGCAGATGGATGTGGACGAAGCAGGGCGAGCAACCATCGTCTGGGCCAAGGATGGTCCGGCGGTTGCTTCGTCCTGGTGGGACTCGAAGTCCGTCTATGCAACCAGGTTCTTGGTGCCGGAGACTCCGCCTCACCGAGAGGTGGCGTTGACACCTGCGGAGGGATGTGACCGCCAGCCTGACGTGGCGGTGGATTCCCGCGGATCCGCCATCGCAGTCTGGGTGAGGGAGGCCAGCTGCTACAACGAAGTCGTTGGGCGGATCTATGCCGCCCACTTCGAAGAGGACCGTGGATGGGGTTCCAAGATTGAGCTCTCGACGCACCAAAGAGCATCCGAACCTCGCGTTGCCATGAGCCCCGAGGGCCATGCCATCGCTGTCTGGGGCGGCGTTCACGGCGGGGTCGCCGAGGAGGTGGCCGCCAGCCGATACGTCCGTGGCGTGGGGTGGACTGAGCCGGAGATGCTGGGTCGTGGGTGGAGCCCCGTCATCGACATGGATTCCGCCGGGAATGCGGCCGTGATGTGGGAGGGTGGCGATATCTACGTGAGCAGGTACGTCGCCGACGGTGGGGGGTGGACTCGAAGGGTCAACCTTGGCAGGGGCGAGCAGGCCGCCGTCGCTCTTGACCCTTCCGGCGATGTGATGGCCGTGTGGACGGTCCGATCGGGGGACTATCCGGGGGTGTACATGAGTCGCTTCTCTGTCGGTTCGGGGTGGACGGCACCTCTCGGACTCTGGGCAGGACTCCCGGTGGGGGAACCCCGTGTGGCGATCGACGCCAAAGGCAACGCCGCCGTCGTCTGGGCAGGGGAACTCGCACCGGGAACGCCCCACGTCTGGACAACGCGGTTCGTCGCCGATACGGTCCCTCCCCCCCTCATTCTGACGAGCCCCACGCCCGGTCTGGCGACGGATGTCCCCACCGTCACGGTCTCCGGGCTTGCAGAACCGGACGCGACCGTCCTGGTGAATGGACTCCAGGTGCTGGTTCGGTCTGATGGGTGTGCGCCGGGCTGACTGTTGGCCTTCGAGATCCGCTCCTTGAGGGCAAGAACGTACTGTCGGTGACGGCCGTCGATGCCGCGGGGAACGTGGCAAGCGTCTCCACGGAAGTGGTCTACGTGAACGATCTGTCCCTCCTCGAGCGGAGGATCCAGTCGCTCAACCTCTACTTGCTCCTGCTGACGGCCGTGGTGGTTGCTCTCGCCCTTGTCTCAGGTCTTCAGGCGGTCGCTTACCGGAACTTGCGCAAGAGGCCCGGGGGACCGGGAAGCGCCAAGCTGCCGCACCTGGACCTCGACTCCGAGATGAGAGAATCTGAACGCAACGTAGGGGTGTCAAGCTCCGTTAACGACGCATCTTGGCCGCGGCCACCCCCTGATGATGTTCTATATCTCACGACCAAGGAGAGGATACTCCTGCATCTCCTGGAAACAGCCAGAGGGGTGGGCGAGGACGGGTCCCCGCGGGACACGACCCAAGGGGGGATATCCGCGGGGGCCGGGGTGGACCTTCGCCACTTCGCCCAGTACGCGGGGCCCCTGGTCGAAGCAGGCCACATTACGGAGAGAACCGGACGCGTTAGGGGCGTGCTTCGCCGCCTGAAGGTCTACGCCCTCACCAAGGAGGGCGAGCGACGTGCCTCCGGCATCCGGGAGCGCGTCCATTCTGCCGTGGTGCGCGTTCGCGACGCCGGAGGGGTTCACGAGACGACGATAGCGGAGGTTGTGGCGAGAGCACCCGACGCTCCGCTCCTCGACATCGTGCGCGAAGCCATCGAGGAGGGGGTCGTGGACCTCGACATGGATGAGGGAGCTTCCAGCGGGGGGGTCTGATGAGTCGAAGGGAATCCACCCTATCCCTGCTTCTGGCCCTTTCCCTGGGCTTCGCCATCCTGAGTGGGCTCGGCACGACGGGAGATCCGGGTCCTGCCATCGTTCACCAGGTCGGCGGAGGCGATGTGTCCCTGGCGATCGTGAAGCAGGCCGGGGATGTTTCGCCCCGGTTGTCCCCGTCGAGCGTGCAGACAATTCCCCAATCCCGGTCCTTCCACGCTATGGCCTACGACGTCGAGTCGGACCGGGTGATCTTGTTCGGAGGCAGGACCTCCCTGAACAATCAACTCGGGGACACCTGGGCCTACGACTTCGACGCCAACGAGTGGACCAGTATGGATCCGGTCGCCGGCCCCTCTCCCCGCGCCGGTCATGCCATGACCTACCTGCCGGGGTTGGACCGGGTCCTTCTCTACGGCGGTTGGTTGGGGTCCGGACCAAGCTACGAGACCTGGCTCTATGATTACAACACAGATACGTGGACCGAGGTAGTCCCGGCTGCTTCCCCAACCGCCTACGCCGCGCAAGCAATAGCCTACGACACCGGTTCAGGGCAAGCTGTGCTGTTCGGTGGGGCCGCCACTGGCGCGGGTCCCACGAACGAGACGTGGGTGTACAATGTGACGGCGGAGACCTGGTCGCAGATGAACCCGGCGACCTCACCATCTCCTCGAGAGCGATCCCGCCTGGTGTACGTGCCTTCGTCCCAGAGAATGGTCCTCTTTGGAGGGTATACGCCTTCCACGGACGACGAGACCTGGACGTACGATCTGGCGAATAATACATGGGAGATGATGAACCCGACCACCCGTCCGGCGGCCCGACATGCTCACGCCATGGCCTACGACTCCAGGGCGGACCGCGTCATCCTCTCCTCAGGCGATGGCGTTGCTGCGGTTCGTGACACTTGGGCGTATCATCTTGCGACGGACACCTGGACAGAGATGAACCCGTCTGCCGAGCCCGGCGGACGGCTGGGCCATCGTCTGGCTTACGACACCGATTCCGACCGGGTGATTCTCTTCGGGGGGGAAGCGGTCTTCGTGGCTGGCCCCGTCAACAACGAAACATGGGCGTACGCCTATGATGCCAACGCGTGGAGCCCCATGACGCCGCCCTCCTCCCCTCGGAGCCTGGAGGCCTCCTCCGGAGATGGCGTCGTGAACCTCGCATGGTCGGCTCCCTCCTACGACTACGGCGCTCCGGTCGCAGGCTACAGGATCTATCGGGGAACGGCCTCGGGAGACCTCTCCCTGTTGACTGAGGCTGACGACACTCTAAGCTACGAAGACGCGGGTGTAACCTTCGGGGTCACGTACTTCTACCAAGTCAGTGCCGTAAGCGCCGCCGGGGAGGGACCGCTGTCGCCCGAGGTGTCTGCGGCGCCAGATGACGAGACGGACCCAACCGTCGCCATCGACGCGCTCGACTACGGCGAGGCCCTGAGTGTTCAGGTGACGGGAAGCGCGTCGGATGACGTGGCGGTTGAGAAGGTTGAGCTCGGATTGGACGAGACAGACTGGACCGTGGCGTCTGGGACCCTCTCCTGGTCAGGAACCCTTACGCTTGCATGCGGTGACAACACGATCTACGCGAGGGCCACGGATGCAGCTGGAAACGTTGCCTCGGCCACTGAGTCCGTGCACCTTGATTGTCCACCACCGAGGTGGCCCATCGTCACGGTCGTCGCGCTCGCGGGCGTGGGGATCGCCGTAGCTGCAGCGATTCTTATCCGGCGGAGAGGGAGGCCATAGGGCCCCGGACGGAGCCCCGCGTGGGTGAAGTACGGGCCTACGCGCTCCCCTCACTCCTTAGACTCGGGGCGGGCGTTCGCCCAGCTCCTCACGATGCTCCGAAAAGGTGGCTCCACGTCCATCTGCCACATCAAGCAAATGAGCTCCCCTAGGTGCGCCATCTCGTCCAGGAAGGTGTGAAGGAGGACATGTTCCATGGAGTAGGACGCGTCCCAGTCCTCCACGAAGATCTCCCGCCCCAGATTGTCGTCCCGGAGGCTGGCGAAGAACTCCTCGGCTTTCTCCTCCACCTCCCGATCATAGGTCTCCATCTTGTCGAAGGAGTCAAACACGACCGGGTCGCGCTCCCCGTGGGGCCACAGGAGTCCCGGGATGTCGTAGTGAAGGTAGGAGTCCTCCACCTCCAGCATGTGCATGAAGATGCCGTGCATGGAGTGGTGGGTGGCCTCCCGGTTGCGGTTGACCTCCTCCCATCCGACGTCTCGGAACCGCTCCAGGAAATGACGTCGCTGGTCGGCCACGTAGGTGAAGAGTTGAGAGAAGTCGCGTACGTTCATGCAGGGGCACGCCCTGCGCTGTACGTAAGCCCTTGGGTCACCCCGGAGAAAAAGATGAGAGCGGGGAACCGGGCTCAGGTTCCCCTGGTCGCGTTCGTCGCCCCTACTTGCGGATTCGCATCAGGGCGAGGAGCGAGAACCCGATGGCCACGACGCCCGCGCCGAGGCCCACGTAGGCGGGGACCATGGACACGAGGCTAACGGTGCCCGCCGGTCCAGCCTCTCCCGCGGGTCCTTCCGGTCCCGTCGATCCAGCAGGTCCCGCTGGCCCCTCAGGTCCTTCCGGTCCTGCTGGCCCAGCTGGCCCGGCCGGTCCCTCTGGTCCCTCCGGTCCTTCCGGAAGGACGAAGGGCTCGAGGGTCACCTGAATCCAGGAGAAGTCGTACGGCGCGACGGGCTCCTTGCAGCTCGCGTAGTGCCCTGCGGCGGTCCAGCCGACTCCATCTCCGAGCTCATCGGCGTCCCAGTATGCCAGGGCCATTCCGACAGTCTCGCCCACGGCGAATTGCCGGTCCTCATTCATGGAGTCCCCAGTCGTTAGGGTTCGCCTCATCTCAAAGATCCATGTCCCAGTGGCGTTCTCAGCCGACATGTCTGTGTGGGACCAGGCTCCGTACAGCTCGTTGGCTTCCGTGTCATCGTGTCTGTTCGTAGTACTGTTGGACCACTCATCGTCGAAGTTTCCCTCGGGATCGTTCCCAGTTCCCCACGTTGGCCCACCTGCGGGCTCGAAGGGTCCAGAGTCAAGCTCCCAGTGCCATATGTCCACATTGCCCAGACCACCGCCCATCTCGACCGTTGCGGCTGAGTCGATCTGCCATAGCACCGCGAGCGCGCCTGACTTGTGATGGTCTGTGGCGTTGTAGTTGAAGTCGTCATCGATGAGGACCAAGACGTATAAGTTGGCGTCATCGTAGACCACTTTCACCGTCAGACCGTCGACGATCTGTTCAGTGGGTGAGGTGGGTTTCACCAGGCTTATCGTGGTTCCGGTTACACCGGACCAGTCATCTGCAAGACCGTCCACGATGATGCCGTGGAACTTCTCCGCGCTGAGGTCGATGTCTGCCCTCGCCGACGGAACGAAGCTCACCATCAGGGCTATGGCCATCGCAAGGGCGGCCCAACCCACTAAAGCTGCGCTTCTCGCTTTTCGATTGCCTTCTAGAACCCTCTCTTTCTGGATCAGGGAAATGCCTCCTCCACACCTGCGAAATGAGACCGTCTGTTAACGGTACCGCACATATTGTTCATACAGTATATTTCTATGATAAGACTCGTCTAAACTCATGCAGCCTTCGGCAACAAGCCTCGCGCCCCTCCAGCCGGCCATTTCTTGGATCCCTGGACCTGGGCTCTCGCTTTCACAGAACCTGCACATCTATGGGTTCGAGGGGTCTCGGCGGTCCTCCTCCGGAGCGAGTTGATTCCCTCAGCAAATGGGTTGGCGGGCGAGGTCTCACGCCTCGCCCTTGACTTCATGACGACCCCAGAGACGGCCCGCCATGAGACCGAGGCCGCCTATCGCAACAATCAGGGGGGCACCGATCCAGAGCGGGATACTCGCCACCGGGTCCAGGGGCCCCGGCTGTGGCTCCGCACCCGCGTCCTCGATGGAGAACGCGAAGCGATACACCCGCTCCCACGGCCACGACGTCTCGTGCTTGTTCAGGAAGGGGTAGCCGCTCTGGCCGC
>CAYGBN010000009.1:0-48972 GCA_964348155.1 uncultured Methanomassiliicoccales archaeon
CCTCGATGGCCACGGTGACCACGGGCTCCGAGTAGTGGACGATGCGCTCGAAGGGGATGGCGTCCTCGTCGGAGGTCACGGTGCTTCCGGAGATGGCGGTCCGCAGGCCGATGCACGCCACCACGTTGCCCGCGGTGATCTCCTCCACGGGGATGCGGTCGGGGCCCACCACCATGGTGACGGTCTGCACGCGCTCCGGGTTGGGCATCCCGCTGATCCAGACCTCCTGCCCCTTCCGCAGGGTCCCGGAGAAGAGGCGGCCGGCGGCCACCTCCCCCGCGTGGGGGTCCATGATGATCTTCGTGACGACGAAGGCCACGGGGCCGTCCTCGTCGCAGGCGATCATGGCCTCGCCCAGCTCCGAGTCGTCGGGCCCCTTCCAGATGACGGGGATGCGGAGCTTCTGGGCCTCCAGGGGGTCCGGCAGGTGGCGGATGACCATGTTCAGGACGATGCGGTGGAGGGGCCCCTTCTTCGCCAGCTCCTGCTCCCGTCCCTCCTGGAGGTGGTCGTAGATGTCCTTGAAGGTGAGGCCGGTGCGCTGCATGAAGGGGACGGAGATGGCCCACTTGTCCAGGGCCGATCCGAAGGCCACGCTGCCGTCCTCCACCTTCACCCGCCACGCCTTGCCCTCCTTCCCGGGCAGCGCGTCGACGATGCGCTTGTTCACCTCCGTGATGATCTTCAGGAAGCGCTGCTGCATCTCGTCGGGGTCGATCTTCAGCTCGTTGATGAGGCGGTCCACTTTGTTGATGAACAGGGTGAGGCGCACCCGCTCCTTCAGGGCCTGGCGGATGACCGTCTCCGTCTGGGGCATGACCCCCTCTACGGCGTCCACCACCAGGATGGCCCCGTCGATGGCCCGCATGGCCCGGGTCACGTCGCCCCCGAAGTCCACGTGGCCGGGGGTGTCGATGAGGTTGATGAGGTACTCCTCCCCCTCGAACTCGTGGACCATGGAGGCGATGGCGGAGTTGATGGTGATGCCCCGGGCCTGCTCCTGCTCGTCGAAGTCTAGCATGAGTTGGCGGCCGGCTAACTCTTCGCTCATCATGCCGGCCCCAGCTATCAGACTGTCAGATAGAGTGGTTTTACCGTGGTCGATGTGTGCAATTGTACCTATATTTCTTATCAGGCTGGGAGTATGAATGATGGCCTGTGCCTTTCGAATGTTGTCCTCTTTCCGACCCATGGTTTATCGACTCGGCGGTTCTGGCGTCAAACAGAAGCCCAGGGTATCTAAAGCTTTCTCGGAGGTGCGGCGGGGTTGGCGGCTAGAGCCCCCGGACGTACGCGCGGGCTCGGTCCCACTCTTCCGAGAGGCGCGCACGGGCGCCCTCGCTCGCCCACAGGTCCTCGAAGTCGGGCCGCGTCGCCTGGCACCGCTCCAGCAACTCGTCAACCGTCAAGGCGTCGATGGTCTTCAGGACCACTTCCCGCCACGCCCGGATGTCGTTCTCGTGCCGACGGGCCACGCGGTCCACCAGGGAGAAGTCGCCCCGGATCCACCCCTCCACGTAGTCCCGGGAGAGGCGGCCAACCCGCTGGCCCACCTTGGCCAGGACGGCCTCCCGCGCCATGTCCAGGAGCAGGCTCACCTTCGCCCTCCCGCGCGCCGCGAGGTCACCGCGCCGAGGCGGCCACCCGCTCCATCTCCTCCTTCTTCCCGATGGCGTAGGAGTTCATGTCCCCCTGGGCGGCGGCGAGGATCTCCTCTGCCAGGCACTGCGCCACGGGCTTGGGGTTCTTGTACGTGGACTTGACAGCGCCCCGGCAGAGGTGGCGCATGGCCAGGTCGAGCCGCCGGGAGGGGGCGATGTCCACGGCCCGGGGGACGGAGATGCCCCCGAAGCGCAACCGGGTGATCTCCTCCCGGGGGGCGGCGTTCTCCAGGGCGTCCACCAGGGCCTGGATGGGGTTCTTCTTCGCCCGCTTCTCCAGGATCTCGAAGGCCTCCTTGACGACCTGGATCGTCTTCCCCTTCTTCCCCGTGTACTTCTCCGTCCGCATCATGCCGTTCGTTAGCCGCTCCACGAGGTTCACGCGGCCCTTGGAGAAGGGGCGATTGGAGAGGCGGCCCCCCGTGTGGGGCAGGTAGGTGGGGGAGAGGTTCATATAGCGGGCCAGGCCCGGATCCCGGGCCTCCACGGCGGTGATGTCCCAGCGGCCATAGAGCAGGAGGTTGGCCCGGGGCGACTCCTCCTCGGGCTCTGGTTCCTTCTCGACCTTCTTCGGCTTCTTCTTCTCCTCGGCCGCAGCCTTTGCCGCTTCCTCGGGCGCCTCCTTGGTTGCCTCTTCTGGAGGCGTCTCCTCCGCCGGGGCTTCCTCGGCTTCCTCCGTCTCCTCCGTTTCGGCCACGGGACTACCTCACCGGCTTCTCTTTCCGGCCCCGGACCATCTCCTGGAGGGAGACGTCGTTGACCTGGATCACCTTGTAGCGCACGCCGGGGATGTCGCCGTAGGAGCGGCCCATGCGCCCCCCGATGCCCTCCACCAGGACCTCGTCGTGCTCGTCGATGAAGTTGATGGCCCCGTCGCCCGGGCAGAAGGCGGTGATCTGGCGTCCGTTCTTGATGAGCTGGATCTTCACGCACTTACGGATGGCGGAGTTGGGCTGCTTCGCCTCGATGCCCACCTTCTCGATGACGATGCCTCGCGCCTGGGCCGCCCCCTCAAGCGGGTCGCTCTTCTCCTTCAGCCGGAGGGCGTGCCGCTTGTAGTTGCGGTCGCTCCAGCGGTACCGCTTGCGGGAGTTCTTCAGCTGCCGGGCGGCGTGGATGCCACGGGCCATGGTGGTCCCTGTTGTAAACGAGGGGCCTATATAAGGGTGGCCTGGTGAAGGGCGGCGTCTGGGTCCCAGGGGAATGCCGGGTCTCCCCAGGAAACCTCCGAACTCAATGAGGGCCGGGTCGGCGAAAAAGGGGAAGAGGGAGGTTCAGGGGGCAGTTCCCGGTCACTCCCCAGAAGGATTGCACACCGAAAAGCCATGATGGGAGCCTGGCTTATGTCCACCCTCCCCCAACCCCCCCGTCGTTGCGAGGGGCCTGATATGGTTCTGGGCGTACTCCCGTCCGCTGGGCGAGCCGTCCCCATTGGCGTCGTTACAGGGCGGGTCCGCCGTTGCGGGCTGCGCCGCCACGCTGAGGAAGGCCATGCTCAGCACCACCCCAAGGGCCAGAAGAATCAGTCGCTTCGTCTCGGTTCACCTCCCTCTTCATTGGGTACTTGTACCGCGCCCCTCCTCGGCGCGGCCCCGCGAGTTTGGCCTCATGCCTTGATGTTTTTCCCAAATCATCGCAAGGGCGTGCGCGACATCACGTGGAAAAATAGGGAGGGTGGGGAGGGGTCACTTCCCCACCACTGGGCACTCGAAGAACTTGTCCGTCTGCACCATGGTCAGTCCTGCGCTCATCAGGTCTTCCACGGACGTGATGTCATCATCGGCTTCGGTCTGACCCAGGACCAGGGTCACATGCCAGCGGCCGCCCGTGTAGTCCTTGTCGCCAGGAATGCTCCCGATGATTGGGGGCTGTGCGTGCGGCATGTTCGTGTTCGCATCCACAAAGACGTAGATGGGATCGAACGGGTACGCGGCGGCGTTGGCCGGAAGGGGCTGGAACTCGACATCGCTGCCATCTCCCTGAATGGGGATGATCGCGTCCACGAGGTCCCCCTCGTAGTAGAGCTGGGTCCGCACGGGCGGATTGGCCAGGACCCCTCCCGACAGCAGCGTGACGGAGAGGAGCAGTGCTCCGAGCGCTCCCATGGTCGTCAGTATTTTGCTTCTCACTCGCTCACCTCCTCCCTACCTGGGATCTGGGAATTGGGTCCGCGCCCCTCCTCGGCGCCTCCCTGAGCGGGACATTGCGTGCCGAGGGGAAGGGGAGTCCTATGGCCCTATGCCGAGGTTCCCCCGGAGTTCCACCAGAATCTGGCCTACTTCCACGTCGTGGCGACCAGGACGCCGAGCCCCGCCGTCTGGGCCCACGTGAATAGGGCCACGTGGAGGTCCACGCCGGCGGCGTAGTAGGACATCATGGTCACGTACGAGAACAGGGTGATGAGGTTCTGGACCAGGAAGAAGAGAGCGAACACCAGGAGGCCCAGGGTGAACCCCGTCCGCATCTGGCGGTAGCTGGAGCTGTAGGCGAAGAGGAGGAGGCCCACCAGGACGAGGTTCACGATCGCCCCTCCCACACTCCCGTACATGAGGAGGCTCATCTGCACCCCTCCCCTCGGCCGTCGTCCATATCTAGTTTTCCCAAAGTCCCGCAACAAACCGCGCTCATTCCTCAAACGCCTCCTTCGTGATCCTCTCCAGCAGCGGGAGGTGATGCTCCATGATGTTGGAGAGGAAGTAGGGCGCGCCGTAGGCGTCCTCCACCGCCTTCACCACAAGCTCGTGCTTCCCCATCAGCTCCAGGTGGTGCGTCACCGTCTTGTAGTTCAGGCCCAGCTCCTCGGCGATCTGATGGGCGTTGCACGGGCGACGCGCTAGCAGCCGCAAAATGCGGGCCCGGTTGACCCCTCCCCGCGTGCCCGCGATGAGGTACCAGAGGACCCGCTCCATGAAGCGTGAAGGGGAGGCCCCTCTATAAGGCGCTTCCCTGCGGCTACTCCTCCTCGTACTCCTCCAGGGAGGCCTGCTTCCGGCGCTCCCGCCGCGTCGGGGGTGCCTCCTCCCGAGGCTCCAGCAGGTAGGCAGAGGTGGCGTCCGACAGTCGGGGCGCCTCGAAGAATCCGCCGCCGGGCTTCCCTACCAGGATGCGCTGCTTCAGCTTCTCCCGCAGGGTCTCCAGCTCCTTGTGCATCCGCCGCTCCTTCCGCTGGGCGGCGTAGAGGTACGTCTCGTCCCGCGTGTCCCGCGTCACTAGGACGACCACGCGGCCGGGGCGGTTCCGTCCCGTGCGCCCCCGGCGCTGGATCGTGCGGATCTCCGAGGGGATGGGCTCGTGGAAGACCACCAGATCCGTGGAGGGGATGTCCAGGCCCTCCTCCGCCACGGAGGTGGCCACCATGATGTTCGTCGCACCCGCCTTGAAGTCCTCCACCCGCTCCACCTGCTCCCGCTGCGACAGGCCCAGGTCCTCCCCCCGGTCCGCCTGGCCGACGAAGCGGAAGGGGCGGGCCCACGGCTGCTTGGCGAGCTCCTCCACCACCCGCTCCGACGTGTCTCGGTAGTTCGTGAAGACGATGGCCTTGGATGCCGGCTTCCGGAGGAACTGCTCCTCCAGCACGGCCACGATACGGGGGATTTTGGGGTCCTCCGGCAGGGCGACCCGGGCCCGCTTCCGGGCCTCCTGGACCTTCGGCAGGCGGAGGATCCGCCGGGAGGCCTTGGAGGCGCCCTCCTCCCGGGCCTCGTCCTCCATCTTCTGCAGCGTGCGCCGCAGGGCCTCGAGCCCCTGGGTCTCCACCTGCACCAGGGCGTGGTTGAGCTTGAAGGCCATGGCGGCCTCGGAGGCCGCCTGGTAGAGGTGGTAGTTCTTCTCCCCGCGCCGCAGGCGCTGCTGGACCTCCGCCTGGGCGGCCTTCAGGTCCCGGACGGTGGGGCGCCGGCGGCCCTGGAGAAAGCCCCGCTCCTGCAGCTTCCGCACGACGCCGTCCCGGGCTCCGGCCAGGAGGTCGCGGATCTGCCGGGTGCGCTCGGGCATGTCCACGCGGATTCGCTCCACCCGCACGTCGTGGACGTACGGGACGACGTCGGGGTCGAACTCCGTGCGGATCTCCACCCCTTCGATGCCCAGGTTCCGGCACACCTCCAGGATCCGCTCCGGGTCGCTCCCGGGGGAGGCGGTGATGCCCATGACCAGGCTCCCCGCCTCCTTGGCGGCCGCCCCCACCTCCACGTAGGCGTAGTCCCCCACGGCCCGGTGGGCCTCGTCGAAGACCACCAGGGCCACATCCTCCAGGGAGCCCGTGTCCCGCCGCAGGTCGTTCTTCACCACCTGAGGCGTGGCGACGATGACCTCCTCGGAGCGCCAGATCCACTCCCGGTCCGCGGGGGAGGTGGCCTCCCCCGTCATGAGGGCCACCTTCGCCTGGAGGTGGCGCCGGAGGAAGGCGGCGTGCTGCTCGACCAGGGGCTTCGTGGGCGCCAGGAGGAGGACCCGCCCCTCGCCCCGCTGCAGGACCTCCGCCATGACCAACAGGGCGACGACGGTCTTGCCCATGCCCGTGGGCAGGACGACCAGGGTGGAGCGGTCCAGGCAGGAGCGGGCGATGTTCAGCTGGTAGGCCCTCTCCTCCAGCGGGTCGGCGTGGAGGAGGGGGTTGTCCAGGAGCACGTCAACTCATGGCCAGGCGGCCATTTAACGGTTCACCCCGCGCCTGCGGTTCCGCATGGCCGTGAGGACGACGGCGATGGCCAGCATCAGCCCGCCGATGATGAGGGCCACCACCAGGGTCCGGCCGGAGAGGTTCAGGCCGAAGCCCAGGGGCACTTGGACGGTGAAGACGAAGCTGGACTCTGCCGCCTCGTCGGAGGTCAGGCCGTGGAGGGTGCCCTGCACGGGGGAGCCGCGCTCCGCCAGGAGGGAGACGCGCACCACCAGGGTCAGCAGGAGCTGCTCGTCCACCTCCAGGGAGACGTTGAACGTGTCCACGGGGATGGCCGCCGTCTCGTTGTCTCCGATGAAGGCGTCCCAGTCCGCGGGGAGGTCCTCCACCTGGAAGGAGAAGGTCTCGTCCAAATCCCCCACGTTCACGGCGAGGAAGTCGAAGCGGGCGCTGCCGCCGGGCACCACCTCCTCCTGCGTGTTCAGGGGGCGCAGGAGGGCCGCGCTCTCCAGGGGCGCCGGAAGGATCATGACGTCGTCGATCCACCAGCCGCCGCTCTCGGGCATGACGTCGGCCGTCGCGCGGAAGCGGAGGGCCACGCTGGCCGCCCCGGCGGCGTAGGTGGCGAGATCCACGTAGGCCCGGTCCCACGTCTCCTGGACGCCCATGAAGCGCGCCACCCGCGTCCAAGGGCCCCCGTCGAAGGAGACCTCCACGGTGGCCTCGTCGGAGTCCAGGGGCTGCATGGAGACGCCTCCCGTCCGGGTCGTCAGGCGGTAGCGCTGGTAGAAGACCAGGTACGGGGTCTCACCCTGGAGGCTGAAACTGGGACTCTGGAGGTAGTAGGAGGGGTAGGACTGGGTGGGGCCTGGAGTGTCGAAGTAGCCGAAGCGCCAGGCGCGGGTGGGGCTGTGGGCGAGCCCGTAGTCGTCCCCGTCCTCCACCACCTCCCATCGGTACGCGGAGTTCAGGTTCGTGGGGGCGTCCCACCCCACCAGGGAGCCCTCCACGTCCTCCCGCACCAGCACCTCCATGGCCAGGAAATGCACGATGCGCAGGTTGTTCTCCGGCAGTTCGTCCCCCTCCACGTCCGCGAAGGCCTCCACGAGGTACCGGCCCTCCTCCACGGGGGTCACGGGGAAGGTCACGCTGGCCACGTCCCCCTCCGCCAGGGACGGGAGGGGCGCCTCCTCCGCCAGGACACGGGCGTCCGCGTCATAGGCCTCGTAGTACACGTCCAGACGCACCGTGGCGTTGTCCACCTCCGCGAGCCCACGGTTGGCGATCTGGACCTCCAGGTCCACGGTCCCGTTGGGCGCCACGATGTCCTCCTTCACCACGCCCAGAACCGCCAGGTCCAGAGCCACGCCCCGGGAGACGTTGGTCGTCATGACCGCTTTGGAAGGGGAGATCCCCGTCACCTTCCACCCCGTGGGGGCGCCGTCGTTGTCCTCGCTGTTGGGGGTGGCGTTGGCGTCGCCCGTGAACCCCGCGGGGTCGTCCTGCCAGGGGTCCGTGGGCTGCTCGGGCCGTTCGGCGAAGAGGAACCCCTGGTCCTCGTCCGCCTCCTCTAGGTCCACGAGGCGGCGGCTGGCCACGTCGTTGTCGGGGTGGGTCTCGTCCACGTGCCAGATCAGCAGGCCGCTGCCCGGCATCCCCGCGTCGAAGCCGACCTGCTGCCGGTTCTCCACCACGAAGAACTCCTCGTCGCCGAAGGAGGAGGTCTTGATGGAGAGCTTGAGGGCCACGGGGTCCGTCTCAACCTGGGGGAGGCTCGCGGGGAGGAGCGGGGAGGTCACTTCCGTCAGCGTGAGCCAGCCCAGGAGGGCCTTGTGCCAGGCGATGAAGTGGGCGGGGGAGGTGCCCCGGGGTTGGCCGTTCCAGGAGCCGGTGCCCATGAGCCCCCACACGCCGATGCCCAGGGTGTTCCCCGTCGTGTCGTACAGGTCCACCAGGCCGAAGTCGTGGCCAAACTCGTGGGCGAAGACGCCCATGGGGGAGTTCTCGGAGGTCATGAAGTAGCCGTAGATGCGAACGCCGTCCAGGATCAGCTGGCGGCCGCCCAGGCCGCAGTCGCGGGCGTCGATGATGGCCCAGCGGTGGGACCAGATGAGGCCGCTGTTCCCGGCGTTCTCCTGCCCCTCCCCCGCGTGGACCACCACCAAGTGGTCCACCGTCCCGTCTCCGTCCCCGTCGAACTGGGAGAAGTCCACGTCGGCGTCGGCCTCCAGGGCCGCCTCCGCGGCCAGGCAGTAGATGGCGCCGTTGGCGTCGTCGATGCCGCTGCCGTCCTCCCCGTACCACGACATAAGCTGGCCGCTCAGGTACCACTGGCCCGTCACGCTGCCGTCCACGTCCGTCTGGCCGTAGCTGTTCTCGCGGTAGAAGTTGCGCATGCTGGGCTCCCCCGCCTGGTCGTCGAACATGAGGTCGTCGAAGTAGGCGGAACTGTGACTGGCCGCTGCGGGCTCGTCCGCGAACTCGATGAGGAGGACCGCCACCTCCTCCAGCGCGCGGGCAGGGACCACGGAGACCCGCTGGCCCGTGGGCTGCAGGACGTAGGGCACCGTGGCGTACACGTCGGGGTTGGGCGGGGTCAGAAGGGGCCCCACCACGACCTTGGGGCCAGGATCCTCCGCGGGCTGGGGGTGGGCCACCTGGAGGGGCGCCAGGAGCAGGAGGGGGAGGAACAAAAGGACCCAACGCATGGCGGGCTTTCCATCCGCCCTCCCGTATAAGAACGTGTGGCGCCGCTTCTCACGGGGCGAAATCGCCCTCACACGATGGGCTTGTCGAACTTGGTCTCCCCTACGGGCTTCGTGGCGTCCAGCCCCATCTTGGCGGTGGTCTCCCCCGCGCTGGGGTCGATGGAGCTCCCCTTGGCCCCCTCCACCACGACGAGGTCCCGGTCCGCCTGGAAGCGGGTGGCCACGGCCCACTCCACGTCCCGGTCGTCGTAGATGTCGATGTCCTCGTCCACCACAACGACCCGCTTCATGGAGGTGTGGCCGCTGAAGGCCGCCAGGATTGCGTTCTTCCCGTCCCCCTCGTGCTGCTTCCGGATGGCCACCACGCCGTGGAGCCAGGAGGATCCCCCCTCCGTGAGGCGGACCCCGACCACGTGCGGGACCACCCGAGCCACGGCCTCGTGGATGAGGGGCTCCCGCGGCATGCCCATGAGCTGGTGGTGCTCCTGGCCGCCGGAGAGGATGAGGTGGTAAATCGCCTCCGGACGGCGGTAGAGCCGGTCCACCTCGAAGACGGGCTCCTGGCGGACCACGTCGTAGGTGCCGGTCCCGTCCACGAAAGGCCCCTCCTCGTGGGTTTCCCCCGTGATCCGTGCCTCCAGGACGTACTCGCAGTCCGCCGGGACGACGACGCCGTTCTCCATGCGGACCGCCTCCAGGGGTTCGCCCTGGGTCGCCTCCGTGAGGGCGGAGGCGATGCGCAGCTCGTCGGAGTCCCACTCCAGGGAGATGGCCCCCGCCAGGAGGACGGGCAGGGGGGCCCCGATGAAGATGCCCACGGGGAGCTCCTCCCCCGCCTCCAGGGCGGCATCGGCCATGGCCCGGAGGTGGCGGGGGACGATTCGGGCGGCCATGCGACGGCCGTCCAGCAGCAGCATGCGGTGGTAGGAGAGGTTGCGCTTGCCCTCCCACGCGGCGGAGACGATGGCGGAGGTGAGGTAGCGACCCGGCTCCCGAGGGTACCAGTGGGGCGCTGGGAGGTCCTTCCGAAGGTCGAAACCCTCCACCTCCCCGCCCAGGAAGTCCGCCTCCGGGACGATCCGTTCCTCCGCGGGGTGGTGGATGGCCTCCAGGAGGGCGAAGGGGAGCTTCTCCCGGGCGAGGCCCAGCCCCTGGCAGATGCGTTCGCGGGTCGACCACAGGTTCCCGACCGCCTCGAACCCCTCCAGGTCGTGGAAATGGACCAGACGGTCCTGGTCCTTCCGGAGGAAGCGAGTCACCTCGAACTTCCGCTTCACGGGGTCATCGACGATAAGCGTCTCCGGGAAGCGAGTCACGGTGTCCGCCAGGGGCACACGTTGCGGAGACGAGTCCCGCCCCTTAACCCTTGCGTGGCTCCTTCCCGTTTTATCGCTCCTGCGAGGGGGCCGGAAACCCTAACTACGAGGCTCGCCATTTGCCAGCAGGGGAGCGCCAAGCGCCGCCCAGTGGTAGCGCGCATGAGGCGGAGCAGCCACCGATTCGACAGGGGGCGGAAGAGGCACGCCAGGTGGCTACGAGGCACCGTCCCCCTCCTGGCCTTGCAGATCGCCCTCGCCACGTTCTTCGCCCTGGGAACCAGCCGCCGTAGGGAGGGAGGGCCTCTTTACTCCCTCGCCGGCGAGGCGGCGAACCGCGGGCGCAGGAAGGTTTATGCCCTCCCCTCCATGCACCCCGGGAGACCATGGCGGAGGAGGACCCGAAGACCTGGGTGATGGCACGGGCGAAGGAGGAGAGGGTCAAGTTCGTGCAGCTGCAGTTCATGGACATCCTGGGGACGGTGAAGACCGTCACCATCCCCACGACCCGGCTGGAGAAGGCCCTGGAGGAGGGCATCCTTTTCGACGGCTCCTCCATCGTGGGCTACGCCACCATCGAGGAGAGCGACCTGCGGGCCCAGCCCGACCCCGCGACCTTCCGGGTCTACCCGTGGACGGCGGACGACGAGAAGACGGCGGGGATGGTGTGCCGCATCTACGACCCGCGCGGGGAGCGGTTCCCCGGGGACCCCCGGTACGTTCTGGAGCGGGTCATGGAGAAGGCCGCCGAGATGGGGTACGTCTACAACACGGGACCGGAGTACGAGTTCTTCCTGTTCCGGTTCGACGCCGACGGCCGCCCCACCAACGTCCCGTCCGACGCGGGCCGCTACTTCGACCAGATGCCCCTGGACGCGGGGGAGGTGGTCCGGAAGAAGGCCACCCTCTACTTCGACGCCCTGGGCTTCGAGGTGGAGGCCAGCCACCACGAGGTGGCCCCGGGACAGCACGAAATCGACCTCCGCTACGCGGACGCCCTGACCTCCGCGGACCGGGTTCTGATGATCAAGCACGGGCTGAAGGCGGTGGCCCTGGAGCACGACCTGCACGCCACCTTCATGCCCAAGCCCCTTCACGGGCAGAACGGGTCGGGGATGCACGTCCACC
Organism: uncultured Methanomassiliicoccales archaeon; assembly: GCA_964348155.1. GTDB lineage: Archaea > Thermoplasmatota > Thermoplasmata > RBG-16-68-12 > JAJISG01 > JAJISG01. Next base: position 11,432 of record CAYGBN010000009.1, read on the forward strand.
AGTCCCTCACCACCCTGGACGGGGAGAGCGCGTTCCACGACCCCGCCTCCGAGGACGAGCTCTCGGACCGGTGTCGGTGGTTCATCGGCGGGGTGCTGCGTCACGACCGGGAGACCTGCGGGGTCCTGGCCTCCTGGGTGAACTCCTACAAGCGTCTCGTCCCGGGGTACGAGGCCCCGGTCTACATCTCCTGGGCCAACCTGAACCGGAGCGCCCTGGTCCGGGTCCCCTCGGGGCGGGGGTTGAAGACGCGGTTGGAGGTCCGGAACCCCGATCCCGCGGGGAACCCCTATCTCCAGTACAGCGCCATGCTCGCCGCCGGCCTCGCGGGGATCCGCGACCAGGAGGAGCCGCCCCGGCCGGTGGAGACCGACATCTACGCCCTGACGGGCGCGGAGCGGCAGAAGCTGGGCATCCGCTCCCTGCCGGGGGACCTGCAGGCGGCGCTTCGGGAGTTGCGGGAGAGCGAGCTCATGCGGGAGACCCTGGGGGCCCACGTCTGGACCCACTTCCTCTACGTGAAGGAGCAGGAGTGGGACGAGTACCGGACCCAGGTCACGGGGTGGGAGCTGGAGAGGTACCTGGAGCTGCTCTGAGCCCCGGGCGACGTCCCTCTTTATAGACCTGCGGCCGTTGGTCCCCCCCTCGTGCGGGACCTCGTCGAGAAGTTCGCGCTCCAGAACGCCCTCCTCTACGGCGGCGAGGCGCAGCCGAAGGCGGTGGTAGGGAAGGTGCTGGCCAGCGACCCCTCGCTGCGGTCGCGGGCGAAGGAGGTCGCGGCCCTCGCCGCGGAAGTCGTGGCGGAGGTCAACCGTCTCGACGTGGAGGCGCAGCGCACGCGCCTGGAGGCGATCGCGCCCGAGCTGCTGGAGGTTGCGCGGGAGGCGGCGCCGGCGGAGCTTCCCGACCTCCCCGACGTGGAGGGCGGCGTCGTCATGCGCCTCGCCCCCTACCCCTCGGGCCCCCTCCACATCGGCAACGCCCGCATGGTGGTCCTGAACGACGCGTACGTCAAGCGGTACGGCGGCCGCCTGCTGCTCGTCCACGACGACACCATCGGCTCCGGCGAGAAGCTCCCCGTGGCGGGGGCCTACGACCTGGTGGAGGAAGGGCTGCGATGGCTCGGGGTGGAGGTCCACGCGACGCACTACAAGTCCGACCGGCTGGAGCAGTACTACGCGTGGGGCGAGCGGCTGCTGGAGGGGGGCCACGCGTACGCCTGCCTCTGCGCGGCGGAGGCGCTCCGCGCCAACCGGGAGGCGGGCCACGCGTGCGAGCACCGCGCCTTCTCGCCGGAGGAGAGCTTGGCGCACTGGGCGCGCATGCTGGACGGCACCTACGGGGAGGGGGAGGCCGTGGTCCGCCTGCGGACGGACATGGCGGACCCGAACCCCGCGTTTCGGGACCGGGTCCTCTTCCGCATCAGCGAGCGGCCCCACCCGCGGGTGGGGACCCGCCACCGCGTCTGGCCCCTCCTGGAGTTCTCCTGGGCGGTGGACGACCACCTCCTGGGCATCACCCACGTGCTCCGGGGGAAGGACCTGGTGATGGAGGACGCCATGGAGGAGGCCATCTGGGCGCGCCTCGGCGTCGAGGGCCCCGCCTTCATCCACCACGGTCGCCTGCGGGTGGCGGGGGCGGAGCTCAGCAAGAGCGCCCAGCGGCGCTTGACGGAGGCGGGGGAGCTCACGGGGCCCGACGACCCGCGGACCTGGAGCCTCCAGAGCCTGGCGCGGCGGGGCATCCGGCCGGAGGCGGTACGGGCGTTCATCCAGGGGCTGGGCCTCAGCCTGACGGACATCGAGGTGCCGGTGGAAACCCTCTACACGGCGAACCGCCGGCTCGTGGACCCGGAGGCCAACCGCTACTTCTTCGTCCCGGACCCCGTCTCCCTCCGGCTGGAGGGGATGCCCGAGGCGCGGGAGGCCCACGTCCCCCTCCACCCCGACTTCCCCGAGCGGGGGGTCCGCACCCTCCCGGCCGCGGAGGAGGTCGCCGTGCCCCGGGAGGACGCCCGGCGCCACCGCGGCGGCGAGGTCCGCCTGAAGGACTGGTGCAACGTGCGGTTGGACGGGACGGCCCGCTTCACCTCGTGGGAGGTGAAGGCGGTCCCCAAGATCCAGTGGCTGCCCGAGGGGGTGGAGGCGCGGGTCCTGATGCCCGACGGGCAGTGGGTGGAGGGGCTGGCGGAGCGGGCCGTCACCCACCTGGAGGGGGGCACCCTCCTGCAGTTCGAGCGATTCGGTTTTGTCCGGCTGGAGGCGACGGCCCCGCCCGTGGCGGCGGTCTTCGCCCATCGCTGAGCCCGGATGGCTTTTTCTATCCCCCTCCGCTTAGGGCGTTGATCGCATGGTGGCGGAACGGATGCACGGGGTGGCGGAGTCGCCGACGGTGGCCCTGTCGAGTCTGGTGGCGGAGATGCGGGGGCGGGGGGAGGACGTCCTCTCCCTGGCCGTGGGGCAGCCCGACTTCCCCACGCCGGACCACATCGTCCAGGCGGCGAAGGAGGCCCTGGACCGGGACTTCACGAAGTACACCCCCTCCCTGGGCATCCCGGAGCTTCGGGAGGCCATCGCGGAGACGAGCCGCCGGGAGAACGGCATCCCCTGCGGACCGGAGCACGTCCTGGTGAGCAGCACGAAGCACGCTCTCTTCGCCACGACGCTGGCCCTGGCGGGGCCGGGGGACGAGGTGCTGGTCCCCGACCCGGGCTGGGTCTCCTACGAGCCCATGGTCCAGCTGGCGGGGGCCCGCCCCGTCCCCGTCCCCTGCCCCGAGGCCGCGGGGGCGCAGATGGAGCCGGACCGCCTGGCGGAGGCCGTCACCCCCGCCACCCGCATGGTCCTCGTGAACACCCCCAACAACCCCACGGGCAGCGTCTACGACGAGGCGAACCTGCGGGGCATCGCCGACCTGGCGGAGGACCACGACTTCGTGGTGGTGACGGACGAGATCTACGAGCGCATCCTCTACGAGGGGACGCACCACTCCATCGCCTCCTTCCCCGGGACCTTCCCCCGGACGATCACGGTAAACGGCTTCTCCAAGACCTACGCCATGACGGGGTGGCGCCTCGGATGGGTCGTGGCCCCCAAGGAGCTCCTGGCCCCCATCAACACCGTCCAGCAACACTCCTTCACCTGCGCCACCTCCTTCGCCCAGGTGGGGGGCGTGGCGGCCCTCCAGGGTCCCCAGGAACCGGTGGAGGCGATGATCCAGGAGTACTGTCGCCGGCGGGACCTCCTCATGGCGGGGCTGAAGGGCCTCCCGCTGCGCTGCGAACCTCCCCGGGGCACCTTCTACGCGTGGGTTACGTACGAGGACGGGCGGAACTCGGTGGAGTTCGCGGAGATGCTGCTGGAGAAGGCAGGCTTGGCCGTCACCCCCGGCGCCGCCTTCGGGGCGGAGGGGGAGGGCCGCCTCCGCCTCTCCTTCGCCACCTCCCAAGAGAACCTCCGGGAGGCCCTTCGCCGGCTGGAGACCCTCCTCGCCTAGCTCCCGGGGGAGGGGCCCCGCAGGAGGGTCAGGGCCTCCCGCCGCAGCTCCTCCGCCCGGCCGCCCCGCCCCATCTCCTGGTACAGCTCGCTCATCTCCAGCCAGCGGGCCGCCAGGCTGTGGGGGGCCTGGGTCCCCTCCAGGGACCGGACGCTCTCCCCGTACAGCCGCTCCGCCCCCTCCAGATCCCCGGAGGCCCGCACGGCCTTGGCCTTGTTGGCAAGGCAGGCGGAGGTCATGACGGGGTCCTCCAGCCGCTGGAAGATCTCCAGGGCCCGGCCGCACGCCTCCAGGGCACGCTCCACCTCCCCCACCTCCACGTAGAGGTCCGCCACGTTGGCCAGGGCGGAGCCCTCCGCCCGCACCATCCCCGTCTCCTCGGCCAGCCGCCGGCTCGTCTCAAAGGCCTCCAGGGCCTGCTGGGTCTGGCCCAGCCGGCTGTAGGCGATGCCCAGGTTCGTCTGCCGGTACGCCTCGTCCACCCGGCGTCCGGCCAGCAGGGGGCGGGCCCGGCGGAACCACGCCATCGCCTCCCTCGGCTCGTTCGCCTGCAGCTGCACGATGCCCATCTCCATGAGGGCGCGCCCCTCCTCCGTTCGCGCCCCGCAGGCCTGGAAGGCGCCCCGGGCGGCCTCCAGGTGGCCCCGGGCCTCCCCCAGGAGGCCCCGCTTCCGCTGGACGATGCCCAGGCCGTACCGAGCCTCCCCCACCCGCCGCTCGTCGGAGGCGAGTTCGACGGCCACCCGGAAGGCCTCCTTGGCTTCTGGCAGGGCCCCCCGCTTGCTGTGGAGGCGACCCCGCAGGAGGAGGAGGGGCACGCGATCCCCCTCCCCCGCCGCGGCCAGCCCCTCCTCCAGCCGGACCAGGGCCTCCCCCCCGCGCCCCAGGTAGTCCAGGGCCCGGGCCCGGAGGTAGGCCACGTGGGCCGCGTGCCCTCGGCCGAGCGCGTCCAGCAGGTCCAGCAACTCCGCCGCCTGCCCCCCCTCCAGGATGGCGGCCACCGTCCCCTCCGCCAGCGGGAGGAGCGCCTCCGCCTCCCCCGCGGCGACCCGGTGGTGCAACCCCTCGAGCCACGCCTCCCGGGACTCCCAGTACACCGCGGCGTGATGGTGCGCCTGCCGCGCCGCCTCCTGCATGTGCCGCTCGAGGAGGGGCGCCAGGATGTCGTGCACCTGCACGCCGTCCCCCGCTTCCGTCAGCAGCCCGCCCCGGAGGAGGCGGCGGACCACGGGAAGGGGCGGCCCCCCCAGCGCCTCCGGGGGGACGGGCCTCCGGTAGACGGAGGCTCGCGTCAGCACCTGCGCCTCCGCCGGATCGAGCTCGGTGAGCACCTCCTCCAGGAGGGCCATCTCGATCTCCGTCCGCTTCCGGGCCCCCGGCGCCTGGGCCAGCAGCTTCAGCAGGAGGGGGTGCCCCCCCGTGGCGGCGTGGAGAGCCTTCGCCTCCTCAGGAGAGGGACCCATGTCCTGCAGGAGGCGCCGGGCGTCCTCCAGGGGGAGCCCCTGAAGCCGGAGCTCCTCCACGCGGCCGTCCGCCAGGTCCTTCGGTCCCAGGAAATCCGGGAGCCGTCGGCCGGTGAGCAGGATCCGCGCCCCCTCCGGCGGGGGGTCCAGGAGGAGACGCAGGACCTCCGCGGCGTTGGAGGCGGTGACGTCATCGAAGGCCAGGAGGAGGCCGGCGGCCTCCCGGGAGAGGAGGAGCCCGGCCTCGGCGAAGTCGGGGGGCGCCCCCTTCAGGTAGGCCAGCAGCCGGCCTCGACCCCGGGCGTGGAGGGCGTGGGCCGTGGCCGCCAGGAGGGAAGAGGCGCCGTGGAAGGGGAAGACCTTCACCCAGACGCCCTCCGCCTCCTGGACGAAAGCGCGGGCCAGGGCCGTCTTCCCGATGCCCGCGAGGCCCGTCACCACCATGACGGAGGGGCCCTCCTCCCGCCACGCCCGCAGGCGGGCCAGCTCCGCCTCCCGCCCGATCAGCGGGGCGACCCCGACCGGCTCCTCCGGCGTGGGGGCCCCCCGCAGGTCCACCACCTCCCCCGCCAGGAGCCCCTCGTAGACGGGGGCCAGGGGCCGCTCCCGCCGGCGGGCGGCCTGCAGCGCCTCTGCGCCCGTGCCCGATCGCTCGCGTCTCGTCTCGTCTAGCCAGCGGGCCTCTGCATCCTGGGCCCGCCGGCGCAGGGCGGCGGCCATCCCCTCCCCAGAGGCCGTCAAGAAGTAGACCTTCCGCCGGCTCTTGGCCCCCCGGACGTGGGCGAGCCGCGTCTCCCCGTGCCCCTCCTCCACGAGCTTCTTCACCTCCAGGGCCACGTGGGAGCGGCTGAGCCCCAGAGCGGAGGCAATGCCCTTCTGGGTGACAGCCGGGGGGCACTCGTACGCCTCCCGCTGACGGGCGTAGAGGGACAGGTGGACGAGAATGCGCTGTGCCACCGTGGGCCTCGCCATGCCTCCCCCCGGCCGGGAAACCCGGGAGGCTACATAAGGATGTCCGTTCCCTGCCCATCGGCGGGAAATCTCCCTGGGGCTAGCGTCCGAAGGCCCGCTGCAGGGTGCGGTCGAGGGGCGTGGGGGTGCGCCCCGTGAGTTCATGGAAGGCTCGGGGATCCCCCACCACGTCCTCCTGCATCATCAGGACCTCGTCCCGGGTCACCAGGGGGTCCCGGCTGGTCCACCTCATGAGCGCCGCCCCTAGCCGGGCGACGGGCGGGGGGACACGGCGCACGGACCGACGGAGCCCTCGGACGGCGGCCACTCGCTCCACGAACGCGCGCCACGTCAGCCGCTCCGGGCCCACGAGGTCCCACACCCTCCCGTGGCCTCCCGCCTCCAGGGCCGCCGCCACCGCGGCCACCATGTCCTCCACGGCGAGGGGCTGCAGGGCGGCCTCCCCCGACCCCACCATCGGGACCTTCCGGGAGCGGTCCACGACGGACTGGAAGCGGGCCGTGAAGTCCCCTCCGGGGCCCAGGATGTGGCCCGGCCGGAGGACCGTGTGGGGCAACCCCGCCTCCCGGACGAGCCGCTCCCCGTGGGCCTTGGAGCGGGCGTAGCGGCTGGGGGCGTCCTCCCGGGTTCCCAGGGCACCCACGTGAACGAGGTGGGGGCGGGGCTCCCGGCAGGCCTGCAGGAGGTTGCGGACGCCCTGGACGTTCACCGCTTCGAAGGAGGCCTCCCGCTCCCGGAGGATGGCCACCAGGTGGACCACCGCGTCCATCCCCTCCACGGCGGATCGCAGGCTGGCGGCGTCGCGCACGTCCCCCGAGACCCGCGCGACGTCCCGCGGCAGGACCCGGAGGTCGGACGTGGGCCGGTGGAGGCAGCGGACGGCGTGGCCCGCGTTCCTCAGGGCGGGGACCAGGTGCCTTCCCACGAAGCCCGTGGACCCGGTGACCAGGACCTCCACGGAACCGCATGGGTCCCGCCGCAGATAAGGAGGGCTACGCCAGCCCCACGACCCGCTGGCCGTGGGCGCACCTATCCAGGAGGGGGCACGACGGGCACCGAGGGCGCGGCCGGCACCAGCGCTTCCCCACCTCCACCAGGCGGGCGTGGAACGCCCCGTACGCCTTCGGGTCGGCGGGGAGGCCCGCCTGCAGGCGTTCCCGCGCCTCCTCGTACCCCCTGGGCAGGGGGGACCCCAGGCGATCCAGGATGCGGCGGGTGTACGCGTCCACCGGGAGGAAGGGGCGTCCCGCCCCGTACAGTAGGATGGTGTCCGCCGTCTCGGGGCCAACGCCCGGGAGGGCCAGGAGCTCCCGCCGCAGGCCCCCGTCCCCCTGGGCGAGGAGCGCCTCCACGCTCCCGTGGGCCTCCCGCACGTGACGGGCCAAGGCCTGGAGGCGGGCCGCCTTCATCCGGTAGAACCCGGTGGGGCGGACGCACGCCTCCAACGTCGCCCGGGCCGCCTCCGCCAGCCCCTCCAGGGTCAGCAGCTCCTCCCGACGCAGGGCGTCCAGCGCGCGCTCGACGCTCGCCCAGGTGGTCTGTTGGGTCAGCAGCGCCCCCACCATGATTTCCAGGGGGCCCTGGGCGTGCCACCACGTCCCCATGGGCAGGCCCCGCTCCAGCTGCGCTCGGAGGGTGGGTAGGTCCATCCCCCTCCCTATGGGGCCCCCCGTATAGGGGCTTGCCTCAGGCGAACTTCTCCAGGGGGCGCAGCGGCTCCAGCACGCGTCGGAGGGCCTCTGCCGCCTCGTCCGAACGCGCCCGCAGCCCGGAGGCCTCCCCGCCCACGGCCACGAAGAAGGCGTTCCGCCCCAGGTTCACCACGAGCATCGCCCCGTCCTCCCCCCGCGCCAGGATCTCCTCCGGTGCAGCGAGGCCGAGCCCGCGGTACAGGACCTCCGCAGAGCCCACCAGGGTGGCCACCATGGTGGAGAAGGTTTCCCCCTCCACCTCGGCGTTGGCCTGGAGGGCCAGGGGCCGCCCCGTCTTCGTGAGGATGCCGCAGACCTTCGTGTCGTAGGTGAAGTTGAAGTCCCGCAGCACCCGCTCCAGGGCCTCGGCGGAGACCATCGCGGTCCCCTCGGCCGGCCCGGGGATAAAGGTTTGGAGGACATTATCAGTCCGCGAAAGGTCTTAATCCGCGGGTCCGCATCCCACCCCGTGGAGCCGCGTCCCGGCGCCCGGTCCCTGGTGGAGACCTCCCTGGGGTTGAAGGAGGGGGAGGTGGCCGCCGTCCTGGTGGACGAGGGCGCGGTGGACCCGGGACGGGCCATGGTAGACGCTTGCCGGGCCGCAGGCGCCGCGGCCTTTCTGGTGGTGGTGGACGTCCCCGCCGACGGGACGGAGCCGCCCGAGGCGGTGGTGGCCGCCATGATGGAGTGCGACGCCGCCATTCTGGCCACGACCCGCTCCCTCAGCCACACCCACGCCCGTCGGGAGGCCACCCGGGCGGGCACCCGCGTCCTCTCCATCCCCGGCATCACGGAGGCCATGCTCGACGAAGGGGCCCTGACGGCGGACCACGGGGAGGTGGAGGGGGCCATGGCCCGGGCCTACCGGCGGGTGCGGAAGGCCGAGGTCCTGCGGCTGACGGCCCCCGCCGGCACGGACCTCACCCTCAGCGTGGGAGGACGGCGGTGGATCACGGGAGACACGGGCCGCTGCCAGCGGCGGGGCGCCTTTGCCACCTTCCCCGCCGGGGAGCTCCTTGTGGCGGCGGTGGAGGGGAGCGCCGAGGGGACCCTGGTGGCGGACGTCTACTTCCACGCCTTCCTCCGGGCGGCGGCCACCGTGACGGTCCGGGAGGGGTACGCCGTCCGCGTGGACGGCGCCGCCGGGGCGGAGGAGGCCATGGACGTCGGGGGGCACGAGGGCCGCCATCTCTCCCGTCTGGGGCTGGGCTTCAACCCCCAGGCGAGCCTCAGCGCCACGCCCCTGGAGGCCATGAAGGCCGTGGGGGCCCTCCACGCCGGGTTCGGGGACAACGGCGCCCTGGGCGGGGCGGTGGACTGCGGCGTGCAGGTGGAGGCCGTGGCGAAGGGGGTGTCCGTGGAGGCGGACGGAGAGGCGGTCCTGGACCGCGGACGCCCGTTGTAGGGACCGCCGCACGGGCTAGTCCTCGATCTCTCCGCCAAGGCCCCAGAGGGCGAGTCCCGCGCCGATGGCGAAGAGGGGAAGCCCCAGCGCGAGAACGGTCAGGGTCCACGTCCCCGGGTCCCCGAGGTCGGCCAACGCGTAGACGTCAAAGGCTGCCAGGGCCGTGAACACCCAGGAGACGAGGTAGAGCAGGCCGCCGAGGATTGCCACGACGCCCCCTATCCGGACAAGTCCCACCTTGAACCACCGGGCCCCTCCATGTCCCCCCTGCCGCAAAAGCCTTGGGGCGGCTGCTGGACGAGGGAGAGTGCGCCCCCGGTAGCTACCTGTACATAACCGGGCGGAAGCGGAACTCCCGCCAGGAGTCCTGCAGGCCTCCCACGATGGGGAGGCGGTGGCCGCAGGCGCGGCAGCGGTTTTCCTCGTCCAGGTTCCAGCCCGTGATGTCGAAGCCGTGGCGGCGGATGGCGATCTCCCCGCACCCGGCGCAGTACGTGTGCTCCAGCGGGTGGCCCGGGACGTTGCCCACGTAGGCGTACTGGAGCCCCGTCTCCTTGGCCACGGCGTGGTGCTTCTCCAGGGTCTTCACGGGGGTGCTGGGGAGGTCCATCATCTTGTAGTCCGGGTGGAACCGCAGGAAGTGGATGGGGGTCTCGGGACCCAGCTCATCGTAGACGAACTGGCTCAGCTTCCGGGCGTACGCCAGGTCGTCTCCCACCTGGGGCACGATGAGGTCCGTGATCTCGATGTGGACGTCCGTCTTGTCCCGCATCTCCACCAGGCTGTCGAAGATGGGCTGGGGGTCCATCACGCCGATGTAGCGGCGGGTGAACTTGGGCTCCGCGCTCCCCTTGAAGTCCACGGTGATGCAGTCCAGGAAGTCGCCGATTAAGCGGACGGTGTCGGGGGTGTCGTAGCCGTTCGAGACGAAGATGTTAACGAGACCCTGCTCCCGGGCCAGGACGCCGATGTCGTGAGCGTACTCGATGAAGATGGTGGGCTGGTTGTAGGTGTAGGCGATGCCCTGGCAGCCGTGCTCCAGGGTCATGTCCACGACCTGCTGGGGGGTGGCGTCGATGCCCTCGACCTTCCGCCGCTGGGAGATGTCGAAGTTCTGGCAGTTGGACACGGCGCACTGATTTGCGACGTAGGAGTGGTCTTCTGATACGGCCAGGTTGTAGACGTAGCCAATGTACGAGGAGGCCTTGAGTTCCCGAATGGGCACGAGCCACTCTTCGCGCCTTTCGATCACCCGACCTGCCAGGGCGTCCTCCGCCAGAACCTGGACCTGGAGTGGGCTAGATTCTCCGATGATGCGGGCGGGACCGGCATGCAGGGACGGCGTGTGGGCGTGGCCAAGGGCGCTTTTTGGGATGGCTAGGAGGTCGCCCCGTCGAAGGTCTAGCGCAGGGACCTTGCGAATTGCCCCCGAGGGATTCCTGGCCGCGAAGAGCCGATGATCGGGGGTGCAACGCAGGCGGCTCATCCCCTCCAGATGGAACTCCAGAAGGTCTCCAGAGTAGAAGTGGCGGTACGCCTGGGTGGCGGGCCTTAAGCGTCCCCGATGCGTGTACGCATTGATGCCCCGAAGGCCAACGACGTCACCATGGGTGGTCGAGCTTAGGAGACGCCCGGCACCCCATAACTCCCCAATCGGAAGGACGCCAAGGTCCGTCGCGATGCCAATGTCACCAGGGAAACAGTACTGGCAGTTGTGAACGAGGATGCCGTCGGCTACGTAGTTGTGGTTCGGCAGTGTTTCCATGCTGAACACGCGCTCCATGCGATCCGTAGCCTTGACAGATCGGACTTCGAGCCACCTTCGCGCATTCACCATGACATGCCGTGAGAGGCGGTCCATGATCAGAGCCTTGACCTCTTCTGGATGGTTGAAGACATAGGAGCCCGGGATGCGAAGAACCTGCCACCCATTGGACTTCAGCGTCTCATCTCGAACGCGATCCTGGCGCGCGACTCTCTCGTTGTTGAAGTGCCACCACCCGTCGACCTCGATGTCCAAGGACTCCTCGAGGACTGCGGCGTCGGCGATGTAGAACTTGCGTGACTTCGAAAGTCGTTTCTCGGGATGAATCCGATACTCCTTCTCATACGAGACACCCAGCTCGTCCAGTAGATCGTACAACCGTAGCTGCCCCTTCGAGGGATGGCGGTGCAACCAATGCCGCAGCCGTTTCACGTTTCGATGCCATCCGTGACCGGGGTCGGCCAGGAAACGCTCCTTGCTGGTCCTGAGAGCCCGACGGGCCACGTCAGGATCCCTCATCGGATTGTGCGTCTTCATCCGCTTGCTGTATGCTTTCCTCCGCGCAAGGGGCACTTCGAGGTCCTTCGTGTAGCAGTCACCACGATGACGGTTCCAGGCACTCAGCCCCTTCACCGTCTCCCCGCACCGCTTGCAGTGAAAGTTTGAGTTTTGAATGGTGATGGAACGATGTCGTTTCCAGGACTCGGTATTTTGGTACCAGACCTTGAGAATCCGATCTCCCGGCTTCAGCTCTCGTACCGTCTTCCAGCCCGTCTGGGTCAGGACAGGATGCTCTTCCGTCAAGAGGATTCGACCGGCCCCTCTTGAGCCGTAACGAACCTCCCACAGTTGGGCGAACCGGGTCTCGACGTGGGTAACGACGCTAGGCTGGATTTCCATATTATTCTCCGCGTCGTACGACCACACTCCGTCGCCTGGTGCGATCTTCTCGATGGGTCGCTTGCTCCCGTCGGACAACGCAATCTCCGTCCCCGCAGGATGGCAGAGCCAGTTACACCCTGTTGTCGCGATTGAGAAGATCTTCGACCCTGGCATGTAGTGCGTGACGGGCTTCTTCTCGATAGGGTCGATGTGCCCCGTGATCACCTTGCCGTACACGAGGAGGAACAGCTTCCCGTCGATGTTCTTGCGGATGCCGCAGAGGCCGATCTGCCCGTCGCCGATCCTGCAGTAACGGGCGCAGGCGGTACAGACAACCTTGCCCCCTTCCTGGGGCTCGTAGAGAAGGGCTTCTTTCATGCGCCGAAATCGCATCGTGCCAGGCGCCTAAATAGATTCGGGGGTGGGTACCGAATCTGTTCCATCAGGCGTCCCTGGACCGAAAGTGCTCGTATCCGCGCGCCTCGAGCTCCTCCTCTCTGCTCGAGACGACAAGGAGGTTCTTTCCACTCTCGCGAACCTCCCCGATGGCAGAGGCACCCGAGAATTCCTCGTTCAACACCCCGCGAAGCCTCTCCCATCCGCCACGCCTTACGGTGAAGAGCAGCTCGAAGTCGCCGCCCTCGTGGAGCAGCGCCTCCCGCCGCTCCTCCTCCGGAGTGTGGGCGAGATGGGGCGTGGTGGGCACTGCTTCATATTCCACGCGGAACGAGGCCCCGTTCAGGGTCCCCAACTGACCCAGGGAGGAGGCCAGCCCGTCGGAGATGTCCATGCACGCCGTGACGGAGGGATCGGCCGCCAGAAGAAGGCCCTCCGGGATGCGAGGTTCCGGCCGCAACAGGGCCTGCAGCCCTTCGACGTCTCCTTCTTTCGCGGCCAGCCGCCGCACGGCCCACCCCGCGCGGCCCAGGGTCCCCGTCACCGCCAGCACGTCCCCCGGGGCGCACCCCTTCCGACGAAGCACCCGCGATCCCCGCGTTCGCCCCACGGCGACGCCGCAGAGGGACAGGTCCCGGCCCTCCTTCGTGTCCCCCCCCAGGATGTCCGTGTCGTAGGCCTCGGCGCACGCCCTCATGCCCCGGGCCAGGCCCTCGAGGTAGTCCACCTCCAAATCCCGCGGGAGGGTTAGGGCGGAGAGGAAGCCCAGGGGCTTCCCGCCCATGGCGGCGATGTCGCTGAGGTTGACGGCCACCAGGTACCACCCCACGTCCTCGGGGCGGGCCCCCGGAGGGACGTGGGTGGCGGCGTTCACCACGTCCGTGGTCACGAGCAGGTGGCGGTCTCCCAGGGGCAGCACGGCCGCGTCGTCCTGGAAGGCCAATTCCTCTCCGTCGAAGGCCCGGCGCAGGAGGTCGACGAGCGCACGCTCCCCAAGGTCCGAGAGGATGGGCACCGAGTGAGGATGGGGCCCGGGCTATTTGAAAGGTGGAAGCACGGCCCCTACGGCCGGGCGAACCGGCCGTCGTCCCGCCCCTCGCGGAGGGCCTGCAACCGCCCCTCCAGCCACCCGAGGCGCACCTTCTCGGGGGCGTCGAGCGCGGGGAAGAAGGGCTTGATGTCCAGCACCGGCGTGCCGTCCACGATGTCCAGGTCGCGAACGTGGAGCGCGTTGCCCTCCACACGATCCAGGCGGACCACGGAGAGGCCGATGGGGTTCGGCCGTGCGGGGGCCCGGGTGGCGAAGACGCCCCGAGGCACGCGGTTGGCGTGGGGCACGATCTCTAGCGAGGCGTCCTTGACCAGGTGGAAGTGGTAGAGGAGGATGAGGTGGGAGAAGCCGGCCACGTCCTTCAGCCCGGGGGCGAACTCCGGGAAGACCTCCACGGTCCCCTCCACGTCGCGGTCCGCCTCCGGCTGGATGGGGGTCCCCCTCGGCGAACGAAACGGGCTGTGGACCACCCCGATGGGACGGTAGCGAACCTCGTTCATGGGACCACCAAGGGGAACCGCTGCCCTCGCCCAAACCCGGATGCGGGCTGCGGGATTTGAACCCGCGCTACGAGCTCTTTGCACGGGGTTTGGCAAGCTCGTGTCCTAACCAGCTAGACTAAGCCCGCGGCCCCGGGGAATCGAGGGGCTACTTAAAGAAGGTCTCCCGGGTGCCCCCTTCGACCCCCCGTCCAAGGGATGGAATGAGGGGTTTTAATCTCAGACGTCCTTCTTCCAGTGGTGGTCCGCGGGCGAAGGTCAGCGCTGAGCCCCGACGGAGGGTCCCCCGCGCGGCGGGGGCAGCACACAAGCCTCCTCGTCTCCGCCGCCATCCTGGGCATCCTCCTGTCCGTCATCCTGGCCGTGGTCCTCTCGAGTCCCCTCCTGCGCCCCCCAGACCGCGAGCATGTGACGATCCGCTTCACGACCCTGGACGGCCGTCGGGTCACGACGGCAAGCGCGCCCTACGCCGGGCAGATGCTCGTCGTGGACCTCATGGCTGCTTTCTGCCCGCCGTGTGAGCGGGAGATGCCCCAACTCCTGGCCTTCTGGGAGGAGGCGAAGAACCAAGGGGTGACCATGATCTCCCTGAGCATTTGGGTGGGGATGGCCGGCTTCGCGGAGACGGAGACGGACCTTGCCGCCTTCCAGCGACGGTGGGACGCCGACTGGACGTTCGGCGTTCCGGAGGACACGGTGGGCCTCGTCCTGGAGTATGGCGTCACCTCGCCTCCCTTCAAGCTCATCCTCGACGGGGATGGCCTGCTCGTGGCGACCCTCCCGGGGGAGACGACGGCCTCGGACCTCCTTGAGGCCGTAGGGCAGGTCCCGTAGATGGTCGATTCCCTTCTCCTCAGCTTCGCCTTCGGCGCCGGGGTCCTCTCATTCTTCAGCCCGTGCGCCTTCCCCATGCTCCCCGCCTACGTCTCCTACGCGCTGGGGAGGCCGGGAGACGAGGGAGGCCTTGGGCAGGGCCTCCTCTTCGGTGGATCGGCGACCCTGGGGATGGTGGGCGTGTTCGGGGGGCTGGGAGGCGTCCTGAGCTTTGCGGGGGCCCGGCTGCTGGGCCAGGCCATTCCCCTCTTCGGCCTGGGCATGGGGGTCCTTCTGGTGGCCCTCGGCCTCCTGCTCTTGGCGACAGATCGCGTGAGCTTCGCTCTCCCCCTGCGGTCCCCCGACGTCCGCAGGCCCTTCGGGTTTCTTCTCTACGGGGCCGCGTACGCCCTGGTCTCCCTGGGATGCACCTTCCCCATCTTCGTCCTGGTCGTGACGGGGGCCCTGCTGACGGGCGGCTTCGCCTCTGGCTTCCTCATCTTTCTGGTCTACGCCCTGGGCCTCGGGATCGTCATGACCTTCCTCTCCGTGGCGGTGGCCACCTCCCGGAAGGCGGTGACGCGCCGCATGGGCCAGGTCCTTCCTTACGTCCGCATCATCAGCGCCCTCGTTCTCATGGGCGTGGGCGCGTACATCGTGTACTACTACGCAAGCCTGGTTCTGCCGATACCCCTCTCACCCTGAGCGACCCAGGGGCTTGGGGGCCATCCTGCAGTACTGAACCCCCTACCCAAGAATTATCTACCCCACCCGAATAACGAGCCCTGGATGGCCACGGACCTGGTGAAGGAGATCTTGGAGGACATTCGGTCCCCCCTTTACCGCAACGCCATCTTCCTCATAGTCAACACGGTCCTGGTGGCCGGGGCGGGTTTCCTCTTCTGGTTCGTGGTGGCGCAGCTCTACGCGGAGGAGGAGGTGGGCATGGGCCTCGTCCTGGTGGGGGTGGCGAGCTTGCTGGCGACCCTCTCGGGGCTGGGCTTCGGCACGGGCCTCATCCGGTTCCTTCCGGGGACCCGGAACGACAAGGCGAAGATGGTGAACAGCTGCCTCACCATCGCCACCACCGTGGCGGTGATCCTGGCCGTCGTCCTCCTCTTCTCCGTGGACCTCTGGTTCCCCCAGGGTCGGACCCTCACCCGCCTCTGGCCCATCATCCCCCTCTTCGTGCTCATGGCCCCCATGCAGGTCAACACCGCCATCGTGAACCAGACCTTCGTGGCCGGACGCCGCGCCTCCTACGTGCTGTGGAAGAGCGTGCTGTTCCAGGGCCTCCGGCTGGCCTCCCCCCTCTTCTTCGTGGGCATCCTGGGGGTCCTGGGCATCCTGGCCTCCTTCGTCTTCGCCCACGCCGTGGCCCTGTCGGTGGCCTTTTTCATCCTGTTGCCCCGCCTCTACCCCGGGTTCCGGCCCGGCCCGGCCATCTCCCCGCCCGTCATCAACGACATCCTCCACTTCTCCCTGGGCAACCACGTGGCGGAGGTCCTCAACGCCCTGCCCTACCCCGTCCTCCTCATCCTCATCACCAACCTCACGGGGAGCGCCGAGCAGGCCGCCTTCTTCGGGATCCCCTGGCTCATCGCCAGCCTCCTCTTCGCCGTGCCCCTCATGACCAGCGTGAGCCTCTACGCCGAGGGCTCCCACTACGAGGACCGGCTCTGGCACGACCTGGTGAAGACGCTGCGGTTCCTCGTGCCGCTCCTCCTGCTGGGCATCCTCTTCGTCTGGTTCGCGGGGGAGTGGGTGCTCTCCCTCTTCGGGGCGACCTACGCCGCCACGGGAACGACCCTCCTTCGTATCCTCGGCGTGTCGAGCGCCTTCGTGGCCATCAACGGGGTCTTCTTCTCCGTCGCCCGGGTCAAGAAGTGGGTGCGGGCCATCATCGCCCTCATGGCGTACATCACCCTGGGCACCATCGCCCTCTCCTACTGGCTCATCCCCCTCTACGGCCTGGAGGCCACGGGGATTGCGTGGCTCATCGCCCACGGGACCGCCGCCGCGGGGGTGGTGGGGGCCTACATCCTGCGGCGCCGAAGGTCCGAGCAGCCCGAGGGCGTCCTCGCCTAAGCCCCGCGGGCAGGCCTACGGCTCCAGGATGCCGCCGATGCAGGTGACCTCCATCCCCTCCTCTCGCAGCCGGGCGACGTAGGGGGTGATGCCCAGGGAGTCGCTGGCGAGGTGGCCGGTCACGACGAGGCTCTTACCGCGGAGGGCGACGTCCTCCCGCAGCCGCTTCAGCTCCCCCGGGGCGATGTGGATGTACACCACGGTGTCCAGGCCGTGGGCAAAGTAGGCCCGGGCCACGGCGTAGCCCCCGTTCGTCCCCGCGCCGTGGGCCACGACCCAGCGGCCCAGCGGGTTCGCCTCCTCCCCCAGGCGGACGGCGACGGAGGTGAGGGCCCGGCGGAACTCCGGGAGCGCCTCCAGGGCCGCCACGGCGTCGGCCACCGTGGCCCCCGCGCTGCACCCCTCCAGCGTGCGATGCATCCGCTGGCGCCCGATCTCGTCCAGGGGCTGGTGTACGTTGAGGAAGGGGAGGCCCAGCAGTCGGGCCACGGAGGGCGCCCGGTCGTAGTTGTGGGCGTGCCCCCCGACCTCGTGCTGGAGGGCCAGGTCCGCCACCGCGTCGGCGGCCTCCACCGGCGGGACCCCATGGGCCTCCAGCATGCGGCGGTGGGTGTCCAGGACCCGATGGAAGCCCACCCGGGCGGCGCCTCCGGCGGGGTGGTGGGCGACGGCGGCGTCGTATCCCTGCTCCCTTGCCAGCAGCAGCTCCGCCTCCCCGATGTCGATGCCCATGAGGAGGCGCCGGAGGTCCGCCCCCGGGACGTAGATCGCCGAGTCGGCGGGGACGCCGTCCAGGCCCGCCATCTCTACGGCGATGTCCATGAGGCGGTCCGTGTCCACGCCCTCGGCAGGGCGGGGTCCGGGATAAACGTTGACGGGGGAAGAGACAAAACGTCGATTGTCGAAGGGAAAGCTTTATGATTGTCGAAGCCCCTGCGGCCCGGCACGAGGTTGCCCATGGACGACTACACCGGCGTCCCTGACACCCGCCGCTGCGGCCACAACGGCGGCTACGACTGCGATCATCTCTTCCACTATTGCAGGCTTTGCAGCATGCCCCTCGACGACTGTGGCCATCCTCGCTGAGGGGCACAAGCTTTTTACGCGCAAGGGGCCATGCCTGGCCGGGATGGGATGCCGGACCCTGGCCGCCGGAAGGTGCATCGTTTCTCCCCTCCGCTGAACTCCTCCCCGCGGTCACCGTAGGCGACCGGGTCCTCCCGTCCCCTTTTTCGTGTTGGAGGCGACCTCGGAGGGTTTGAGAGGTTGTCTAAGAGGCCGGCCTGCCATGGGGTGTTCGCGGTGGTTCTTTGGTCCTGGTGGAGCTCACCCTGGCCGTCTCATCGGGCGTTCTCACGGCCTTCTCCCCCTGCGCCGTCCCGTTCCTGCCCAACCTCGTGGCGTACTATCTGCGGGACGAACACGGGCGGGTCGAGGGGGGGCGGGGTTCCGCCACCTTCGCCCTGGGCCTACTCATTGTCCTCCTCCCGCTTGTGGGGGTGTCCGCGGCTGCCTCCTCCATACTGGCGAATTTCACCGCCCTCTTCGTCCTGGCCGCTGGCATCGTGACCCTCATCCTCGCCGTGGGCACGTGGCGGGAGATTCCCCTCCTCCCCTCGTGGGGCATGCGGGTGGCCCCCGGAGCCACGGGGTACAGGCCCCTTTTCGTCATGGGCTCCGGCTACGTGGCGGCCGCCGTGGGATGCACCCCCGCCCTGACCTTCGGCGTGGCGGCGGCGGCCATTGCCCTCGGGACTGCGGCCGAGACGGCGCTGGTTCTCCTGGCCTTCGTGGTCAGCATCGTGGTGCCGACAGCCATCCTTTCCCTCCTGGCGGCAGAGTACCGGGAGGTCTACGCGGAGACGATGCGGCGCTGGATGCCCGCCATCAAGAGGGCCTCCGTCGTCCTCATGTTTGGCATGGGGATATACCTCATTGTGTTCTACTTCCTGTACGTGTACGTGGGGTTGCCAGTGTGACATGGGGCCGTATGACCAGGCGTGTGGTCTGGGTCGCCCTGGGCGCCCTCCTCCTCTCCAAGATGATCCTCTTGGAGCCGCTGGTTGTGTCCGTGTGGGGCCTACGCATGGTCTTGGTGGCCGCCCTCCTCCCCCCGGCCCTTCTCTTGCGGTGGGCCGGCGTGGGGCTCATCACCGCCGCATGCGGAGTGGCCCACTGGCTCAACGACGCCGACCCGGTGTTGGCTTCCATCGTCGCCGGGGCCGTTGCCATCGCCGTGGGCGGGGCCCACGTCCTTCTCGGGGAGGGGAGTGGTGTCCGCTGGTTGGGCGCCGGCTGGTCCATGACGGCCATCTTCTCCTTGACGTTGGCCGGGTTCCAGGCCCGGTTCCTGGGGGAGAACTTTGCGGCGGTCATGATGGCGGTCTTCGGGGGCGTGTGGCTTCCCCTCAACCTCGTGGGCATCCCCATCGCTCTCCTTCTGGCCCGCGGGCTCTCGGGAATGTGGCCTGCGAGGAGGACGCCGTCTCTCCGGGGGACAGAGAGTTGATCGCTACCTTGCGGGGGACCTCCTCGGTCCGCCAGGTCCTCCTGGCCGTGGGCTTCGCCGTGGGATTCGTCGCGGCCTACCTCTCCACCGTCCTCTTGGAGAGGGTCGCCGGCCTGCCCACCAACGTGTGGATTGGGGGGACGGAAGGCCTCCTCCTCCGCCCGGAACCTGTCCTCATCCCACTGGCCGTCGCCTTCGGCCTCCCGGCCGTGGCTGGAACGTCGGCGGGGGTCCTTGCTCACAACCTGCTGTTTCGCCTGGGGCCTGGAGGGGTAACCGCGGGCTTCTCCGTTGCGCAGACTCTCGTGGTCCTTCTGGCAGGGCTTCTGGCCATCCTCGTCCGCAAGCGCGTCCCCCGTCCGGTCAACAACCTCGTCCTCACCTGGCTCCTGTCGGCCTTCCTCATCCTGGGGCTGGGCACGTATGCCGCCGTGGAGTATCAGACTCCCGTCGTGGAGGAGTGGGTCCACATCTTCAGGGAGGTGCTGGTTCCCATCAACGTCCTTGGTCTCCTCCTCTTGGAGGCCGTGACAGTTCGGGGGAGGGCAAGGGGCGGAGGTGCCGGGGGCGGGGTTGGATGAGGGTTTCACCCTCTACGTGGCCGGGCCTCCGGGTCGCCGTTCTGGCCGCTGCCTCTCTCCTCTTCTTGACGGGCACCGTCAGCGCCCGCTGCTTTGGCGTGCCGGAGGGGGAACCGGAGGACATCCTCTGGTCGGTCCCCTTCGTCGCCAGGTCGGAACTGGGAGATGAGGACGGCGGCACCTTCGGCGTCTCGACGAGCGCGTCCGTCCTCTACGAGGAGGGGCTGGACGAGTTTGAGCCGCGCCCCACGGAGGATAAGGGGCTGAGGCTCTACTTCAACCTAGAGCAGCTGCTGAACTTCCCTCCGGGGAAGCTGAACAAGAGCTTCGTCCGAGTCCAAGATCACCTGGAGTGGGAGATGACGGTCGAGCACAGGAGACCAGGGGCCGTCGCCGTCGTCCTCACCTGGGACGCCCAACAGGTTCTTCAGTCAGGCGATCCCATCGACCTCCGCCTGGAGGACAACGCCACGTCCGTCGACATGCTCTCCACGAGCTCCTACGCCTTCACCGCAGCCCAGGGTGAACATGCCTTCACCGTGGTTGCCCAGCACCGTGAGGCACCGGGGGACTATCTCCTCTTGGTCCTGGTGGTCCTGGGGTATGGTGGGGTGGTTGCCCTGTACCTCATGCTGCGACGAAGACGCCGGCGGGCGACCGAGGGGGGGTCGCCGCCGTGAGGCGGAGAGTGATCCTTCACCGGCTTGTCGCGTCGATGCGAGTCTGGGGCCTGCTCTGCGCGCTCCTGCTGCTCGCAGGCAGCCTCCCCACGGGAACGGCCCACCACGTGGACCCCTTCGAGGTCATCCAGGTTTTATGGAAAAATGACATCCCTGCCATCTACACCCCTCGGTTCACGCAGGGGCTGAACTTGAGCCCGGAGGAGGAGGTCATTGGCCTGACGGTCGGGGGCGAGGCCCGGGCGTATCCCCTCAAGATCATGAATTGGCACGAGGTGGTCAACGACGTCGTGGGCGGTGTACCCCTTGCCGTCACCTACTGTCCCCTGTGTGGAACGGGCATCGTGTTCGACCGCGCGGTGGAAGGCGAGGTGCTGACTCTTGGGGTCTCCGGTCGGCTGTACAGGAGCAACTTGGTGATGTTCGACAACGAGACGGGGAGCCTCTGGTCTCAGCTTTCGGGAGAGGCCCTCCTGGGACCCCTCCATGGCAAGAAGCTGCAGTGGATGGCCTCCTCCACCTTGCCCTGGGCCGATTGGAGGGCGCGCTACCCCCACTCCCTCCTTCTCTCGCCCCCGCTGCCCCACTGCACGGGAGGGCGAACCGGCGACGACTGCAGGGACTACACCGTGGATCCGTACCGAGGGTACAAGCTGTCCACCGTCGTGTACAGCGATTTTGGGGGGGAGTATGCGGACACGATCCTCCATCCCAAGGCGACGGTCCTGGGGATCGAGGTCGAGGGCGTGCCCATGGCCTACCCGTTCTCCATTCTGGAGGAGACTCCCGTCCTCCATGATGTCCTCCATCGGCAACGGATCGTGGTGACGTTCGTCAACGGCAGTGCCCAGGCCTTCGACCCCGGCGACCGCGAGTTTCTTCCCGCGGGGACTGGTACGATGAGGGACGATAGCGGGGTTCTGTGGAACCGGCTGACGGGGGTGGCCGAAGCAGGGCAGAGCCTCCGCTCGCTGGAGGCGATCCCGTCCATGTGGTTTGCCTGGGCGGAGTTTCGGCCGGGAAGCGGGGTCTACTCGCTCAGACCCCCGTCGGTTCTCACCTTTGCCCTGCACACCCAGCCGTCGACGGTGGCGAAGGGGGAGGTCCTCCACCAGGATGTCCGTTTCAACAACACCTCGAACCTGACCCTGGAGGAGGTGGCGATCCGGGTGGACCTTCCGCAGGGCCTGGAGTACGTTGCTGACGATGCCCCCTCCGTCCCGGGGTACGCAGCGAGGTCGGAGGAGGGGTCTCGCCTCGAATACGCGTTCGTCTCCGTCTCCCCCGGAAGTCACGCCTTCCGGATCACCACGAGGCTGCAGGAGGTTGAGCTTCAGGGCATCATCTTCAAGAGCACCATCTCCATCGAGTATCAAGACGCCGACGGGAGAATCATCACGGCATCGCGGCCCGGCGAATTCTTTGAGGTCGTGGAGAGGGAGGTCCGCGCCTCTCCCTCCCTCCTCTACCTTCTTCCGCTGGCTCTCGTTCCGGCCGTCGTTTGGCTGCTTCTCCGGATGAGACGGACCCGCCATGCGCCAGAAAACGGTTAAATGCCTGAACACCCATCGCGACGGCGCATCAGCGGACGTGTAAGGACTTGCTCAGGGAGTGCCTAGCGACGGAACACATCGATTGAGGGAGGAGGATCCAACCATGGTGCTCCAGTTCGTAATCAACGGCGTTGTCGTGGGCGGGATCTTCGTCATGGGAGCCGTCGGCTTGAGCATGATTTACGGCATCCGTAACTTCGCCAACTTCGCCCATGGGGAGCTGATGGCCCTGGGAGCCTACGTGGCCTTCGCCCTGCATAGCCAGTTTGGCGCCTTCCACGTGAACATCGTCCTTGCGGCGGCGGTGGCGTTCTTCGTCGTCTCCTTCGTCGGCATCATGATGGAGGTCACGATTTTCCACAGGCTGGAGGGCCGGGGGGTGGTGGCCATGCTCATCGCCTCCTTCGGCCTCTTCTTCGTCATCCAGAACCTGGTGCGGATCCTGTGGGGCACGACACCCCGACTCTACATCCTCCCGCAGACCTTCCTGGGACACCCCACCCGTCAGGGCATCCAGCTGGCCTTCGGCATCTCCCTCACCATCGTTCAAATCTTCACGCTCATCATCGCCGTTATCCTGGTGTCCGTGCTACACGTCCTCCTGAAGTACACCAAGCTGGGCAAGGCCATGAGGGCCACCTCGGACAACTTCGAGCTGGCCAAGACCACAGGCATCAACACCTGGCTGGTCATCATGGCCACCTGGATCATCGGCGCGGGTTTCGCGGCCGTGGGGGGCGTGCTTCTAGGTCTCAACACGCAGCTCCGCCCCGGGATGGGCTTCGCCGTCCTTCTGTTCCTCTTCGCCGCCGTCATCCTGGGCGGCATCGGATCGGCCTACGGGGCCCTCCTGGGAGGCATGATCATCGGCATCGCGAGCGAGGTCTCCAAGTACCTGCTCTTCATCAACGGCATCGACTCCGCTTACTCCCCCGCCGTCGCCTTCGCCGTCTTGGTCGTCATGTTGATCGTGCGGCCCCAGGGTCTCCTCGGCGGGGAGCCCATAAGCCAGGACATTAGACGCCTCGGCCAGAGGATTCGGCGTCTGGCCATGCAGATGAGGCCCTCCGGGAGGTGATGGGTTGAGCCTTCACGAAGCCGTGCTCCCGGAACTCGTCTTCTTCGTGAGCTTCGCAGGCGTCTTCATGATCCTCTCCTTAGGGCTGAACCTTCACTGGGGCTACACCGGCCTCTTCAATATCGGCGTTGCGGCCTTCTGGGCCGTGGGAGCCTACACCTCGGCGATCCTGACGGTATCTCCTCGGGCGCCTGGCATCATCGCGGGCCACTTGGGATTCAACCAGCCTTTCATCGTCGGTTTCCTGGGGGCCATCGTGGTAAGCGCCTTCCTCGGTTTCCTCATCGCCCTGCCCTCCGTCCGTCTGCGGGCCGACTACCTGGCGATTGCCACGCTCGGCCTGGCGGAGATCATCCGCATCTTCCTCGTGCAGCTCCAGGACGCGACGGGGGGGACCGAGGGCATCCGGAACATTCCAAAGCCCATCCGGTTTCCGGAGCCCTTGGTGACCAACGCGGTCTTCCTTGGGGTCGTCATCCTGGTCGTCGTCGTCATTTACTTCCTCCTGGAGTACGGAAGCCGGTCTCCCTGGGGAAGGGTGCTCAAGGCCATTCGGGAGGATGAGGAGGCGGCCCTCTCCCTCGGCAAGAACACCTTCCGGTACAAGGTGATGGCCTTCACCCTGGGCGCCGCCATCATGGGGGCCGCGGGAAGCCTCTACGCCCACTGGCTGACCTTCATCGAGCCCCAGACCTCCTTCCGCCCCTTCGAGACCTTCATCGTCTGGGCCATGGTCATCGCCGGCGGAAGCGGCAACAACAAGGGCGTCATCCTGGGGGCCGTCCTCATCTGGGGGTACGAGTTCCTGACGATTCGCCTGCCGAGCATCCTGGGCTTCCTCGGCCTCTCCCTGGGGCCGTGGTGGGCCTCCAACCTCGACTTCGTTCGCCTCATGACCGTCGGCCTCCTGGTGGTGCTGCTGGTCCTCTTCAGACCGCAAGGGATATTAGGCGAGGAACGGGTTATTTCCAGGAGAAGGTGAGGTCGCATGCCCCTTGTCCTTGACGACGTCAGGAAGCATTTCGGGGGGGTCAAGGCCGTGGATGGCTGCAGCATGGAGGTGAAGGATCAGAGCATCACCGGCCTGATCGGACCCAACGGCGCCGGCAAGAGCACCCTGTTCAACGTCGTCTCCGGTCTGCTGACGCCCGACGGGGGAAGGATCCGGTTCAACGGCCATCGACTGGAGGGCATGCCCGCCCACAAGGTGGTGAAGCACGGCGTCGTGAAGACCTTCCAGATCCCTAGGGAGTTCAAGAACATCACCGTCCTGGAGAACCTCATGCTGGCGGTCCAAGATCATCCGGGGGAGTCCCTGTGGCGGGTCCTCCTGCAGTCCCGGAAGGTCGCTGCGAAGGAGACCGAGGTGGAGGAGGAGGCCCTAGGCATCCTGGAAATGCTGGAGATCGACCACCTGGCCCACGAACTCGCGAAGAACCTCTCTGGGGGTCAGCTGAAACTGTTGGAGCTGGGCAGAGCCCTCATGACAGACCCGGAGATGGTCCTCTTGGATGAGCCAGTTGCAGGCGTCAACCGGGTCCTGACGGAGAAGCTGCTGAAGAGGCTCGACGAGATGCGTCAGGAGGGCAAGACCTTCTTCCTGATCGAGCACGACATGGACGTGGTGATGAACCGCTGCGACTACATCATCGTGATGCATCAGGGGAGAAACCTGGCGGAGGGCACCGCCTCCGAGGTCAAGTCCAACCGACGGGTCATCGACTCCTACCTGGGTGGCTGACGTGCCCGTTCTCGAGGCTCGGGAAGTCTCATCGGGGTACGGCGAGGTGGAGATTGTCCACGACGTGAGTCTCAGCCTGGAGGAGGGGGAACTTCTGAGCATCGTGGGCCCCAACGGGGCGGGGAAGAGCACCCTCATCAAGACGCTCTTCGGCATCCTGAAGCCCATGCGGGGCAACGTCCTCTATCGCGAGGAGGACATCACGGGGGAGGATCCGACGAGGCTCGTCTCCAGGGGCATCAGCTACGTTCCTCAGCTGGAGAACGTCTTCCCCTCGCTGACGGTCAAGGAGAACCTGCAGATGGGGGCCTACATTCGCAGGGACGACTACAGCGGGCGTATGGCTGAGATCTTGGCCATGTTCCCGCAGCTGAGGGATCGGATCGAGGTCAAGGCGAGGAAGTTGAGTGGCGGCGAGCGGCAGATGCTGGCCCTGGGCAAGACCCTGATGCTCGATCCGGACCTGATGCTCATCGACGAGCCCTCAGCAGGCCTCGCGCCCGCCCTCGTGGAGGCGATTCTGGACAAGATCAAGGAGATCAACGAGGGTGGGACCCCCATCATCGTGGTGGAGCAGAACGCGCGAAAGGCGCTGGCCATGGCGGATCGTGGCATCGTCATGGACATGGGAAGGAA
Source organism: uncultured Methanomassiliicoccales archaeon (assembly GCA_964348155.1). Lineage (GTDB taxonomy): Archaea > Thermoplasmatota > Thermoplasmata > RBG-16-68-12 > JAJISG01 > JAJISG01. The sequence goes on from CAYGBN010000009.1 coordinate 36,731, forward strand.
GCGGTTCGAGGACGAAGGGACGGCGCTGCTGAACAACCCTGAAGTCGGACAATCCTACCTGGGCGGTTGAGGGAAGAATTGGGGGGGCAGGGCCCGCTATGGCGCCCTGCCGCACTCCTAACGGAAGGATCCCCTCAGTCGATCTCGCACGTCACCCCGCAGGTAACGGTCTCCGACGTCGAATACGCGAACCCAGCGCTGAGGTCCCCTGTAATGTCCCAGATCTCGTAGTTGCTGAGGGGTTCGCCGACGAAGTTCAGATCCACACCGCCAGAGGCGCCTTCGAAGTTGATCTCATTCCCGGCGCCCAGCTCGGTCAGGGCCTTACCCCATTCCTGGGGCAGGATGGTGGTGCCCGGGGGACCCGACACCGCGACGAGGTTCTGCCTGATGGCGTCGGAGGTGGCCTCTCCCGCCCTCTCGATGGCGGCGGCGAGCAGATACATGGCATCGTAGCCGTTGGAGGAGAAGACCTCAGAGGCCCCTCCCCACCTGTCAACGAAGGCGTCCTCGAAGATCTGGAAGTTGGCCGCAGGCGGAAGCGGCGCCGTCCCTCGGATTCCCGATACGTCGATGTTGGCGGACTGTAGCTCTTCCAAGAAGATGTTGCTCTTCATCCCCTCGGACCAGAACCAATCCCATCCCCAGCCGGCCGACGCCTTGTTCGCCTCCCAGTTCTGCATGAAGGTGATGCCGTCTCCGGGGTAGGCGATGGCGAATACGGCGTCGGGGGCCTTGTCGGCGATGAGCTGCAGGTCGGACGTGTAGGATGCCTGTTCCTCCGTGTAGTTCACCCAGACGAGAACCTCCTTCCCGGCGTCCTTCACGACCCCGGTGAAGAGCTCGGAGAATCCCTTGCCATACGGGTTGTTCACCGCCAGGATGCCGAAGGTGTCCCATCCCTCTTGGGCGGCGAGAATGCCGGCAACCTGCGACTGCAGCTTGTCCGAAGGCGCTGTCCTCCAGAACCAGCCGGGCACGTCCTCATCGGGGATGTCCTCGGTGATCCCGAGCTCCGCCGCCCTGTCAATCTCGAAGGTCGTGAACAGGGGGGACGTTGACGCAGGGGAGATCTGAATGACCTCCTGCTCCAGCGTGATTGCCGACACGGCCTGAGAGACGCCCGATGAGGCGGCGCCGATGATGGCGATGACTCGATCTGTGTAGACGAGCTTGGCTGCACAGTTCGAACCTTGGGCGGGCCGAGTCTGGCTATCGCAGTGCACCAGCTCGATGTCCTTCCCAAGCACGCCACCGGCTGCGTTGATCTCCTCCGCCGCGAGGGTGATGCCGTTCTGTATGGGTGGACCCAACCACTCAAGCGTGCCCGTCAGGGGCATGATGGTCCCGATCTTGATGGTGTCTTCCTCGGCCGGCGCCAGCGATATGATCCCCGCCGCAAACAGGACGGCGACGACGACCACCACTGCGATGATGATGACGGCGATGACTATCCAGACGGTCCTACTGGTCCCAGAAGGGGGAGCTCCTCCGGAAGGTTGCGCTTCCTCTACCATTTATAGCCTCCTCCCTGGCTTGCTGCCGGGCAATGAGTTCTTGCGAGATAAACGTTTCGGCAAGCAGACCCTTGGGAAGTCCATCGAGGGCCAGGATCCCTACAGCATTCCACGCATCCGAAGCCACCGGTAGGCGTCCTCGAAGTCGGACACCTCAAAGTCAACTTGCCCGGAGAGGGCACCTCCTGCATGGATGGCGAGGGCGGTCCCCGCCGCCGCCAAGAGGCCACGATCCATGGCCCCGTCGGCGAAAGCGACGATGTCGGAGGGGGGGATGCCCATGCCCCGGGCCATCTCCCGGGCGAAGAGTCCCTTCGTCTCCGGCGTCACGCGCACGACCACGTCCCCGGTGAGGCGGTCTCCCTGGTAGAGGAAGTCGTTGGACACGGCGGCGTCGGCGCCGAAGAGGGATCGCGCCCGCCGCGCCAGCTCCGACGGGCCGCCGGTGATGAGCCCCACCCGGTGGCCGCCGCCCTTCAGCGAGCGGACGAAGCCCAGGGCCCCGGGGACCAGCCGGACGGCCTCCGCCATCCGCTCCACCTCCCCGCGGGGCAACCCCGCGAGAAAGGCGGCCCGTCGGCGGAACCCCTCGACCCAGTCGATCTGCCCGGACACGCCGAGCTGGGTGATGCTCTCGACCTCCTCCCCCTGGCCCACAAGGTGGGCGAGCTCCGGGAGGAACTCGTTGAAAATCAGGGTGTTCTCCAGGTCGAAGACGAAGAGCTTCACAGGGGCCATCCTCCCAAGGAAGGGGCGGATAAAAAGCTTGCATTCGCCCGGACCGTCCGGCGGCCGACCGAAAGGTTTTCCCCGGGGAGCGAGACATAGGGCGCCGTGTTCCCCCTGGGCCACATGGGCCTCACCGTCGGCCTGGGCTTCCTCCTCACGCGCCGTGGCTGGCTTGCGCCGCCCGCGGACTACCGCGTCCTCCTGGTGGGCTCCCTCCTTCCGGACTTCGTGGACAAGCCCCTTGCCCTGGCCCTGGGGATCGACGGGAGGAACGTCGCCCACAGCCTCCTCGTCGTGGCGCTTCTCACGCTGGTCCTTGTGGGACCCCGCCTGGGGCAATCGCGCTCCGCTGTTCCCGTGGCGCGGCGTCTCGCCCTTCCCTTGCCTCTGCTGACCCTGGGCCTCTGGACGCACCTGCTTCTGGACCGCATGTGGCACTCCACCCACGCCCTGTTCTGGCCCTTCCAGGGCGTGGCGTTCCCGGCAGGGGGGCTGGGCCTCCCCGGGCTGTTGGCGGGCCTGGGCGATCCCTACGTGGTGGCGGGTGAGGTCGTGGGGCTCGGCGTCCTCGCGCTCCTGTTCGTTGCGAGCCGACGGTACGGCTGGTCCAACCTGCAACGCGGCTGAGGGGATGCGGCGAACCCGACGGAGCCACGGGCTCACTCGCGGAGCGCGACCACCGTGGCCACCAGGAGGGCTCCCAGGGCCACCAGGGTGCCGTAGCTGGCGAACAGAAGGAGGCTCGTGTTGAGGATGGGGACGTTGCCCAGGAAGCTGCCGGAGGCGGGGACGGCCCAAAGGGCGAGTCCCACGATGAGGGCCAGGGCGACGATGGGAACGGCGAAGAGCCGGGCGGCGTGGCGGCGAAGCTGGATGAGCCGGTGGCGCTCCCCCAAGGCCACCTCCACCTCGACGGTTCCCTCCGGGTCCTCTGCCACGTGCGCCTGCTCGGCCACGGCGGCCTCCGTCTCCGCGTCCCACGCGTCCGCGACCCACCCGCCGCGGCCCTCCAGCCAGCGCATGAGGCGCTGCTCCAGCTGGTCCTGCTGCGCGCGCAGGCTGTGGGCGACGACGATGAGGCCCACCACGGCGGCGCCAAGGACCGCTCCCAGGCCCCGCGCCAGCGTCGGGTAGGTCTCCATCCGGATCTCCGGTCCGTACACCCAGCCCGACGTGAGGCCGATGTAGGCCGAGAGCCCCAGCGTCAAAAGAAGCGCGGCCAGGAGGGGGGCGAAGGCGACCCGCACGGACCGCTGGTTCATGGGCGAATCGCGGCGGGACACGCCATAAGGGTTTCTACGTCGCTCGCGGCGCTGATAATGGGGCCCGGGCAAAGGCCCTTATGGCCCTCCCGGATGGAGGGCGGGGATGCCCACGCAGGACCGGGGCGAAGGCGAGGCGAAGACGGCCTCCTCTCCCCTCCCCACCTCCAGGCGCGTCTACGCCGCCGCCATCGCCGCCTACGCCACCGTCATCGTCCTTGCGGAGGCCCTCATCACGTACGCCGAGGGGCTGGGCCTCGGCCCGTGGGGCATCCTGGCGGGCCTGGGCCTCCACGTTGGCCTGCTCTTCTTGGTCCTTATCCACGCCGCCCTCCTCGCGCCGCGGGACAAGGCCTGCTCCCGCTTCCTGGCGGCCTTCGCCCTGCTCCCCCTTCTCCGCCTCCTGAGCTTGAGCACGCCCCTGGAGCCCTTCGACACCATCCAGTGGCTCCTCATCATCTCGATTCCCCTGCTGGCGGGCGCCGGCGCCCTGGCCTACGTCCTGCGGCTGCGGCGCGACGACGTGTACCTGCGGGTGGGTTCTTGGAGGGGCATGCCCGTCCAGGTTGGGGTGGCGGCCTCCGGGTTGGCCCTGGGCGCCACGGAGTTCCTCATCCTGAGGCCGGACGCCTGGACCACGTCCCTCGCCCTGGCCCAGCTTCTTCCCGCCGCCGCCGTTGTGGGGCTGGCCACCGGCCTGGCGGAGGAGCTCATCTTCCGTGGGTTGCTCCTCCCCAAGTCGGAGTCCCTCCTGGGGCGGAACGCGGGCCTCCTCCTGGTCTCCCTCCTCTTCGCCGCCATGCACATCGGCTTCGTGCAGGATCCCCGGAGCGCCCTGGACCTCCCCTTCGTCTTCGGGGTGGGGGCCTACTTCGGGTATGTGGTGCAGCGCACGCGGAACCTGACGGGGGTCGTCTTCGCCCACGGCCTGGCCAACGTCGTCCTCTACCTCGTCCTCCCTTTCCTCGCGTGAGGCCTCAGAGAACCTCCCACACCTTCACGGCCACGATGACCGCGAAGACCACCAGCAGGGGGGCGATGGGGACGAGCACGTAACGGGAGAGGGCGTCCAGCCGGGGGCGGTCCCCGCCCGCCTCCACCTCCGCACTGCTCAGCTCCCGGGCGATCAGAAGGAAGATGAGGGCCACGATGGCGATGCCGCCCAGGGTCCCGGCCATGACCACCGTCATGGAGGAGACGGTGGAGACGGCGAAGGTGGTAATCATGCGCATCCACGGTTCGGGTCGCCTCTACTTAAGCGTTTGCGGCCCATTTCTCTAAGCGAAAATGAACGCCCCCGGTTAGCCGGGGGCGACCACGAAGAAGAGCGGATTCGCGCCCTCCCCGCCGTGGTAGAGGACGGCCCCCTCACGGAGGGTCCGGTCGAGGACGGCCCCGTCGACGACCACGAAGGGGAGGGGGTGCACTTGGGCCCCGCGGGCGGCCCAATTCCCCTCCAGCAGGAGGAGCGTTCCCGGCGCCACGTCACCCCCCTCCGCCAGCGCCAGGGGGAGGGAGCCGTCCGCGGCGACCCCGAAGTACCAGGCCAGGACGCTGGCCAGCCGCTGGTCCGTGGAGGGGGTCCCCCCGAGGCCCTCCACCCGCCGCAGGGCCGCCATCTCGTAGGCGAAGGTCGTGTTCTGGACCTGGAAGACCGCCTCCGTGGCGTACGCCAGGGGGAGCGTGGCCAGGAGGGAGGCCACCGCGACGCCCGCCAGGGGGCGGCGCCAGCGGCTGCGCCAAACCGCCGTCCCGATGGCCACGGCCAGGCCCAGGTCCAGGAAGTCCACGGAGCGGTAGAGGAGGACGTGGGAGAGGGGGTCCAGCCCCCGGAGCAGGGCGTAGATCAGCGGGGTGAGGGGGGCGAGGAGGAGGGCCACCACGGCGGCCTTGGCGGGGCCGGAGGCTAGGCGGTGGAGGTTGAGCCCCGTCAGGGCCAGGAGGGTCAGGGGAAGGTAGGCCACGGCGACGAGGAGGAGGGGGAGGGTCGTGGCCGCCGTCCCGGGGACCAGGGGGCGGAGGGCGTTGGCCAGGATCAGGAGGAGGCCGCCGGCGATGACCACGGCCTTCTGGTCCAGGAGACTCGGCAGCCGGCGGGCCTTGGAGAGGGCGAACCAGGGCCGCGCCCGACGCTGGGAGGTCAACAGGAGGCCCCCCGTCCCCACGAGGGCGGCGGTGGAGAGGAAGAGGGCCACCTCGTTGGCGTTCCACACGGAGGTGAAGAACGCCAGCCCCACGGCTTGGTAGTACCAGAGGCCGAAGCCCAGGAGGGCGGGCCCCAGGAGGAGGTCCGCCGCCACGACCCGCCACGACCATCGGCCCCGCCAGTAGGCCTGGGCGCTCTGCAGGAGGAGCAGGAGGCCCACCAGGCCCGCGGCCATGAGGGCCGTCAGGTGGTGGACCAGCGGGAGGAGCAGCAGGAGGAAGGCGGCGAGGCCCCGGCGCCTCCGGTCCGCCCGACGAAGGAAGAGCAGCAGAAGGGCCGGGAGGAGGGCCAGGCCCAGCGCCTCCTTCGTGACGGAGCCCGTGAGGAAGACGTAGGGTCCTAGGAGCGCGGGGACGAGGCCCGCCACGACGGCCATCCCCCGGTGAGCGGTGATGTGGAGGGCCAGGGCGTAGACCCCCAGGATGCCCGCCAGGGCGATGGCGAGGATCAGGGGAGTCGCCAGCTGGAGGGGGGGCACGTGGGTCAGGGACGACGTCAGGGCCAGGAGGAGGGGGAGGACGGGCATCTTCAGGTTGTAGGCGTTCAGCGAGGCCTCGTCCAGCTGCCACGCTCCCTGGCGGAGGACCTCCTCGGCGATGGCTACCTGGGCGAAGCTGTCGATGTTCAGGGGGAGGGAGGAGAGGAGGAGCTGCAGCATCCGGGCGACCCCCGCCACCGCCAGGAGGGTCGCCATCGGGAGGAGGTGCCCCCTCACGAGGGCTCGCCCCCTTCCCGGACGTGCTCCGGCGGCTCGTAGAGGAGGTCCCGGGGCCGCTGGCGGAGAAGGAAGAGGAGCCCCAGGAGGAGGGCTAGGAGGAGGGTGGCGGCGTAGAGGAGGAAGAGCCGGGCGGCCGTGGCCAGGTCCACCTCGTACCGCAGGAGGTGGCCGAAGAACGCGAAGGCCCCCGTGGCCTGCAGGGCCACGCCCACGGTCATGCCCAGGAGGAGGCCCAGAAGGCCCGCCACCGCCCCGCCCACAAGGACGCGGCGCCCATACGTCCCGAACAGGTCGCGGAACCGGCCTCCCAGGGCCAGGATGAGCCCCACGTCGCGCCGGTTCTCCACGAGGTAGCGGACCAGGGAGGAGGCGAGGATCAGGGCGAACAGGGTGAAGGTCAGGAGCTGCATGCCGAAGACCAGGACCCGGAGGCTGTTTCCGGCGTACGTGGCGAAGGCGCTGACGTAGCTCCGACCCAGCTCCAGGGCGAGCTCCGGGCGCGTGAGGAGGAGGGCCCCCACGCGGTCGTCGACGACCTGCCCCTCCTCCACTAGGACGTTGGCTGCTCCGTCCCCCACGAGGACGTGGGCGCCGGAGGCCGCCAGGTGGTCCAAGAGACGCTGCCCGTCCTCCGCCTTCACCCGAACCAGGATGACGTTCGTCGGGCCCAGGCCCGCGAGGACCCGGGCACGGCGCAGGTCCATGATGGCCTCGTCGGCGACGGAGCCGGAGGCGGGGAGTACCCCGTCGACGCGGGCCTCCACGAGGGCCGGAGTGACGGACCCCGGCAGCAGGAGCAGGTCTCCCTGGGACACGCCGAGGTCGGCCGCCAGCCGGCTCCCCACAAGGAGGAACTCCTCGTCCTCCGGGAGCGGCGTCTGCAGCCCCTCGAGGTGGAAGAATGGGTCTGCCTGGACCCCTCGGACGACCACGGCGCGTTCCCCCAGGGTGACGAAGGCGTACACCTCGGGGCTGGCGGCGTCGACCCACGGCTGGGCCTGCAGGTCCGCCACGAACGCCTCGGTGATGGGGTCCTGAGCGGAGGCCTGGCTCAGGAGGAAGACGTCCTCACCCAAGAACACATCCTGGGGGGTGTCCGCCAGGGCGTCGTAGAGTGGGAGGGAGGAGGTGAGGAGGGCGCCGGCAAGGATCAGGATGAGGAACAGCTCCAGTCTAGGCTTCGTGGAACCACCTCCGCAGGCCGAGGAGGAGGGAGGCGGTCCCGCCCAGGGCCCCCGCCCCCAGCGAGGAGAGAAGCGGCATGGCTAGCGCCAGGGCCGTCACCTGGGGACGGATGATGGTGGGGAGGCCGAAAAAGGGGGCGAAGGCGACCAGGCCGTCGGCGCCGACGATGCCGAGGGCCATCCCCAGGGCGGTGCCGGCCCCCAGTAGAAAGCCAAGCTGCAGACCGTACAGCCGCAGGAAGCCTCCGCGGTCCATGCCGATGGCCTGCAGGGTGGCCATCTCCCTGCGACGGTAGCGGATTTCCAGGGAGAGGAGGCTGAAGGTGAGGGCGGCAATGGCGACGGCGCTCGCCACCACGATGGTGAGGACGAGGTCCCGGGCGTCCTCCAAGGCCTCCTGGAAGAAGCCCACCGCGGAGGCGAGGGACAGGATCGTGTGGCCCTCCGCAGCCAGACGTTGGGCGTCCGCCCGCGCTTCCACCAGGAAGAGGTCGAAGCGCGCGGGGTCGACGGGGGCGATGGCACGGAGGACGTCCGGGGGGAGGAGGACCCACCGCTCGGGGAGGACGAGGCCCCCCCCGGGGGCTCGGCCAACGGCGAGGTTCCGGCTCCCTAGGCCACCCTCCACCTGGATCGTGGCGCCCGAGGTGAGCTGGAGCTCCTCCAGCAGGAGGGCGCTGGCCTTGGCCTGCGGCGAGGGGGCCCACGGGTAGGTGGGAGGGTCCGGGAGGTTCTGCGTCTCGCCGAAGGCCAGGAAGCGGACGAGGATCGTCTCGTCCCCCGCACTCAGGCGTCCTGCGCGGAGCCAGCCCGCCCCCGCTACCCCCTGGAACGGCGCCGCCGGGGAGGAGGTGGGGCGGAGGTCGGGAAACGTGCCCTGGTAGGCCAGGAAGGGCCCGGCCTCCAAGCGGGGGACCGCCGTGGCGCTGCCCTCTTCCAGCCCGTCCAGGAGAACCAGGGCTCCCGAGGCGTACATCGCACACACCGCGACGCCGAGGATGGCGGCGGCCACCCGCCAGTTGACCCGGGTCGCCAGCTGGAGGAGAATGCGCCCAACTCCTGGCGTCCGGCAACCTTCTTACGATAATTATCCTTACCGGCCCTTGGATGCCCCCCCTCCTCCAGGCGCGCGACCTCTGGAAGAGCTACGACGGACGCAGGGTGTTGACCGGGGTGGACTTCCAGGCGGAGGCAGGCCATGGCGTCCTCGTGTGGGGCCGCAACGGGAGCGGGAAGACGACCCTGCTGAACCTCCTGGGCTGCCTGGATCGGCCGGACCAGGGAGCCGTCCTCTTGGAGGGGGAGGACGTGACGTCCCTGTCCGGCGGTGCGCGCGCGCGGCTCCGCCTCAGCCGCATCGGCTTCATTTTCCAGGATCACAACCTGCTGGAGGAGCTCACCGTCCGCCAGAACGTGCTGCTGCCGCTGAAGCTGCGGCGAGCGCCGGAGGCGGAGGCGAGAGTGGACGAGCTGCTCGCGCGCTTCGGCCTGACGTCTTTGGCCGAACGGCGGCCGAGGGAAATCAGCGGGGGAGAGGGGCAGAAGGTGGCCATCGCCCGGGCCCTGGCGAACCGCCCCGCCCTCGTCCTGGCGGACGAGCCCACGGCCTCCCTAGACGAGGAGAGCGCGCGGGATCTTCTGGCCGTCTTCCGGGGCCTGCGTCGGGAGGGGCGCACCGTCGTTCTGGCTGCCCATGACCCCCTGGCCCAGGAACTCGGTTGGCCCCGCTGGAGGCTCGCCCACGGGACCCTCGGGTTGGCGGGCCCCTAAGGCGAGGGTGAGTCCGTATCTTATCATCGGCCTCCGAGGCCGAGAGGCTCGCTTGGGTGAACCGAACGAAAACTTTTTCTTTCGGTATACTATGGGGAGCCCATGACCCTGCAGACGTCGACCGTCGCGCCCCTGACCGACCCCCATAGCGCGGAGCTGGTCCTTCACCCGCTGCGCGCCCGCATCCTGGCCCGTGCCCGGACCCCCGTCTCCGCCGCCGAGCTGGGCCGTGCGTTGGATGAGCCGCGCCAGAAAATCAACTACCACGTCCACAGGCTTCTGGACGCGGGGTTGCTGGGGCAGGCGGGCGAACGTCGCCCGCGCGGCCTGTCCGAGCCCCTCTACCAGGCCACGGCCGCCGGCTTCGTCGTCACCCCCTCGGTCCTCGGACCCGCCGGTCCCGAGGCGGGGCAGGCGGCCGACGCCACGAGCGCGGCGCACCTGCTGGCCCTTACGGGCCGCACCCAGGACGAGCTCGCCCGGGTCCTCGACGCCGCGCGGTCGGAGGGCAAGCGCGTCGCCACCCTCTCCATGGAGGCCACGGTCCGCTTCGCCACGCCGGGACAGCGCGCGGCCTTCGTGGCCGCCCTGCAGGAGGCCGTCACCCGGACCCTGGAGGGACACGCGGCGACCCCGGATGCCCCCGGCGCCCGCGCCTTCCGCCTCCTCCTCGGCATGCACCCCGTTCCCCGGGAGGAGGGGTCCTAGTGCCCGCCGACGATCGCCACGAACCCGGTCGTCGGGTGGAGGACGAGACGACGATCGACGCGGATCCGGGAGACGCATATCGTGCCTGGGCCGATCCGGTGGAGATCGCCCGGTGGTTCGTGGAACGTGCCACCGGCAAGGCGGAGCCGAAAGGAACCATGGTCTGGGCCTGGGATGCCTACAACTCCAGGCACGAGTTGAAGGTCCTCGAGGCGGAGGAGGGACGCCGACTGGTGCTTCGGACCCAATGGGGCGGCCACCCTCTCACGGTCATCGAGGTGGTTCTCGAGCCCCTCCCGCAGGGGACGCGCGTGCGGCTGGTCCACTCCGGCTTCGGGGAGGGGGACGATTGGGACGCGGAGTACGAGGGAACCCGCTCGGGGTGGAACAACGCGTTGGCCCACCTCAAGCACTACCTCGAGCAATATCGGGGCCGTGACAAGCTGACCTTGGACCTGATGGAGGACGTGGCCTACCCTGTGGAGGATCTGGTCACCGCCACGCGCACCGCGGGAGGCCTAGCGAAGTGGCTGGGTGACGCCGAGGGTGACCTGAGCGACCCGGAGAGCCCGATCCGAATCGACCTTGCAGGGGGCGAACGCCTCACGGGGCGGGTCCTCACGAGCACCGACTGGCAGGCGGCGGTCACCTGGGAGGAGGTGGAGGGCATCCTGACGTTCCAAGGATTCCCCGGGGACGTGGCTGGGAAAGGGCAGCGCGTGGGACTCCACGTGTTCTCCTGGGCCGAGGACCCCGACCGGGTGACGGCGCTTCAGGGGGATCTGGAAGAGGCCCTCGCCCGACTCGTGAAGGTGCTGGAGCGCGCCCGTCCTCCGGGGGAAGGGTTTAGGCCCGCCTTCCCCTTCCACGCCGGATGAAGCCCCTCAGCTGGGACGAGTTCCGCCGGGTGGACGTGCGGGTGGGGCGCGTGCTGGAGGTCGAACCATTCCCCGAGGCCCGGAAGCCCTCCTACAAGATGCGCGTCGACTTCGGACCCCTGGGGGTCAAGAGGACCTCGGCGGCCGTGGCCCCGTGGTACGAGCCCGAGGACCTGGTGGGCCGTCAGGTCGTCGCCGTGGTGAACTTCCCGCCGAAGCAGATCGCGAACACCCTCTCGGAGGTGCTCGTGCTGGGTGCCGTGGAGGCGGACGGCCGGGTGGTCCTGCTCCAGCCCGACCGCGAGAGCCAGCTGGGCGCCCGGATTGCGTGAGGCAACCGCGCGTGGACTCCTCCGCGTCTTCCTCTTAGTGTACGTATTGTAAGGCCTAAAACTCCATGTAGGCTCCTCCCGCTGGCTTACCCTCAGCCTAGCGGATGGCAGGAGCCATCCCGTGGGTGGGGTACCCCATGGAGATTGCCAAGGGTCTGGCAGGGATTGTGGCAGACGAGTCGCGGAGTTCGTTCGTAGACGGCGAGAAGGGCCTGCTGATCTACCAGGGCTACGACATCCATGACTTGGCCAAGCACTCGACCTACGAGGAGACCGTCTTCCTGCTGTGGAACGGTCGCCTCCCCACGAGGAAGGAGCTGGACGAGTTCACCAAGCGCCTGGCGGCACAACGGCCCTTGCCCCAGGAGCTCGTGGACTGCATGGGCCACTGGCCCAAGGACACGCACCCCATGGACGCCCTGCGCACGGCGGTGTCCGCCGTGGGGAATTACGCCAAGCAGTGCGAGGCGCCGGACCGGGACGTCCAGCATGAGTGCGCCCTGAACCTCGTAGCCGGCGTCGCCTCCATCGTGGCCGCGTGGGAGCGCATCCGGAACGGGAAGCCGTACGTGGAGCCGGACATGGACCTGAGCCACGCCGCGAACTTCCTGTGGATGATGCGAGGGGAGGTGCCCAACGACACCGCCGCCCGGGTCATGGACATGGCCCTCGTGATGCACGCCGACCACGGCTTCAACGCGTCCACCTTTTCCGGACGCGTGACGGCCTCGACGCTCTCGGACATTTACTCCGCCGTGGTCTCCGCCATCGGCACGCTGAAGGGGCCCCTGCACGGGGGCGCCAACATGCGGGTCATGGAGATGCTTAAGGAGATCGGCTCGCCGGACAAGGCGGAGCAGTACGTCCTGGACAAGCTCGCCCGGAAGGAGCGGGTCATGGGCTTCGGCCACCGGGTCTACAAGACGATGGACCCGCGG
>CAYGBN010000010.1:0-14091 GCA_964348155.1 uncultured Methanomassiliicoccales archaeon
GCCCGGAGGCCACGCCTCCCCCAGAGCATGGGGAGAATCTTGCGGATGGGGCGCAGCTCACGCACGTCGCCGGCCCAGGTTGCCAGCTTGTTCCCGTACTCCTCCTCGATGCGATTCGAAAGGCGGGCCAGACGCGACTTGAGGACGGCGTCCTCCTTCCCCTGGTAGACGATGGCCACGGAGTGATAGGTGCCCCGCTCGATCATGATGTTGAACCGCTCGAACTCCAGGGCCTTCATGGGGACGTCCTCCCGCCCCGCAAAGGCGTCTTGCACGAAATCCTGGACGGTCTTCAGCATGGCCGCCAGGATGTCCTCGTCCTGGTCGGGGGTCAAGGTGCGGGATTGGTGGGAGATGAGGATGCCGCTCTTGTGGACGACGAACACCTCCTCGATCGTGGGGCCTAGGAAACGTCGGAGCACGAGGTAGGCTGCAACACCAGCGGCCGCAACAATCGGAAGTATCCACAGGATCAGTGCACCCGGGGTGGCCTGGATCCGGAAGGACACGGTCTCGCTGGAGACGCGTATGGGTTCGCTCCCCCTTCCGTCGGTCACGCTCATGGTGAACTGCAGCGACCGGGGTCCTGAGCCACCCCTCGTGTCAAACTCTATGCCCAGGTGGAGCGTGGTCTGAGGGGCGACGCTCGGGATAGGCCAGCTGACCTCGTTGTCCTCCTGAAACCTCTCGAAGGTCTGGTTAATGGCAAGATAGCTGACATCATCGGGGAGCGAGACGTTGAGCCATCCCTGTGCGGCGGCCCGACCCTCGTTGATGATGGTAACGGTCGCCTCGAATATCGAGCCAGCCGCGACGACGGATTGATCCAGTTCAAGATGGAGGGTCACAGCCGGGGCGAGGAGTATGACGCTCCCGTCCAGCGGCACGGTCCCTAGCCCATTCCCGTTTCCGTCTTTTGCCTCCCAAGTGACGCTGAATTCCATATCCAGGCCGTCCACCATGCCGCTCACGACCTGGAGCTGCACGCGAAGGACATGCTGACCGGGGACCATCCCGAAGATGGAGAAGCTGGAGCCAGTCCAGCTGGTACCCGTAGGGGACTGCAGGACGCCTGCAAGTTCATAGTGGGGATTCAGCGACCAGTTCGCCCAAGCGGCGCTCGCGGTCCCCGATCCTGTGTTGTTCAAGTACAGCGTTGCCACGATCGTATCGCCCCGTTCAGCCGTAACACGGCCAGGTACAAGGGCCGGGACAAACACGGGCGCCGTCACCGTGGTCTCGACTTCGTCCCCGATGGAGATGCGAGTGCCGTTTGGATCCACATAGGTACCCTGGGCACGAGAGACGAGGGGGGTCGCGTCTTCGGTGCCGACCCTCACTTCCACGGTCCAATCGAGTGTCAGGGTGACCTGAGGGCCGATGGTAGAGCTGTTCCACCAGAGCGCTGTCGTCCCCTCCTCACAGCCGCCTGTGCAGGAAGCAGCCTCGTAGTTCACGTTGGGATCGAGGGGCGCCTCAATACGCACGTCCTGCGCCGCAACGGGTCCCACGTTCTCCACCGTGGCGCTGAGGTCCACCAGGTCCCCCGGTGTGGCCGAGAGAAGATCGGCGTTGACGTCCAGGACCAGCTCGGCGTTCGTGATGGTTACCTCGACTGTAAGGTCCGACTCATTGAGCGTTGCCCCCAGCCCATCGATGGCCTTGAAGCGGAACTCTGCGGACGCCAGGGTGCCATTCGATACCCCGCCCTCCGCCCTCGCCGAGATGTTGAAGAGGTGGGTCCCACGCGGCAAGTTGCCGATGCTGTAGTTGTAAGTCCCGCTTGGTGACCATCCCGCGGCCGCGGCGTCATCTCCGAGATATCCCAGCTCATCGGGCAGAGTGGCATTGACCCAGACGATTGCTGCTTCCCCCCAGCCCGTGTTCGTTACATTGACTCGGAGGACCGCCTGCTCGGCTGGCTGAATCACGCCAGGTTCGGCGACCACGACGTAGTCGAGGAGGGCAACCGCGCGGACGCCGAACTCCAGATGCTCACCGGTCACGGTGGTCTGAAGGATGGCGATGTGCTTGCCGTCGTCGGCAAGGACCTCGACGTTCCAGGAGTCGGGGTCATTGTAGCTCCCTAGAGTCTCGTTGACCGGATCCTGCGAGCCTCGGACATGGAATCCGAGCTTAACGGAGAGGTTGAAGGAGTAGCCAATCACTGTCGGGCCATTCATGATGGGGGAGAGGCCGCTGTCGGCCGCGCTGTAGGCGGCCGATCCCTCCGCTACCCTCCACTCCGTTAGGGCCGCGGTTGAAGGATCCGAAACGTCTTCGTACCGCAGTTCGATGCGATAGTCACTCCCGTTTGTCTGTCCGGTGAAGTCAAGCTCCGGGCTGGCGTTGCCATCGTGCCACAGACGGAGCGAGACGCTGCCATCATCGTCACCGATGTCTCCCCACCCACCGTCGTCCACAACGACAAAAACAAACCGATACGTCGTGTTGATGTCAAGCAGCTCCCCGGCCCTTGACACACCAGCGCTGTCCTGCAGTTGAAGATCCGTGACTACCGGAGCCGCGTCGTAGTTGACTCTGGCAGTCACGTAGTCAAGGCGGGCATCCCCCAGATAGGTACCCACCCTCACGAGGAAGTTTGCGTCGGTTAGCATGGTAGGCGTCCAACTCTGGGCGCCGGTGAAGTCCAACCACTCCACCCCGTCGTCGTCAGCCGACTTGTTCATGGCCGTCTGGTTGGCCGACCAGTTTCCTCCGCCATCCCACGAAACGGATACGTTGAGGATCGGACCCGGGATGGTTCGGAACCACTCGACGCCCACCTCGACCGCGGTCACGGTGTCGTTCGCAGCGAGGCTGAACCCGAATCCCGACCAAGCGGTGTCGCTGTCGGGTGGCTCGGCAGAGGGGGTCTCAAACTGCACCTGAGTCACATTAATGAACTCCCCGGCCCCAAGGGACGTGACAACATGGCGGACACGAAGGTCGCTGTAGTTTGTGATGGAATCGGCCTCGCCAGTGCTGAGGGTGTACGAGTAATTCGTGTAGCCTAGTTGGCTGATAGCCAAATTGGAGAACGCCGTGGCGATCTGCGTTGCCCCCTGGTACAGGTACACATCCAGACGTTCTGGTCCAGATGTTCCGAACGCGAGGGCCGTGAAGTTCAGAACGTGACCCGCATCTGTGTGGGGGTCCTTGATCGGCCCCAAACCGAGCTCCAAAGTCGCGGAGGAGACGTCTGCCGAGGCGTAGTCGGTGGCGCCGTTTGGCACCACCTCGTCCGTCGCCTCATGGTGCGTTGGGGCGTTGACGGCTGTCCAGTTGTCGGCGAGAGTCGTGTTCTGGGGTCGTGCGAACTGCAGGCCAGCTCCCGGCGACGAGTCTGCCAGCGCGTACACATCATTGGATGCAAACGCGTTTGGGCAGGTGGTCCAGTTGTTCCCAACGGCCTCGCATGACTGCGGGTCACGCTGATTCTCGATGGCCGACGTCCGACTCGTGAGGGTGGGGAAGCGGTCGAAGGGCACAACGACCAACGCGAGGAGGAGAGAGAGCGTTAGGGCCACCGCGAATCGCTTCCGGGGTAAGGGGGAGGCAACAGCCATCGCTTTCCTCACGACGCTCTGGGGGCGGGTTCCAGGAATCCACACCCTGCTATTTAGACCCGGACGTAAGATGGATATACCTTTCCTTGATGTTATCAACTCCCGGGGCGGATGAGCCGTCTGCACGCACGGGTGCCCGCTACGGTCGCAGGAAGGCTCCCACGCCCTCCAACTCCTCCCCGGCTTCCTCCCCCCCCGCGTCCTCAACGCCCTCGTTCGCCTGAAACCGTCGCATCCTGAGACTCCGCACCTTCTCCGCCAGGCGCCTCCCCATCCCCCCAAACGCCATCAGGACCTTCCCCATGGTCCCTTCTCGTGGAGCCGCCACCTCCCCGGCCTCTCGGCTCGACCTCGCCTCCCAAAGGGTGGGGAGGAGGGCGTTGATGCCCTTCACCTCCAGCATGTTCCCACTCCACGCCTCGAGCACCTCCCCGAACTGCCTCTCGATCTGCCTCGACAGCCGGGCGACCCGTGCCCTGAGGGCGCGATCGTCTCGCCCCTGGTAGACGATGCTCACGTAGTGGTTGTCCCCCCGCTCCAGCAGGATGTTGAAGCCCTCGAACTGAAGGCTGCGCATGGGGGTCTCGCCGTGCTCCGAGAAGGCCTGCTGGGCGAAGTCCTGAACCGTCTTTAGGAGGGCCACGAGGATGTCCTGGTCCTTGTCGGGGGTGAGGGTTTTCGACCGATGCGCCAATAGCACGCCGCTCCGATGGACGACGAAGACCTCCTCGATCCGGGGGACCACGCGGCGATGCAGCAGGAGGAGGCCCACGCCGAGGGCCGGGACGACGAGGAGGAGGGGCCACCAGCCCGGGAGCGGCGGGAACGAGGGCGGGGGTGGGGAGATGAATTCCACGAAGACCACGTTGCTCTGCACCGTCTCCGTGGCGCTCCCCTTGCCGTCCGTGTAATCCAGGGCGAATCGGAAGGAGTAGAGGCCCTCCGCCCCAACGGGACGCAGGTGAACGGAGAGGGTCACCGCCTCGCCTTCCGCGAGGGGGGACAGCTCCCAGCTCGACGTCCCATCCAGGGCGTCCACAGAAAAGGGGCCGTCGTGCCCCAGGTACTCCAGTTCCTGCGGGAGGGTCAGATTGACCCAACCCTGGGCCGGGGCCCTCCCCGTGTTCCGGACCGTGAGATTGAGGACGAAGGCGCCGTCCCGGGCGACGCGTGTCTCCGAGGCCTCGAGCTCCAAGTCCACCGCAGGCGCCAGGAGTTCGACGCCGCCGAGACGGGATGCGGACGAGAGGGAGCTTCCCGCCCCGTCGCGAGCCTCCCAGGTGACCACGAGACCCAAGAGCAGTCCGTCCTCCATGCCCCGCGTCACAAGCAGTCGAGCGGTCTGTGCGTGGGGCCCTGGGACCACAGCGCCGAGGGTCACGGCGAACCCATCGGATGTCTCCGCATAGCCGCCGTCGCTGGAGAGGCTGAGGAGCTCGAAATCAGCTGCGAGGGTCCAATTGGCCCAGGCCTGATGCGCGGACCCCGTCCCCGTGTTGTTATAGAACAGGGTCGCGACCACCTCATCCCCCCGCTCAGCCTCCGCCCGGTCCAGGCGAAGCGCGGGGACGATGACGGCGTTGCGCACGGTGAGAGGTTCATTCCGCCACGAGGAGGGCAAGGGCCGTCCCTCCGCATCCCTTGCTGCGAAGGTGAAGTTCAGGACGGCGACCGTGCCGTCCGAGACACCCCCTGCCGGCGCTACCGTGAAGTTGAAAGCGTAAGATCCGGGGGCAACGTCGTCAAAGGCGTAGAAGTAGGTCCCGCTCCGCTGACCTCCCACACCTGCCGCGTCGTCGCCGAGGTACTGCAACTCCGTGGGGAGGGACGCGTTGACCCAGACGATGGTCGCAGTCCCCAAGCCGGTGTTGCTGAAGCCAATCCAATAAACGACGGCTTCCCCGGGCTCGGCGGAGGAGGCCGAGGCCTGGACCGAGTAGGTCATGATCACCCCGTCTCGCTCCTCCTCTTGTCCGAAGCTCGCCGCGATGGCCGGGGGGACAGGCAGTTCTACGACCGACCAGGAGACCGTGGAGAGCCGGCTCTGCGAGCTCCCTCGCTCCAGACGGAGGCTGGTCTCAGTCGTCAGTCGTAGGCTCCACAACCCGGAGTCTTGGTCCGAGGGATCCTCGGTGCACCCCGGGTTCTCGCAGACATCTGCCGAGCCAAGGACGATGGCGTGGGAGGAGTCGACGGTGGCGATTGTCACGTCCTGCACCGTCTCCGTGGTCGACGCCGTCGCGTTCCCGTGTTGCCCCGTGGCCCCCGAAAGGGAGACCACAAACCAGGAGAGGTCGACCGTCCCGCTCGAAGATCTCCGCGTGAAGTCAACTGTCGTGGCGTTGCTGAGGGCCCCTCTCACATAATACCGCGCCTCCTCGCCATCCACGTTGGTGTCGGCGCGACTGCTGAAGAGCAGGAGGGTGCTCGACGGGGTGACCGCCCTTGGCAGTGTTGCCAGCGCGGACGTGGTGCCCGGTGCCAAGGACGTCGTTCCCCACTGCACCTGGGCGGTCTCCAGCTCCACCGCCTGCCATACCACGTCGATGGGCAGCCCCCCCTCGCCACGGGCAATCTCGAGGATTGTCTCATTGGCGAGGCGCCCCCTCACGACGCGTCTCTCGTCCTGGGACGACGAGCCGGTGTCTCCTCGGGAACCGACGAGAATGAAGGTCCGGTTCCGATCTACGGGGCTGAGTGTCACGTTCCGGCTCACCTCCCCAAATCCCAGCGACTCGACCCCTCGCTGAACCTGCACCCCATCGTCGAACTCCACCACCTGCCACTCCACCACAGTAGAGCTGTACGAGTCGGGGGCCTCCACCACGAGGGAGGTGGCCCCTGCAATCTCGCAGGTGGGGATTCTCCTCATGGAGGAGCCACTGACGCGGTAGCTGCAGAGGGCAACAGCCCGCGACGTGTTGACGGCACTGAGGGTCACCGTGCGAGGGTTCGTGCCAAGGTCCGCGGTCCCTGTCTGAAGCGAGCGGAGATAGCTGCCCGCCTGTGGGGGATGGTCGGGGCTGGTGGCATTCGGGTTTCCGTAGTAGAGGTAGTAGGCCTCGTCCTCCACGTCGGCGGTCAGGTCGGCGCGAAGGCGAAACCAGACTGTGGTGGAAGAGGAATTCCACGCGGAAGCAACATGCAGGGAACGGTTGACCTCCTCCCATGCCGAGCCCGTCCAGTGGACCACGCGGAGGTCGTCCCCGCTCGCCAGGGACTTGTCCGCCGTCACAAGCCCAGCGTGGTCGACGGTCAGGTTGGCGGGCGTCCCGGCCGTGAGGTTCTCCTCCGCCGTCAACGCGATGTTCAGGCGGTACTCGTAGGCTGCGTCCCACCACGGAGGACCCGCATCGCCCTGTGCGGGCGGGAGGAAGAAGACCAGGGGCATCGAGAGGAGGAACGCAATGGCTGCGGTCCTACGAGCCGCAGTGGACACGGGTAGGGCTTGCCTGTCATCGCGTCAAATAGGTTTCTTCCCCGTTATCAGAGGGCCTCTACCCAGGGGGTCCGTCCTCGTCCTCTCCTCCGTGTGGGGGTGATAACCGCCGCAATAGCTTTATACACGAGGAGAGGCAGAGCACCACGCACCATGGCCATTCCCTCCTCTTCGTTCAGTCTGCAGGTCCACTCGTCGGAGGAGGTGGAGGAGTGGCTTCTGGTCATCGTGCGGGCCCTTCGTGACAAGGCCCCAGAGTGGGAAGTGAAGGTCATGCAGGACGGGGAGGGGGAGATCTCCTTCGAATGCGACCCGCCCCTGACGAACGCGGAGATCTCGGCGGCTTTCTTGAAAGGCCAGCGATAGCCCCCGTCTATCCAATTCGATAATGGGGGGGAAAAGGATATCTAAGGCGGCGGCCCCAAACGAGGCCCGATGGCAACCGAGGCCCTGACGACCCTGGAGGCACCTCACAGGAAGCTCAAGGTCTGCCTCATCGGGGAAGGGGCCGTGGGCAAGACCTCCCTCATCCAGCGGTTCGTCTACGATGCCTTTCAGGACCGCTACGTCGCCACCCTGGGCACCCGGGTGACGAAGAAGGAGCTCCGCCTCGACCTCCCGGGAGTCGGAGAGGAGAGCCGTGTTGTCCTGATGATTTGGGATGTGATGGGCCAGAAGAGTGTGCGCGACCTTCTTCAGGAGGGTTGGTTCCACGGCACCCAGGGCATCCTTATGGTCTGCGACGTGACACGCCCGGAGACCCTGAGCGAGTTGGAGGGGTGGAAGACCTCCGTGGAGGGGGTCGCCGGCGACGTGCCCTCCTACCTCCTGGCGAACAAGTCCGACCTCAGAGAGGACGCCCGCATCACCTCGGATGACCTGGAGCCCTACGGGGAGAAGTGGGACTGCCCCTTCACCTTCACCAGCGCCAAGACGGGGGACGGGGTGGAGAAGGCTTTTGAGGATCTCGCCCGCTCCGCCATCGAAAATGGGTCCTCCTAGAGGACGGGCGTCAGCGGCCGATGTTCACGACGTCCCGAGTCAGCTGCCGACGGACGATCTCCTCTCCAAGGGTCGCGAAGATCTCTCCCACCTTCTCGCCCGTCTTCGCGCTCGTGAAGAAGTAGGGGGCCTCGAAGGCGGCCGTGCTCTCCTCTAGGTCTCTCTCGCCGAACAGCAGGAGGACCTCGTCCATGAGGTCCGCCTTGTTGACCGCGTAGACCACGGGCACGGCGCCCACCACCTCGTACACGGACTGGACCCAGTTGTCCAGCTCCCGGAGGGTGGAGTAGCGGGTGACGTCGCACACGGCGATGATGCCCTGGGTCCCGGTGAAGAAGGCCTCCCGCAAGAGGTCGCGAATGTGCTTCTCCCCCATGATGTCCCAGATCATCATGACCAGGTTCACCGTGGCGGCGGTATCCGAATCCTCCACGAGCATCTCCTTCTTGGAGACCTTCGCCCCCAGTGTGGAGATGTAGCGGTCGTCGAACTCGTCAAGGACGAACCGGCGAATGAGGCTGGTCTTGCCGACGGCGGCCTCCCCCACGAGGGAGATCTTCACCTTGAGGGTCTCGTCCGCTTCCATCGTGTCCGCTTCGCGCAGCACGTCCAACCCGAGGGTAGATAAAGGTAATGAGACGGTTCTCACGCCAGAGTCCAGCATCACGCCACCAAACCTTTATCATCCCTCGGGCAGTCCAACGGGCTCATATGGCCAACGAGGAGATCCTCGCCTTCCTCTTCGCCGGGATGCTCGTGGCGGGCACCCTCATCGTCCTCCTCTCTCCCATCCTCTTCCGACTCACCCAGGAGATGACGAAGTGGAGGCTCTACGGGGTCCTCGCCCTGGTTTTGGGGGTCATGGGCGTGTCCCTCTTTGTCGTCTACCTGGCCCTTGAACAGCCCCTCCTCTTTCTTCCGTTCGTGGTCCTGGTCGTGGGCCTCCGGCTGGCCTCCCCGGCCCTGTTGTATCGCTCGCTGGCGGACCGGCTGGAGACCACGCGCTTCTGGACCCCGCTGAAGGCGCTCCTGGCGGTGGCCTTCCTGGGGTTCGCCGGGTATCTGGCCTACTCCCTCCTCCTCTCCCTTTTCGAGTCCTTCGTCGGCCCCCAGTCCACCACGGCCCTCCTCAGCGAGCAGATCGTCATGGCCGTCGGCGGATCCTTCGCCATTTTCCGCTTGTTCACCCGCATCCTACCGGAGTCGCTGCGGGAGCGGCCCACCGTGTGGCTCTCCGCCATTCTCCTCTCCCTGGCCCTCGCCGTGATGGCGCCCTACGCCTTTCCGGGGTACGACGACTACTATCGCCTCGCGGGACTCGCCGGCTGGATCCTGGGATTCGTGTACCTCTGGCGCTTCGCGTAGCACGATTTCCGCCCCTGATTTTCACCCCCCATACTGGGAGGGGAACCCTTTTGAGCGGTCGGATGAGAAGCTCCCGGGACAGGAGACTGGAGATGGCAGAGGAGGACCTCGCCACCCTATTCGCCATACTGCTGGTGCTAGGCGGCGCCCTGCTGCTGGTGGCGCCCCTGTTCTTCCGCATGGTGAAGGGCGGCCTATGGGCCCTGAGCTTCGTCGTGGCCCTCCCCGCCTTCCTCGTGGGGGTCCTCGCCCTCTCCTTCGTGAAGCTGAGCCTGGAGACGCCCCTGCTCCTGGCGCCTGTGGTGGCCGTGGTCTTCATCGCCCGCGTGGCCTCCCCCAGCCTGGCGTACCTCAAGCTTCGCGAACGCGTCGCCGTAACACGCCTCGTGCCCGCCCGGCTCCTGCTGTTCTTCGGCTTCGTGGGCCTGGGGTTCTATGTGTGGTACCGGGCCTTCGTGAACCCCTCCGGGGTCGCCGTGGACCCTATCCTGTTGAGCGAGCGGATCCTCATGGCCGGGGGGACCGCCTTCGTCTTCCTCCGGATCCACCTGCGGGTCCTTCCCCGGGGCTCCTTCAATATGCGCGCCCTCTCGACTGCCGCGATCCTCTTCTCCTCCGCCTTCGCCGTGGTCGCCCCCTACGCCTTTCCCGCCTACGAGACTCTCTACGGGGTGTCCGGCATCATGGGCTGGTTCATCGGCGCCTCCGTCCTCTTGAAGTCCCCCCAGCAGGCCATCCTCCCCTTGCCCCGCGCGGTGCCTATTTATGGCCCGCGCCCGTAGGGCAGGGGCAGGGGTTCCGGTGGACAGGCAGGGCCTGCTGGCGGCGCTGAGGGACCTGCTGGGCGAGGACCGGGTCATCTCCGCATACGAGGAGCTCGTCGTCTATGAGTGCGACGGCCTCACCATCAACAAGGCGGTCCCCGATGTGGTGGTCCTCCCCGCCTCCACGGAGGAGGTCCAGGCCGTGGTCCGTCTGGCAAACGCCCACGACGCCCCCTTCGTCGCCCGAGGCGCCGGTACGGGCTTGAGCGGCGGCGCCCTGCCTTTGGAGGGGGGCGTCGTTCTCTCCCTCGTGCAGATGAACCGGATCCTGGAGGTGGACACCAACAACCGCCGCGCGGTGGTGCAGCCAGGGGTTGTGAACCTTCAGCTCAACGAGGCCGTGCAGCCCCTGGGCCTGCAGTTCGCCCCCGACCCCTCCAGCCAACAGGCGTGCACCATCGGGGGGAACGTGGCGGAGAACGCCGGGGGTCCCCACACCTTCAAGTACGGGGTGACAACGAACCACGTGCTGGGATTGGAGGTGGTCCTTCCCGACGGGGAGGTCGTCCGGCTGGGTGGCAAGGTCGAGGCGAGCCCCGGGTACGACCTGGTGGGGCTCATGGTGGGCTCGGAGGGGACCCTAGGCATCGTCACGGAGGCCACCGTCCGCCTCACGCCCCTCCCGGAGGACGTCCGCACCATTCTCGCCGTCTACGACGACGTAGCGGCGGCGAGCCGCAC
Source organism: uncultured Methanomassiliicoccales archaeon (assembly GCA_964348155.1). Classification (GTDB taxonomy): domain Archaea; phylum Thermoplasmatota; class Thermoplasmata; order RBG-16-68-12; family JAJISG01; genus JAJISG01. Next base: position 10,881 of record CAYGBN010000010.1, read on the forward strand.
CGTCACCCGCATCATCGCCGAGGGCATCGTCCCCTCCACGGTGGAGATGATGGACCGGGTGACCCTCCAGGCCGTGGAGGACTACATCCACGCGGGCTACCCAAAGGACGCGGAGGCGGTGCTCCTCTTGGAGGTGGACGGCCTGCGCGAAGGGGTGGCCCAACGGGCGGTCACCATGGCGAACCTCTGCCGGACGGAGGGGGCCCGTGAAGTGCGCGTGGCGGAGACGGAGGAGGAGCGGATGCGGCTCTGGCGGGGACGGAAGCATGCCTTCGGCGCCTTCGGACGCATCAGCCGGAGCTACTACACCCTGGACGGCGTGATCCCCCGCAGCAAGCTCCCGGAGGTCCTTCCGCAGGTGTACGCCGTGGGCCAACGCCATGGTCTGACCATCGCCAACGTCTTTCACGCCGGGGACGGGAACCTCCACCCGATCCTCCTCTTCGATGAGCGCGACGAGAACCAGCTTCGCCACGCCCTGGAGGCCTCCCGCGAGATCCTGCGGATCTGCGTGGAAGCGGGGGGCACCCTAAGCGGGGAGCACGGCGTCGGACTGGAGAAGATGGACCTCATGCCCTGGGTGTACGCCCCGCAGGACCTCCTTGCCATGCGACGCGTCAGGGAGGCCTTCGATCCCCAGGGACGGTGCAACCCGGGCAAGATTCTCCCCGGGACATCGGCGGTGGAGATGCCCCTCCTTAGGGTTCCCGAGGGGCTTCGCTCGCGGGGAGTGTAGGGCGGTGCCCGCAGCGGGGGTTGACTGGCTGGAACGCCTGGAGGCCACACTCCGGGACCCTGCCATCCTGCAGCAGACGGAGGAGGCGGTGGAGGGCCAGCCCGCGGTGGCCGAAGTCCGGCCGAGGGCCGCCGAACACATCGGAGAGGTCCTTGCCTTCGCCCAGGCTGAGGGGCTCGCCGTCCTTCCGGTAGGCGGTGGAACCGCCATCCACCTGGGCAACCCCCCGCGCCGGGTGGACCTGCTGCTCCACACCACCTCCATGGAGGAGGGACTGGAACACTCCCCGGAGGACATGGTGGCCACCGTTCCCGCAGGCCTCGCCCTGGCGAAGGCGAATGCTGCCCTGGCCCCGGAGGGACAAGGTCTGCCCCTGGATGCGCCGCGACCCGATCGGGCCACCGTTGGGGGCCTGCTGGCCACGGCGTGCCTCGGCCCCAGGGCGGAGCGATTCGGACATCCCCGTGACGCCGTCCTGGGCATGCGCGTGGCCCTGCCGAACGGGGACCTCGTCCGGATGGGGGGTCGCGTGGTGAAGAACGTCACCGGCTACGACCTGGCGAAGCTCCATATCGGGGCCCTGGGAACCCTCGGTGTCATCCTGGAGGTGACCTTCAAACTCGCCCCCCTGCCCGAGGCCACGGCCACGGCAGCCTACGCCTTCCTTACGATGGACGAGGCCCTCCGCGCCGCCGAGGACATTCGGGGGATGAACTTGGAGCCCCTGGCTTTCGCGGTGGTGAACGGGACGGCCGCCTCTGACCTGGACATGGCGTGGCACCCTGCCCACCTCCTCGTGGAGTTCGGGGATGTGGAGGCCGTGGTGCAGCGGCAGCTACGGCAGGCGGAGGAGGCGGCGAGGCTTCGGGGGGCTGTGGAGGACCAGGTGTGGCGGGGGCAGGTCGCGCATCGCCACTGGGAGGCGCTGAAACCTCTGCCATCCGGCTGGGGCGTGACCTTTCGGGGCATCGTGCCCTCGGCGGCCGTCGATCCGTTTCTTCACGCGGCGGAGGAGGCCGCCCAAGCCCACGGGCAGGGCACCCGCGCCCTCGTCTACCCGGGTCGTGGGGTGGTCTACCTGGGCCTGCCCCGCGCCCTGGCCCCGGCTGCCGTGGCCGCGCTCCTGCAGGAACTTGGCGCCCTGGCCCGCTCGCTGGGAGGTCACGTTACCCTGGAGCGTGCCCCTCCGGAGGCAAAGCGCGGCCTCGACGTATGGGGGCTCGCCCCGTCCGGCCTTTCTCTCATGGATCGCGTCCGAAGGAAGTTCGACCCGATGGGGGTCCTCAATCCAGGCCGGTACCACGGAGGCCTCTGATGCAGCAGGGAACGGAGGTGGGAGGCCTCCCGTACGAGAAGCTCATGGAGTGCACCCACTGCGGCCTTTGCCTCCCGTCCTGCCCGACCTACCGCGAGCTGGGCGTGGAGATGGACTCCCCGCGGGGCCGTGTCTACCTCGTCCGAGCGCTGGAGGACGCGCGCACGCCCATCTCGGACCGCCTCGCCCGCCACCTGGACCTCTGCGTGGGCTGTCGGGCGTGCGAGACGGCGTGTCCCTCAGATGTCGCCTTCGGACGGATTCTGGAGCATGGACGGTGGCGTATGGGCGGGGGCCGCGGGCCCTTTCCCCGGTTGCTGGATGTGCTCCACCGCCTCATCCTCCCCCGGAAGGATCGCCTTCGGGCCCTTGGCCGCCTCGCTGCCCTCGTGCAGCGGACCCCCCTGGACCGCCTCCTCGCTCGGCTGCGGCGAGGGGAGCTCCTGTCCGCTGAGGCCCGTCACGCCCTGGAGGTCCTGATGGCGGTTCCGGTGCGCCCGCAGGGGGACCTCCCGGAGATGGCTCCCGCATTCGGGGAGAGGCGAGGGACGGCGGGGTTCCTCGTCTGCTGCATGATGCGGGTGTATATGACAGAGGTGAACGAGGCCACCGTGCGGGTCCTCCAGCGATTCGGCTCCGAGGTTCGCACGCCTCCTCAGCAGGAGTGTTGCGGGGCGCTCCACGCGCATGTGGGCCGCCTGGACGAGGCTCGACGCCTTGCGAAGGTGAACATCGCCGCCTTTGAGGAGGCGAACGTTGACGTCATCGTGACGAACTCCGCCGGTTGTGGCGCCCACATGAAGGAGTATCCCTACCTCTTCGAGGGCGATGCCGCATGGGAGGGTCGTGCTCGGCGCTTCAGCGAGAGGGTGCGGGACGTCGCCGAGCACCTGGCCGGTCAGGAGCCTCCGGACTTTGAGGGCTCCTTCCCCCTCCGCGTGGCCTACGACGACCCGTGCCACCTCCTCCACGGTCAGGGCATCGGGGATGAGCCTCGGGCGTTGCTGCGGGCGGTGCCAGGCCTGGAGCTGGTGGAGATGAAGGAGCCCGATTGGTGCTGTGGAAGCGCCGGCACATATATGCTCACGCACGGGTTACCCGGCGCTACCCACGCCCGCAGCGGCTCATCACCGTTAGCGGGCATCTTGGTGATCATCGAC
>CAYGBN010000010.1:14101-14474 GCA_964348155.1 uncultured Methanomassiliicoccales archaeon
TCACGCAGCCGGAGATGGCCCTGCGGCTCCTCGAGCGAAAGCTGCAGGACGTCCGGAGCTCGGGGGCCCAGGCCGTGGCCACCGGGAACCCCGGCTGCCTCCTCTGGCTCGGCTGGGGGCTCCAGCGGGAGGGAAGGCCTACCCAGTGCCTCCACCCCATCCAGATCCTGGACATGGCCCTAGGCCCCGCCCCCGCGACGTCCGTGTCCGAGTAGGAGGCTGCCAGGAGGCCGCCGGAGGGAATCTATATCCGCTGCGAGGACCGTGGGGGGCGGGGGGAAGACCCTTGATGTACATGACGAGCGGCAACGTGAAGGAGGGGCGCATGCGGAACCTCCAGGCCTGGCTGGCAAAGAACAATCCGGCGACCAGG
>CAYGBN010000010.1:14484-20779 GCA_964348155.1 uncultured Methanomassiliicoccales archaeon
CAGCAGATCACGGTGGAAAGCGAGGCCGAGGCCGAGGAGATATTGAAGAGCATCCAGAAGGGGGCTGACTTTTCCTGGCTGGCAAAGAACAAGTACCTGTTCAAGAAGTACGCCCCTCCGGGCTGGACGTACAAGGGAACGTTCGCCTACGTCCTCGGGTTTGGACGCTTTCAGACGGCGGACCTTTGGGAGTGCAAGAGCTACGGAGACTTCGACGCCCTCCGGGAGCACGACGACGAGAACTGGATGCGCCTCAACGAGGAGTACTCCGACTTCTTCACGCCGGAACCCGGGGAGGCCGTTCTCCTGCGAGAGCTCGGCGACACGAAGATCATGGAGCCTCGCGCCCCGGAGGAGTGAGGCGTCGGCGGAGCCTGAGTTTCCGTAGCGTCCACCGGGTCGGTAGACCGCCCCGCAAAGTCTCTATAGCAGACGTCATTGATTCAAGCGGAGGCTAGGGATGACGCAGTTCTTCACCGAGGGGTTCTTCGCCGAAATGGCCGACCGTCTGAACGAGGACGAAGAGTGGATGAAGAAGAGCGGTGACCTCACGACGAGGATCATCGCTACGTGCACGGATCGCGACCTCTCCGTTCTCATCGACATCAAGGACGGGAAGGTCTCCACGGCGAAGATCGCAGCCGACGACCCGGCCGACTTCAAGTTTGAGGGGGAGTACGACGCCTGGGCGAAGACGGGCAAGGGGGAGGCGGATCTCCAGACCTTGGCCTTGACCGGGAAGATACGCTTCAAAGGCTCCATGTCGAAGATCATGGCAATGATGAGCCAGCTGAACCGATTGGTCGGGGTCCTGCGGGAGATCCCGAAGGAGTTCTAGCCAGAGAAGGGCGCCTCACCGAAACCTTTTCTAATCCAGGGTCGATTGGCGGAGCGGGAGGCCCCCCGTGATTGATTTTGCCCTCTCCGAGGAGCAGAAGCTCATCCAGCAGACGGCCCACGAGTTCGCCGAAAAGGAGATGCGCCCCGTCGCCGAGGCGTGCGATCGGGAGGCGAAGATGCCTTGGGATGTGGTGGAGAAGGCCCACAAGCTGGGCCTGACCACGGCCTTCATCCCGGAGAAGTACGGCGGCGGCGGCATGACGAGCACCCTCACGTGGTCCATGGTCATGGAGGAGCTGAACTGGGGCTGTGCGGGCATCGCCACGGGCCTTATCGGGGGCGGCCTGGCGGTCCTCCCGATCCTGTACATGGGGACCGACGAGCAGAAGGAGCGCCTCCTCCCCATCTTCACGGAGGCCAGGCCTCGCCTGGGCGCCCTTTGCCTTACGGAGCCAGAGGCGGGGTCGGACGTCAAGGCCCTGCAAACGAAGGCGGAGAAGGACGGCGACGAGTGGGTGCTCAACGGGACGAAACGCTTCATCACGAACGGGGGAATCTCGGACGTCCACGTGGTCTTCGCCACCGTGGATCCCTCCTTGGGCTACTTCGGCATCCGGGCCTTCGTGGTGGAGGGGGAGAATCCCGGTCTGAAGGAGGGGAAGGTGGAGGACAAGATGGGCATCCGCGCCTCCCACACGTCGGAGGTCATCCTAGAGGACTGCCGCGTCCCGGAGGAGAACCAGCTTGGAGGGGAGAAGGTCTCGTGGATCGGCGCCATGAAGACCCTTGAGATGTCCCGCCCCGTGGTCGCCGCAGGAGCCATCGGCGTGGCCCGGGCGGCGTACGAGTTCGCCATGGACTACGCTCGAACCCGGAAGGCCTTTGGGAAGCCGATCGCCATGCACCAGGGCATCGCCTTTATGCTGGCGGACATGAAGACCGGCATCGAGGCCGCGCGCCTGCTGGTATGGAAGGCGGCATGGGACGCGGACCACGACCTGCCGGCGAACAAGGACGCCGCGATGGCAAAGCTCTTCTCTGCCGACATGGCTATGAGGGTGACCACGGACGCCGTCCAGATTGTGGGCGGATCGGGCTACATGAAGGACTACCCTGTGGAGAAGTGGATGCGGGACGCGAAGGTGTTCCAGATATGGGAGGGGACATCCCAGATCCAACGTCTCGTGATCTCGCGGGAGGAAGTGGGCGAGCTGTAGGGGGATGGATGAGGGTCCGAAGGCCCTCATCCCCCTTGGAGACCCGCCCGTGACCCCGCGAACCCTGGCCGTCCTCGCCGCTGTCCTTTCCTTTATCATATCGGGCACGACGTGCACAGCCAACCTGACTCTTCCCGTTCGCCTCCCGCTCTTGCGAGGTCTGGTCTTCCTGGGGACGTGGGTCGCCGGGTCCTTTGCCCTTGGTGTGGCCCTCCACGCCGGAGTGAGCCTCGTCCTCCCCTCCGCGCCCCCAGGGAGGCGCCTCGCCAGCGCGGTCCTCCTCTACGTCGGGGCCGGGGCCCTGTTCGTCGCATCCGTTCGATTGCTTCTGCCCCACTTCCTTGGGGGACAGGTGTCCCTGTGGGACGGTCTCTTGATGGCCACGTGGCCCGTATGGTTGAGCTGGTTCGGGTATGGAGCCTTGGGGGGCTACTGCCTCCCCTTCAACTGAGCCCCACTAGGCGGCAGCCTCTCGCTCCACGACAGTCGTGATGCCCTGCCCGAAGCCGATGCAGAGGGTGGCCAGTCCCCAGCGGACGTCGCGGCGCTCCATCTCGTAGACCAGCGTGGTAAGCAGCTTCGCCCCGCTGGCTCCCAGGGGGTGTCCTAGGGCAATGGCCCCGCCGTTCACGTTCATCTTTTCGAAGTCGATGTCAAGCTCGCGCCCGCAGGCGAGGGCCACGGAGGCGAAGGCCTCGTTCAGCTCCACCAGGTCGATGTCGTCCATGGTGAGGCCAGCCTTCTTCAGGGCCTTCCGGCTGGCAGGGATGGGCCCTGTGAGCATGATGACCGGGTCGACGCCCGCCACTGCCATGGTCCGGACGGTGGCCAGGGGCTCGAGTCCATGCTCCTTCGCCATCTCCTTCGAGGTGAACAGGACCGCACAGGCACCGTCGTTGATGCCCGAGGAGTTGCCCGCGGTCACCTTTCCGTCCGGCTTGAAGGCGGGGGGCAGCTTCGCGAGCTTCTCCAGGGAGGTGTCCCGTCGAGGGTGTTCGTCCACCTCAAAGACCCCCTCCTTCCCGTCCTCGTCCTTCGTGGGAACGGGCACGATCTCGCCCCTAAACCGCCCCGCGTCAATGGCGGCGACGGCCCGTCGATGGCTCATGAGGCTGTACTCGTCCAGCTCCTCTCGGGAGAGCCCCCACTTGTCAGCGATGAGCTCTGCCGAGAGCCCCTGCGGCACGAGATCGTAGCGCGCCGTCAGGCGGTCGTTGAACACCCCCGCGTCGCTGCCCATGGGCACCCGTGTCATCTGCTCCACGCCCCCACCGATGACGAAGTCCGACTGGCCCGTGGCCACGGACATGGCGGCGATGTTGCAGGCTTGGAGGGCCGATCCACACTGACGGTTCACGGAGGTCCCGGCAACGGTCTCGGGAAGTCCTGCCGTCAGCACGGAGATGCGGGCGATGTTCAGCCCTTGCTCCTCAATCTGGGTGTTGCAGCCCAGGACCACGTCCTCGATGAGGTTGGGGTCCAGGTCCGCGCGCTGGATGACCTCCTGGATGACCAGGGCGGCCAGGTCGTCCGCGCGGACGTCCTTCAGGGCGCCGTTCTTCCGGCCGACGGGGGTCCGGACGGCGCCTACGATGACGCTTTCAAGCACCACAAGCCACCGTCGCAAGTATGGGACCCCCCGCCTATTAAGGCTTCCTTTGGACCCTCAAGATAAATACGCTGGGCAGGATGGCCAGACGGTGATTCTGTGGGTCTGCCCCTCGATGGCATCCGGATTCTCGACTTGACCCGCCTGCTGCCAGGAGGCCTCGCGACCCAGCTCCTCGCCGATCTCGGAGCCGAGGTCATCAAGGTGGAAGAGCCGGAGGTAGGGGACTACATGCGGACCTTACCGCCCACCGTTCGAGGCTTGAGTTATCCGTTCCTCATGTTGAACCAGGGGAAGAAAAGCGTGGCCCTCAACCTCAAGCGGAAGGAGGGGAGGGAACTCTTCTTCCGGCTGCTGGCACGGGCCGACGTTGTGGCGGAGGAGTTCCGCCCCGGCGTGGCCGATCGCCTGGGCGTCGGATACGGGGACGTTCGGGAACGACGGCCTAACATCGTCTACTGCTCCCTCTCGAGCTACGGAGCCACGGGTCCCTTCGCCCCTCGACCCGGCCACGACCTGAATTTTGCGGCGCTCTCAGGTCTTCTCCACATGAACGGAGTGGGACGCCCTGTCCTGCCCTCATCGCCCGTGGCCGACGTGTCGGCCGCCATGCTCGTCGCCTACGCCATCATGGGGGCCCTGATGGCTCGAGAGCGGACGGGAGAAGGAGTCCTCCTGGACCTCTCGCTGTACGAGGCCGCCCTCCACGCGAACTTCCTGAACCTCGCCGTGGCCCTCAGTGGGCAGGCCGCGACACCGGGGGAGACCCTGCTGACGGGCCTGTTTGCCTGCTACAATGTATACAAAGCAGCCGACGGACGATACATCGCCTTGGGCGCTCTGGAGGAGAAGTTCTGGAACCGCTTCTGCGAGGTGGTAAGGCGCGACGACCTGAAGGACCAACACCTGAGTGTCGGACCCGAGGGGCGCCGGTTGCGCAAGGAGCTGGAGGCGCTGTTTCTGGGCCGGACTTCAGAGGCGTGGGTGGAGGCGTTCAAAGATGAGGATGTCCCCCTGGATCCCGTGCTGACCTTGGAAGAGGCCTTGGAGCATCCGCAGCTCGTGGCGAGGGAGGCGTTGCGGGATGTGCAGTTGCCCCAGGGGGCGATGCGAACCCTAGCGCACCCCATCCGTTGGACGCCGTCAGGTCCACGAAGAGCGGAAGAGGCTCCCGGGCTGGGCCAGCACACGGGCGAGGTACTCCAGGAGGTCGGCCTCTCGCCCGAGGACCTGAGGCGTCTCGCTCGCGAGGGCGTTCTCCGGTTCGAGGGATAGGCGCCCGGGACGGCCTGACCGGAAGGCGAGCCTACTTCCCCTTGAATTCAGGCTCCTTCTTGCTCATAAAGGCACCCAGGCCCTCGAAAAGGTCCTCCGTGGACGTCACCACGCTGAAGGCCAGCGCCTCCATGTCCAACCCCAGGTCCCCGGCTCCCTGCGCGCTGTAGTTCAGGAGACGCTTCGCGAGCCGGAGGGCAATAGGCGGTCCCTTGGCCAGCTTGGTGCTGAGCTCCTCCACCGCACCCTCGAACTCCTCCGCAGGCACGGCCCGGGAGACGAGCCCGATCTCCTCAGCCTCCGCCCCTTGGATGCGGCTGCCCAGGTAGATGAGCTCCTTCGCTTTTCCGAGGCCCACGAGCCGCGCCAGGCGCTGCGTCCCCCCTGCACCGGGGATGAGGCCCAGGGTGGTCTCCGTCTGCCCCATCTTCGCGTCAACCGCGGCCACGCGGAAGTCGCAGGCCAAGGCCAGCTCCATGCCGCCCCCGAGGCAGTGGCCGTGGATGGCCGCCACCGTGGGCTTCGGGAAGTCCTCCAGCTCCTTGAACACCGCGTTCGTGCGCTTCGTGAAGGCCCAGGCCTTGTGGGCCTTGTCCACGCCGGTGAAGGCCGTGACGTCGGCCCCGGCGGAGAACGCCTTCTCCCCGGCACCCCGGAGGACGAGGCACCGCACCTCCTCGTCCGCCTCCAGCCTTCGCAGGGCCTCGGAGATCTCCTCAACCATCTCCGGGGTGAGAGTATTGAGCCGCTCGGGGCGTGCCAGGGTCAGGGTGGCCCGCATGGTCGCCGGGTCCTTGGACACCTGGATGGCGGTGTACTCCACCTCGCCCTCCGTGCGGTGGTCGTAGAAGCCCTGCCCGCTGCTCGCGCCCAGCTTGCCCTCCTTGACCATCCGAAGGAGGATCTCGGCGGGCTCGTGCCGCGTGGAGCCCTTCAACTCCTCCACCACGGCGTCGAGGCCGATCTCATCGGCCAGCGCAAGGGGTCCTTTGGGAAACGCCGTGCCCAGGCGCATGGCCAGGTCGATCTCTTCCGGCGGAGCGATGCCCATGTCCACCAGGGCGGCGGCCTCGTTGATGGTGGGTGCAAGGATCCGCAGGGGCGCGAACCCCTCGCCGTCCTCCGGCCGCAGGACGGGCTTCGCCTCGCCCCGGTAGTCGTAGAAGCCTTCGCCCGTCTTCCTGCCGTACTTGCCCTGGTCAACCCGCTCCTTGAAGGGCTTCGGGACGGGCACCCCTTGCTTCTCTTGGGCGAAGACAAGCAGATCGATGCCCACTTGGTCCGCCAGCTCGAAGGGCCCCATGGGGAAGCCCACCTGGAACTTCATGGCGGCGTCGATGGTCTCCTTCGTGAT
>CAYGBN010000010.1:20873-38066 GCA_964348155.1 uncultured Methanomassiliicoccales archaeon
CCTGCGTCAGCTCCAACGCCTCCTCCCCGCTCACCTCGCTCTGGACGACCTCGACGAGCTCCATGAGGATGGGCGGGTTGAAGAAGTGCATGCCCACCACCCGTTCCGGCCGCTTCGTGGCCTTCCCCATGGCAGTGATGCTCAATCCCGAGGTGTTGCTGGCAAGGACCGCCTCCGGCGGGGCCGCCGCGTCCAGCTTGCCGAAGATCTCCTTCTTCAGCTCCAGGTCCTCCGGGGCGGCCTCGATGACGAAGTGGACCTCCTCCGCCTTCTCCTTGAGCTTACCCTTGGCCTCCAGCTTCTCCAGGCTCCACCGAATGCGCTCCAGCCCCCGCTCCAGGAACTCCTCCTTGATGTCGTGCAGGGCGACGTCGTACCCGTGCAGGGCGGCCAGCTCCGCAACCCCGTGCCCCATCTCTCCCGCGCCGATGACGGCGATCCTCGCGATCTCGTCCACCTTCAACGCCATTCCCCCTAGCCCAACACGTTCTCATTGACCCTGCGTATAATAACCCTGTGGAGGGGCCAGGGGCCCGTCCGAACCCCTTTTAAGCAAGCCCCCCATGGTTGAGGGGATTCCCATGGCCAGTCCAGAGGAGGGAGCCCCCGGCGAGGCCCCAGAGGGCGTTCCCCCGCACATGCTCCAAATGTGGCAGGAGCGCACCAAAATCGCCAAGAACATGGAGGCCATCAAGCACAAGCTCGTCGTCATGAGCGGCAAGGGTGGCGTGGGCAAGAGCACCGTGGCCGCCAACCTGGCGGTGGCCCTGGGGGCGGAACGGGACGTGGGCATCGTGGACGTGGACATCACGGGCCCCGACGTCCCCAAGATCCTCGGCATCGAGGACGTGAAGCTCTTCGCCACGGAGGATGGCATCGAGCCCGCCGTGGCGTACCACGACGTGAAGGCCGTCTCCATGGCCTACTTCTCCACGGAGAAGGATCGCGCCGTCATCTGGCGAGGCCCCCTGAAGATGAAGGCCATCAACCAGATGCTCGGGGACGTGCACTGGGGGGCGCTGGACTACATCCTCATCGACCTGCCCCCGGGGACCAGCGACGAGCCCCTGAGCATCGCCCAGAACATCCCCGACGCGGACGGGGCCATCATCGTGACGACCCCCCAGGACGTGGCCCTGCTGGACGTCCGGAAGGCCATCTCCTTCGCGAACACCCTGAACATGCCCGTGGTGGGGATCATCGAGAACATGAGCGGCTTCACGTGCCCCCACTGCGGGGAGACCGTGGACGTCTTCAAGCGGGGCGGGGGCGAGGCCGCCGCCAAGGAGCTCGGTCTCCCCTTCCTCGGTCGCATTCCCCTGGACGAGAAGATCGTCCTGGGAGGGGACGAGGGCAAGCCCTTCGTCCTGGCTCATCCGGATTCCCCGGCGGCCCGGGCGTTCCAGAGGATCGTGGAGAACGTCGTCCAGGCGTTGGAGGACGGGAAGACGTCCGCCTAGGTAAGGTGCTTCTGGAGCATCGCCTCGATGGTGTGCCTTGGGGCAGCGCCCACCATCATGTCCACCGGCTTGCCGCCCTTGAACAGGATGAGGGTGGGAATGGACATGACCCGGAATTGAAGCGAGGTCTGGGGGTTGTCGTCCGTGTTCAGTTTCCCGAAGGCCACCCTCCCCTGGTAGTCCTTGGCGAGCTGGCGGATGACGGGGCCAACCATGCGACAGGGGCCGCACCACGGGGCCCAGAAGTCGACGAGGATCAGGTCGTGGTTGTTGATCTGCGCGTCGAAGTCGTGATCACTGAGGTCGAAGGGGTGGTCGGGGGCGCTTCCCTCGGGTTTGCGAGACGCCCGTTCCACCAGGTCTTGAAGCTTCTTCTGTCGGATCTCGTTCAGTTCGCCCATTGCACGGCCTCCCGTGTCGTTGGTGAGCCCCGCACCTCTCTAGCCCCCACATGCCATAAAAAGCATCCCTCCCACCCTTCCATCATCGTCCAGGGGTCGGAGCGAGCTCCACGGCGGAGGGCGTCCGTCCCGCGGACGGTAGCTGGCGGAGGTCCCTCCGGAGGAGGGCGAACTCCCGGGGGTCGAAGGTCCCCGGGTCCACGGGCAGGAGGAGGACGGAGTTCGTGAGGGACACCCGTTCGTTGAGGTCGTGGAGGAGGGTGAGGACGGAGGGGAAGTCGTTGTGGGCCATGAGGTACTCCACGCCGTCTAGGACCACCACGCTCCCCGGGCTGATCTCCAGGAAGCGGTCGATGGCCATGGCCACGTTCTCCGCGGGGGTGGGGCGGACGCAGCTGGGGTGGGTCACGGCCCGGCTCAGCCAGAGGACGGGGGTCTTCTCCAGCCCGTAGGCCTCCGCGACCCGCTCCGGCTGCTGACGGGTGATGCAGAGCCCCCGGACGCCGTGGGTGACCATGTCGGTGAAGATGTCGAAGGCGTGGGACGGCTCCTCCTCCTCCACCAGGTACGTGTACCCCCCCTCCAGTCGAAAGCTGGGGTCCGTGTCCAGGTCGGCCTCCGGCACGGGCGCCAGGAGGTCCTGGAGGAACCGGCGCTCCCGGACGGCGAAGGCCACCAGGGCCATGAGCAGGACCTCCACGAGGAACCCGGAGATGCGGACGTCGAAGCCCATGCTGGGGAAGGCCACCTCGGTGAAGAACTCCGTCACCGTGTACCCCTCCAGGCCGAGGAGGATGAGGGTCGTGTCCCGGGCCACGGTCCGGGGAGGACGGACGACGTGGAGATACCCCAGGAGCTTGTAGGGGATGTACACCATGATGGCGGACATCACGACCGTGGTCACGACCACAAACCACGGGGGGAAGAGGATGGTGTACCCGCCCTGGGGCGTCAGGTCCACCTCCGGGCGCACGGTCAGCACGCTGAACAACCCGAGGGCCATGACGAAGCTGTACACCACATAGGAGTCGGGGAACTCCTTCGCCATGTGGCGCCGAAAGTCCCGGAGGGAGTTGAGTCCGGGGGTGGTCATCATCACCAGGAAGACCCCGATGACCAGGGCGAACAGGATGTCGAAGGTGGCCTGAAGGCGCTTGCTGAGGATGATGAAGGCGGCGGTCTGGGGCTGGAGGGTGCTGAGGATGATGTTGGAGGCCACGGCGGCGCATAGCAAGAGGGCCGCGCCAGCCAGGAGCATCTTTTGGAAGGTCTTCCCCGTTCGCTGCCGCAGGATGGCGGCCACCACCACCACGGAGAGGAAGATGGCGGTTGTCGCCCCCAGGACCTGAATCTCGGAGATGGAATCGCCCCGCGTCGCGTTCCTAGGCCAGCGGGCTCATAAAATAGGTTGAGACCCCGTTATCAGATGCAATACCACCTTCCCCATCCTCACGCCTGATAATCACAGCGGAGATTCCTGAGGGAATGCTTTTCCACGTACCTGGCCACGGAGAGGCGGAGAGACAGGAGGACCATGCTCCGCCGAGAGGTGGCCATCAGCGCCGCGGACGTCCGTCTGCTGCGCGACAACGTGGAGAAGCTCGGAGACCATGCGCTGCGCCTGGTGGGAGAGCTGGACCTAGGCCTCGACGCGGGGGCTTTCCACGACCTGCTCCGGCACACCGGGGAGCAACTGGCCGCCGTCGCGGCGGACCGGGAGGGCTTCCCCGTGCGTCTTCGCCCCGAGGGGTACACGGATCGGGGGCTTCTGGAGCACGTGGATCTCCCGTGGAACTACCCCCAGACGATGCGGTTCGCCTCGGGGGCGTGCATGATCTCCCAGAAGTATCTCCGCTGGATGCGGCCGCAGAGCGTGAAGCACTCGCTGGTGGCCAAGGTCCTCTACAAGTGCCAGACGGGCATCCTGGACGACCTGGTGGACAAGGCGGACTACAGCTACCTGGAGGCCAAGGGCCTCTACCACCTCGTCCTCTCCTCCATGACGGACCCGGCCCTGGACACCAAGGCCTACATGAAGCGCCTCATGTCGATCCTGCGCCAGGATCAGCTCGGGCTGTTCGACCTGGTCACGGCCATCACGAGCAACTTCAACGTCCTCTTCACCCTCTCCCCCCACGGAAGTGACTTCTTCTACCAGATGGAGCTCCTGGACGAGCGGGTGGCCCTGGGTCAGGCCCTCACGATGTTCCAGAAGGAGTCGCACCTGGACCTGGGACAGGTGGCCAACATCTCCCGGGGGTTCTCCTTCCCCCCGGGCGACCTCCCGTGGTACGAGCGGCTGGCTAACCATATCAGCGGGGGGACGCGCTACAATCTCATCGACGTGTCCTTCATGGACAGGGTGCTGAAGCCGGAGAAGCTGGAGAGCCTGGTGCAGGGGTGGTCCTTCCTCGACGTCGCCATTGTCTTCCTGAACAACGTCGTCAACGTGTACGAGGACCTCCACCTTGGCATCGCGAACCTCTCCTTGGCGGCCATGCGGGAGAAGGAGGTCCTCCCGCTGACGACCCTGCGGGGGTACGACCCGCAGCTAACCTTGGAGGACTATGGGGCCCACCTGGCGCGGCTCGCGGAGCTGGCATCCCAGGGACTCGACATCCTGGGCCGGACCTTCCCGGATCCCGACCAGTACTACCCCTTCATCGCCGTGATGATGCCCATGGTCATGCTGGCCGAGTGGATCGGGAAGAACGACGAGATGATCCTCCGCTACCTCGAACCCCTGGCGCCGGCTCTCCGTCGGGCCGTGGAGCGAAGCGAGCGCGTGGAGGACGAGCGGGTGGCCCTGCCCCGTCCGGCCAGGCCGAGGGCGCGCTGACCCTGGTTATCACGGCGGGAAATCGCCGCGATACGCTTTTCCGCAGACAGGCTGAGGGAGTGCGCGCGTGACGGCCATGGCACGACCACGGAAGCAGACCTTCGTGCGGGGGTTGGACGAGACCCTCGAGGGCGGAATCCCCGAGGGCCACATTGTCCTCATCACGGGCTCCCCCGGCACCATGAAGTCCTCCCTTGCTTTCAGCATCCTCTACCATAGCGCCCTCCGCGGAGGAGAGAAGGGCCTCTACCTCACGCTGGAGCAAAGCAAGGCCTCGCTGGTCGAACATCTGGAGGCCATGGGGATGGACGACCCGGCGGCGTACGAGAACCTCTCCATCTTCGACATGGCCATGCTCCGGAAGAACCTGTCCTTCGTGGTCATCGACTCCATGAACGTGTTGGAGACGATGGCGGGGTTTGACGAGCGGCGAACGGAGCTGTTCTACCTCTTCGAGTGGCTCAGGGAGCTGGAGGCCACTGTGTTCCTCCTGCTGGAGACCCGAGGCGAGGCCTCGGCGCCGGGCGGAGACCTGGACGAAGCTTACCTTGCCGACGGCGTGTTTCACCTGGACCTCTACCCCGTCTCCGACCTGGACGTGCAGCGCCGCCTTCGCTGTGTGAAGCTCCGGGCCGTCAACCACGACATGTCCTCCTTCGCCCTCGTCTGGAACGAGGACACCTTCGAGATCGCCCGCGCCGTCTCCGTGGGGAGAAGGACGGCGTCCGAGGCCCGATAGCCGAGCCAGTTCGGCTCGCCAAAGGGTAAATAGAGAAACCTAATATAGCGTCAGCCGCTTGAGCGGGTGAATGGCCTCCTGGGACCTTTCGATTTCTAAAGAGCTCTCCATGGTGGGGGATTTGCTGAGGCAGAGCGTGGGGTCCGAGGAGAGCCTCCTGACGGAGATCGCCAGCTACGTCATCGGAGCCGGCGGGAAGCGGATTCGTCCCACGGTCACCATCCTCTGCTTCTACGCCGTGGGGGGGAAGAACGTCGAGAGGGCCATCCGGGTCGCCACGGCGCTGGAGCTCATCCACACGGCCACCCTCCTGCACGACGACATCAACGACGGGGGGTCCCTCCGCCGGGGCAAGCTGGCCGCCTACCGGAAGTTTGGGGTCCCTCACGCCATCGTCGCCGGGGACTTCCTCTTCACCCAGGCCTACGCCATCGGCGGGAAGTTCGACGACGCCGTCGTCGACATCACGGCGGAGGCGTGCCGCCGTCTTGCGGAAGGAGAGATCCGCCAGCAGTCCCGGGCCCGGGACCTCAGCCTCACGGAGGAGGAGTACATCGACATCATCCGCAGAAAGACGGCGTGGCCCATCGCCGCCGGAGCGCGCGTAGGTGCCATCCTGGGGGGCGGCGGTCCGGAGGACGTCGGCGCCATGGGCGCGTTCGGGACGAACCTCGGCATCGCCTTTCAGATTGTGGACGACATCCTGGACGTGGTGGGGGACGAGGAGGTCATCGGGAAGCCCACGGGCACGGACCTCCGGGAGGGGAACGTCACGCTCCTGGCCATTGACTCCCTGCGGAACGGGGCCGAGGGGGGGGACGAGCTCGCTCGCCTGTACCGGAAGGCGGACAACACGCCCGACGAGGTCCGACGGGGGGTGGAGATCCTCCGTCGCTCGGGAGCTGTGGACCTGGCCCGAGGCAGGGCCGTGGAGTTCGGAGAGGCCGCGAAGGCCGCCCTGGGCCCCCTGGCACCGGGCCCCTACAAGCTGGAGCTCCTCAAGCTGGTCGACCTGGTCCTCCAACGCGAGCACTAGGCCATGATGGCCGAGGGGTTGTCCCGCGGGGCTTGGGAGGACGTCATCGCCTCCCTTGAGGAGTTTCTGCCCTACTACGAGCGCGTCAACCGCGCGTCCACCCTCTTCCGGCTCCCCTCCTGGCGCGCACAGGCCGCTCGACGGGCGGCGGCGTCGGAGGTGGCCCTGGAGATCGGACCCGGGCCCGGTGGCTTCGCCCAGCACCTTCGATGCGCCCGCGTGTATCTCCTTGATCCGTCCCCCACCATCCTTCGCTACTCCGCCACACGGCTTGCGGGAACGCGGTACATCCCCGTGGTGGGGCAGGCCGAGGCGATCCCCCTGCGAGACGCCTCCGTGGACAGAGCCTTCTGCATCTTCTCCTTCCGTGACTTCCTGGACAAGGAGAGGAGCCTCCGCGAGGTTCTCCGCGTTCTCCGTCCCGGAGGCGAGCTCCACATCCTCGACCTGTTCCGGGGCGAGGGGGCGTGGGAGCGCCGGCTGATGGAACTGTGGCTGGCGCGGGGCGGAGGCCTCATCGTCCGCCTGCTGGTGCCGCGTCACGTCCGTCGCCGATGGCGTCACGACCCGTACCGCCAGCTCCTTCGTACCTACCGCATCGTGGGGACGGCGGCGGAGTACGAAGAGCTAATGAGAGAGGTCGGCTTCCAGGATGTGGAGGCTCGGGAACTCGCCCCGGGCAGCATCCAACTCCTTCAGGGGGCGCGGACATCTACGACGTGATTGTGGTGGGGGCCGGTCCCGCCGGCAGCACCGCCGCGCGGTACGCCGCCGCGAGAGGACTCCACACCCTGTGCGTGGACAAGCGGAAGGAGATCGGCGTCCCCGTCCAGTGCGGGGAGTTCATGGCGGCGGACGAGGAGGTGGCGTCCCTCTTCCCCCTGGCCGGGGAGGTGGGCTCTCTGTACGACCTTCCGGAGGAGATGAAGCACGCCCGGACGAACGTCATCCGCGTGTTCAGCCCCGCGCTCCGGGCGTACGACGTCCCCTTCCAAGGGTACACGGTGTCGCGGGCGCGCGTGGACCCCCACTGGGCCGAGCTGGCCGGGCGAGAGGGGGCGGAGATCCTCACGGACTGCCTCGTGCAACGGGTGCACGCCACGCAGGTGACCACCTCCCGCGGAACCTTCGAGGGGAAGGTCATCGTGGCGGCGGACGGGCCGCACTCCATGGTGGCGCGGTCCGCCGGATTGCACCCTCCCGAACACCTGGCGGCCGCCATCACGTGCGACGTCGAGGGAGCCTTCGACGAGGAAGCGCTGGAGATCTACTTCGGCAGCTTGGCGCCGGGGGGGTACGCGTGGGTCATCCCCAAATCGGGCGTGGCCAACGTGGGCCTGGGGGTGTGGCACCGCTTCCGGGGGAACCTGGCGGCCCTGCTACAGCGGTGGCTCGACGCCAGGGGGTTCGTGACGGACGGCTGGACGGGGGGCTGGGTTCCGGAGATGGGGCCCGTCTCCCGAACGGTCCGCGGAAACGTCCTGCTCGTGGGGGACGCGGCGGGGCACGTGATGCCGACCAACGGCGGGGGCGTGAACCTGGCCATGCTGTGCGCCCGGATCGCAGGCCACGCCATCGCGGATTACCTGGAGGACGGCGTTCCCCTGGGTGCCTACGAGACCCGATGGCGGAAGGTGGCGGGGCATCAACTGGCCACGGGGGTGCGCATCAAGAAGCTCGCCGACGCCTTCTTCCCCACGGACTTCTGGCTTGAGCACGCCATGCGGATCATGGGGCGTCGCCGGATGGAGAGGGCCATTCGTTGCCAGGAGGTCTGGCCCACCCTCCGACGGCTGCGCCGCCGGGGAACGGGCGGCGAGGGGCAACCCGTCGCCACGTAGCGATTCCGAGGACGCAAGGTTCAAGTCACGTGGCCAGGTGGAAGGCAGGATGGATGTTCGGTTCTTGGGCGGCGCCAGCGAGGTGGGCCGTCTGGGCATGGTCCTCCGGCACGACGGTGGAACCCTCCTCTTCGACTACGGCGTCAAGCCAGAGGACCCGCCGCAGTTCCCCCTGGAGGCCCCGCCCGTGGATGGCCTCCTCCTCACCCACTCCCACCTGGACCATTGCGGCATGGTGCCCGCGGTGAGCAGCCGCCACGACACGGACGTCTACACGACATCCGTGACGGCGGATGTCGTCAACATCCTGCTGGAGGACAGCCTGAAGGTGAGCCAGCAGGAGGGGTTTCCTGAGCCCTTCAGCGTGGCCGACATCCGGGCGATGAACCGGAACCTCATCACGGTGTCCCACGGCGATCGGCTGGCCGTGGGGGGGACCGAGGTCGCCGTGCACCCCGCGGGCCACATCCCCGGGTCCAGCATGTTCGACGTCGCCGAGGGGAGGACGCTTCTCTTCACCGGCGACATCCAGACCTTCGACACCCACCTGATGGCCGGCGCCTTGCCAGTGCCGTGCGACGTCCTGGTCCTGGAGTCCACCTACGCCGGCCGCAGCCATCCTCCTCGGAAGGAGACGGAGGGTGCCTTTCTGGAGCGGGTGGAGGAGGTTGTGGGGGGCGGCGGGTTGGCCGTGGTTCCCTGCTTCGCCGTGGCACGGACACAGGAGGTGCTCATGACGCTGGCGGACAGTGGCTTCGAGGTGTGGGTGGACGGCATGGGGCGGCGCGTGAGCGATGCCTACCTCCGTCATCCCCGCAGTTTGCGGTCGGCGCGGGAGTTCCGCCGGGCCCTTCGACGGAGCCGCATGGTCCGCTCGGCGAGGACCCGCTCCGCCGCCCTCCGAGGGGACGTCGTCGTCACCACGGGCGGGATGTTGGACGGGGGGCCCGTGCTCTTCTACCTGAGTCGCGTGAAGGACGACCCCCAGAGCGCCGTGCTCCTGACGGGGTACCAGGTGGAGGGCACCAACGGTCGCCGTCTCCTGGAGCAGGGGGTCCTGGAGATCTACGGCGCCCTCACCGACGTGCACTGTCAGGTGGATCGCTTCGACTTCTCTGCTCATGCAGGACACGAGGAGCTCGTGGCCTTCGTGGACGGGTGCGACCCGGAGACCGTGGTCCTCATGCACGGAGAT
The DNA here is from genome assembly GCA_964348155.1 of uncultured Methanomassiliicoccales archaeon. GTDB lineage: Archaea > Thermoplasmatota > Thermoplasmata > RBG-16-68-12 > JAJISG01 > JAJISG01. Next base: position 30,385 of record CAYGBN010000010.1, read on the forward strand.
GCGCGCCACCACCTGGCGGAGGTCCTGGAGGGGCGGGAGTGCCTGCTCCCCCAGGAAGGAGAGTGGTACGCCCTCTAGAACAAGGCACGGACGGCGGGACCCAGGTACTTCAGGAAGCGGGGCTCTTGCTTGAGGACGCCGAGTACCACGCGCCACTGGTAGTCGATGTCCCCCAACTCCCTGATGGTCCGTAGCAGGGCGGGACGGTTCAGGAGGCGATGAATCTCCTCCAGCTGGCCGTCGCTGAGGCGGCTCAGGACCTTGTGCAGGTAGACGTACCGCTTCAGCTCCTTGCCGATGTCGGCCTTCCAGCGATCCTCGTAGCGCGCCAGGAACGCGGCTGAGGTGTCCCCCGCTTCCAGGGCCTCCACGGCCGTCCGGGCGCAGTGCTCCGCGCAGGACAGCCCGGTGTAGATGCCGCCGCCGCTTGTGGCCTTGGCCTGGAAGGCGGCGTCCCCCACCACCATGGCCCCGTTGGCGTAGCTCCGCTTGGCGAACCCGATGGGGATGGCGCCGATGATGTAGCCCACGGTGCGGGCCTCCGAGAGAAAGGCGGCAGGAGGTCCCTCCCGGAACATGCGCTCCATGTACGCCCGGGCGTTCCCTTCGCGCAGGCAGAGCCCCACGCGCGCCGTGTGGGCCGCGGGGACGAGCCAGGCGAAGAAGCCCGGTGCCACCTCGTTCCCGGTGAAGACCTTCACGAAGCCAGGGGTGTAGGTGGCCCCGGCGACCTCCGCCTCGAACCCGGGGAGGACGCGGTACGGTCGGGCCAGACCGAGCCAGCGGGTCACGTTGCCGCGGACGCCGTCGGCGCCCACCAGGAGGCGACACCGAAGGGCGTCTTCCTCCCCGTTCCGCACCACGCGGACGGAGAACCCGCTGTTCCACGCCTCCACCCCGGTGGCCTGCGTCCCCAGGAGGAGGGTGGCGCCTCGCCACACCGCGCGCTTGACGACCTCCCGATCGAAGGCGGCCCGGTCCACCACCACCGCCTCCGTCTCCCCCCCATCGACGACCATCTCCTCCCCGCTGGGGGAGTAGAACTCGCACCCGTGAATCCGCTCCAGGACCGTGCTCCCCGCGTCCACCATGTCCAACACGCGGGGCGTGAAGATGCCGCCGCACTGGACGGGCTCCCCCACCTCCCGGTGCTCCTCCACCAGGGCGACGTCGAACCCCGCTTCGGCGATGCGCGCCGCGGCGTGCCCCCCAACGGGCCCGGCTCCGATGACCACCACGTCGAACGCGTCGGGCAAGGGGCCCCCTACCGTTCCATGAGAATCATCAAGAAATTCTCCAGGTGCTTTGCCAGGGAGGCGTTGTCCGTGTACCCGCAGGCGTTCAGGTCCGGCGACGCGATGAGGGCGCGCTCCCCATCGGCGATGATGTCCGTGGCGATGAGGCCCTGCTTCCGGACGACCGCCATGTCCTCCAGCACCTTCTGGGTGGGGGCGGTGATGACGGTGATGGTGACCCCCCGCTTCACGGCGGCCTCGATCTTCTTCCTCAGGGCCTCCCGGATCTCCGAAAGGTTGGGCGTGGCGATGATGAAGGTCTGCGTCGCGGTGTCTAGGAGCTCGGCGATCTTCTTGAGGACCCGCCCCTTCTCTGTAATGGTGAAGACCAGCTGGGGCTCTCCCTTGTCCATGAGAACCTCGTGGATGCGCTGCAGGTTCTGGAAGACGTCCGCGATCCGGCTCTGCACCTGGGCTTCCACCTTCTGAGGCGACTCGGGCTTGTAGATCATGGGCCGGCCGCGGGTGGAGATGGCGTAGCCCTTCTCGCAGAGGGAGGAGAGCACCTTGTAGGCAGAGGTCCGCGGGATCTTCGCCGTCTCCGCGATGGTGTCCGCGTTGCCGTAGCCGTGGGCCACCAGCGCGATGTAGGCCTTGGCCTCGTACGCGGTCAAGCCCAACGATTGCAGGAGGGTGGCGGTCTCCTGGTAGTCCCGCTCCAGATCGAACTCCCCCTCGAGCTCCTCCATGACGTCCTCCACGGCCTTGGCTAACCGTCCTCCGGCGTAAAAGGCTTCTTTGCCAGGGCCCCCCAGGGGGGAACGAGCTTGTGGGGGACGCCCAGGTGGTCGAGGATGCGGGCCACCACAAAGTCCACCAGGTCGCTGATCTCCTGGGGTTGGTGATAGAACCCGGGCATGGCGGGGAGCACGATGGCGCCCATCCTCGCCGCCTTGAGCAGGTGCTCCAGGTGCGCGACATGCAGGGGCGTCTCCCGGGGGACCAGGATGAGGGTGCGGCGCTCCTTTAGCGCCACGGAGGCCGCCCGGGTGACCAGGTTGTCCGCCAGCCCCAGGGCCACCTTCGCCAGGGTGTTCATGGAGCAGGGGACGATGACCAGGGCGTCGAACGGGGCGCTCCCGGAGGCCGCGGGGGCATCGAAGTCCTGAGGTCCGTGGCTGGCCTTCGCCAGCGCCTCGTAGTCCTCCGGACGCATCGCCGTCTCCGCCTCAATGACCTTGCGCCCGTCCTCGGTCATGATCAGGACGGCTTCGCCCTTCAGGTGGAGGAGGAGGCGATGGGCGTACTGGACGCCCGAAGCTCCCGTGACACCCACGATGATCTCCATGTCCCGGGGGCCATGGGCTTCATCGTATAAGCCTGGGCGCTCCCCACGCGGGGGCCAACGGACTGGCCCGCCGAAACGTTTTATACCCCTCCCCTCCCTAATGACGCCAACCTCCCATGACCACCGTGTTTGACGTGCCGCCAGGAGCCCTCATTGAGGCCGTGGCGGATGACCTGAAGAAGTCCAAGAAGGCGCAGCCCCCCGACTGGGCAGCCTTCGCGAAGACGGGGGTGCATCGGGAGAAGGCTCCCCAGGACCGCGCGTGGTGGTACACACGCATGGCGGCCATCCGCCGGAAGGTCTACCTCCGCGGCCCCGTCGGGGCGGAACGCCTGGCGGGGGAGTTCGGGGGGCGGAGGGATCGGGGTTCGGCGCCCTACCACCCCCGCAAGGCCAGCCGGAACGTCGTGCGAACGTGCCTGAAGCAGCTGGAGGACCTGAAGTACGTCCAGCGGGTGGACCGGGGGGGCCGCATCGTCACCCCCGCCGGGCGGTCCTACCTGGACAACAAGGCAAACGAGATTCTTTCCCGCCTGGCCAAGGAGGAGCCGGCGCTGGAGAAGTACCTGTAGGGGAGACGCATGGACGAGGACGATCTGGAGGCGATCCGACGCAAGAAGATGGAGGAGCTCCAGCGCCTCTCCGAGCAGCAGGCCGCGCAGGAGGAGGTGGAGGCCGAAACGCGCGCCCGCCGCCAGGCGATCCTCCGACAGGTCCTCACACCGGAGGCCCGCGAGCGGTTGGGTCGCATCACCCTAGCCTACCCCGACCTGGCCCGGGACATCGAGAACCGGCTCATCACCCTCGCGCAGTCGGGCCGCATCAACTCCGTCATCGACGACGCCTCGCTGCGCCAGATCCTCCGGGCCATCATTCCCCGCAAGCGGGACATCAACATCGAGAGGCGGTAGCGTGGCGCGGAACAAGCCCCACGCCATGAAGCGGCGGCTCCTGAAGGCGGCCAAGGGCAACCGTCGCGTGCCCGCATGGGTCATCATGCGGACGTCCCGCCGCTTTCTCCGTCATCCCAAGCGCCGCCAGTGGAGGCGGAGCAAGCTGGACAGGGGGTGAGCCATGGCGGAGGAAGACGAACGCGTTCTGACAGTCCCTCTGGGTCGCTGCTGGGATCTCCCACGCACGAAGCGCGTGCCGGGCGCCATCAGCCTGATCCGGGCCTTCGTCCAGCGCCACATGCACGCCGAGGAGGAGGACGTGTGGATCGACCCCCGTCTCAACGAGTTCCTGTGGTCGCGAGGGATCCAGAAGCCACCCCGGCGCATCCGGGTTAGGGTCATCAAGTTCGAGGACGAACTCGTGGAGGTGTCGCTGCCCGAGTCCTAGGTGCGTCCCCCGGTCACCGTCCCCCCTCTCCACCCGAGGACGGCACCCGCCCTTCCCCCGTCCACAACCTCGTTGCCATTCAGGGAGCGTAGCTGGCCTTGCTGGATAAGCTGGACTTCGCAGGCAACCCGTACATCGGGGTGTTCTGCGCCGCCAACGACCGGGTGCTGGTGGCCTCCCCTCACGTCCCTAAGAAGGTCCTCCTCCAGGCGAGGCGGGCCTTGGATGTCGAGGCCGTCCAGACGACCCTGGGGGGCGCCACCGTCATCGGCAGCGTCATTGCCTTGAACGCGCGGGCGGCGTTCGTGACCAACTTCGCTCGCGAGGAGGAGGTGGCGCGGCTGAAGGGCCTGGACGTCTACCGGCTGGAGCACCGTCTGAACGCCGTGGGCAACAACATCCTGGTCAACGACCGCGGATGCCTCTGCCATCCGGGATACGGACGGCGAGCCCGCGAGGAGATGGAGGACGCCCTCGACGTTGAGCTGGTGCCGGCAACCGTGGCCGGCATCCGGACCGTGGGGTCCGCGGCCGTGGCAACGAACCGGGGCGCCATCTGCCACCCGCACGCGTCGGAGGAGGAGCTCCGGGTCGTGGCGGATGTCTTGCGGGTGAAGCCCGTCATCGCCACCGCCAACTACGGGACCCCTCAGCTGGGCGCGTGCGTCGTGGCCAACGACCGGGGGGCCATCACGGGCACCGCGACGACGCCCGTCGAGCTGGGCCGCATTGAGGAGGGGCTTCAGCTCTTCTAGCGGGAGAAGACCCACACCACGGGATCTCCTGTGAGGTCCTCCTGCTGAAAGCTCACAGCGTTCCCCACCTTCATGATGCGCCTGTCCACAAGACTCAAGAACTCGTCCACGGGCTTGATCGAGAGCGAGATGCCCCCCACGCGGTAGTGCATCGGCACGGCCACGGCGGGACGCAGGGCATCCACCCACGCTACGGCCTCCTCAGGGCCGATGGTGAACACGCCTCCCACGGGGAGGAGGAGAACCGAGACCCCCTCCTCGTGTTCTCGGAGTTCCGGGGGCGGCAGGTCCCCCACGTCCCCCAGATGGAGGATGGAGGTGCCCTCCATCTCCACTCGATACGCGCGCACCACCCCCCGTCGCTCTCCGTGCAGGTTGTCGTGGGGCAGCGTGTACGTGCGAACGGGGAGGCCGTCCACCTTGCCGTCCACGGCCTCCTCCACAATGCGCGGTCCGCCGCGGACAGAGCGCACGGCGTTGTGGTCAAAGTGGTCGTGGCTGATGAAGAGGAGATCCGCCGAGGCGGAGGGGGGAGGGATGCCGATGGAGCGGCCGTCGTGGGGATCGAAGACCAGCGCGCGGGGGCCCCGAAGCTCGAAGCACGAATGTCCGTGCCAGATGAGTTCCAGAAGCCTCCCCGGCGACCCATGGACGGAGGTGGATAAATCCGTTTCGGACCCTTCAGAGGGGAAAGTAAAAATAACTCACGCTCCATGATTTGACATCCATGCGGACCCTGGTTCTGTGCGTCGACCGGGACAACGACATTGGGGTGAAGGCGGACGTCCAGGGTCCCGTCATCGGGAGAAAGGCCAACCTCGACGCCGCCATGACCCTGGCCCTGGCGGACCCGGAGGACGCGGACGTGAACACGATCCTCACCGCCATCTCCATGTACGACGAGATGACGAAGGGCGGACAGGACGCGGAGGTGGCCACCATCACGGGGGACCCCCGCGTGGGCCACCAGTCCGACGCCATCCTCAGCCAGCAGCTCGACGACGTCCTGGAGCGGGTGCGTCCCGACAACGCCTACCTGGTGAGCGATGGGGCCGAGGACGAGTACATCTTCCCCATGATCTCCTCCCGGGTGAAGATCAACCACGTGAAGCGGGTGTACGTGCGGCAGAGCCCCAGCGTAGAGAGCGCCTTCTACATAGCCGCCAAGGCCATGCGGGACGAGCGCCTGCGACGCCGGATCGTCCTGCCCATCGCCATCTCCCTGGTGGCACTGGCCATCTTCCTCATCATCCAGCCCGCCCTGGTGCTGCCTGCCGTCCTCTTCGTCCTCGGCATGTACCTCCTGGTCCGGGCCTACGAGGACATCCTGGGCCCGCGGAGGGTCTGGGAACGGCTCACGAGGTTCTACGGGAACATCAAGGACTCGCTCATCTCCGGGCGCGTGGGCATCTGGTTCACCCTGGTGGCCGGCATCACGTTCTTTGTCGGCGCCTTCACCGCCTACCAGGCAGGGCAGGGCTTCACCGACCTCCCGGCGGATGCCGTGGCGTCCTTCGGAAGCAGCTTCTGGATCTTCATCCTAGCGGCCCTCATCTATGAGGGGGGACGCGTCGCCGAGGCGTACTTCACCAAGGGGAAGATCGCCCGCTCCTTCTTCTATGTCGCCCTGGCGCTCTTCGCCCTAATCCTGGTCGTCGGAGCGGGCATCCAGTTCGTCTCGACGCTTCTGGAGATCGGGAACAAGGATGTCGCACTGACCCTCGTGTATATCGAGTCCGCCCTGGCCATTTCCATCGTTCTGGTGGCGGCCCTTCTCCATCGGTCCAGCGCGCGGGAGATCCCCGAGAGCGACGCCTGGCGTCCCTGAGGGCCCGCATGGAGTTTCGGGAGTGGGACCCCCTCTACCGTCAGATCCTCCGTGAGTTCGGGTTCTCCCGGGAGCAGGACGAGCGGGCGGCCCGTCTGCTGGACACCTTGCTCCCCCCCGACAGGGTTGACCCCTCCGAACTCCGGCAAAGCCTTGAAGGGAGGGTTGTCACGGTGCTGGGCAACGCCGCGAGCCTGAGGGATGAGCTGAACCTCGCGAGGGGAACCCTTATCTCCGCCGACGAAGCCTTGAGCGTGGCGCGGGAAGGGGGGGTGCGACCCGACATCCTCGTGACGGACCTGGACGGACGGGTGGAGGACCAACTTCAGGCCCATCGCGACGGCACCGTCGCCGTGGTGCACGCCCACGGGGACAACGTCGGGGCGCTTAGGCGCTGGGCCCCTCGCTTCACGCGCCGCACGGTGGCCACCACCCAGGCGAGGCCCTTCCCGGGCGTCTTCAACTTCGGGGGCTTCACGGACGGGGACCGGGGGGCCTTCTTGGCGGCCCACTTTGGCGCCCGGGAGGTTCGCCTGGTCGGGTTCGACTTCGAGCGGCCGAACCCCAAGGACGCGCCCGAGGAGGAGAAGCGGAGGAAGCTCGCCTGGGCGGAGCGGCTCATCGCGCTCCTGGCGGAGCGGACCCCCGTGCGCTATGCAGCATTCTCCAGCTGAGGATGGGACGGCGGGCGGCCCCCACCTCATCCACGCGCCGGACGGGGGCGTTGTACGGCGCCTGCCGGAGGCGGGCGGGGTCCTCCGCCAGGGACCTCTCCAACGCAACGGCAAAGGCGTCGAGGCCCTCTTTCGTCTCCGACTCCGTGGGCTCGACCATGAGGGCGTCCTCGATCAGGTCGGGGAAGAACGTGGTCGGCGGATGGAAGCCGTGGTCGATGAGTCCCTTGGACAGGTCCGACGCCGTCAACCCCTTCGCACGCAGGGGCTTGGCGCTGGCCACGAACTCGTGCTTCCGAAGCCCCTCAAAGGGCACCGGCAAGAGCTTCTCCACCCGCGCCCGCAGGTAGTTGGAGTTGAGGACGGCCCGCTCCGTGGCCGCCTCCAGGCCCTCGGCCCCCAGGCGGGTGATGTAGGCGTAGGCCCGCAGCAGCACGCCGAAGTTGCCGTGGAAAGCTGTCATCCTGCCAATGCTGTGCTCCGGGGCGGCCAGCGTGTAGC